>DEIH01000126.1:1067-10966 GCA_002352375.1 Spirochaeta sp. UBA2779 | reverse complement strand
CTGGGGTTCAACTTCAGAAGCAACGGTTATTCCTGGGCACCAGGAGAACCGGATATTCTGTTTAATGCTCTGGATCTGGGTATAAATCTGAGAGGTTTTCTACTTGAAAATGAAGTTTCCCGCCTTGAACTGGGTCTCGACTTTGGCGGCTCCCTGCTTACAACAAACGATAAAACCCTGGGAGTTGATTACAGCTGGGCCTTTTTTCTGGGGCTTTGGGGTGCCGATCCCCTGTTTTATCATATCTTTAAAGTAGAATCACTGGAGCGGCTGGTTTTCGGCGGCGGTTTAAGAATTTATAGCTCAAACAGTCAGGAAATACTGGAAACTGTGAATTACCGGTTGGATGCAGCATGGTATTTTAACAGGGGTTTCAGCGGGATACGTTTTGAATGGTGGGATTTCTCTATTGATACCGGTTCGGTGAACGAAATGTCTTTTTCTCTCTTTGGAGGGTTCCGATATTGATACCCCTTACTGAAATTCACTTGCCAGAAGCCGGCGTATCCGCCCAGGCTGAGCCCATGTTTTTGTTCCTGCTCCTCCGAGTTTCTTCAGATATTCTTCCAGATCCGGTGATAATAAATCTTGAAATGCCCGATGGGCGGACTTTTTGTTGTCAAAGGGAAGAAATGCATGGAGTGCCTGGTTCCCCTGCCAGTGAACTCCGTTTTCAGCACAGAACAACCTGGGAACAAATCGATTGCGGCCGTAGGACTCCCATGCAAGCTTCCATGGGGCAAAAGAATAGGGGCCGACACCTATCATAGACCAGTAAATCCCCTTTTTAATAGCCTGTTTCAGCATCATGCCCCGCCTGCTTTCCAGTTCATCCCGATGACGTTCTATCCATTCAAGGGCATCGGGGAACGTTTCCAGTTCTTCCCGGTTCAACACTTTACCGTTTTGCCTGTAGGGCATGAATATCCATTTATCGGGGATCGGATCATCTCCGATTTCCCTGTTTTCAGAGAAAGTAGAAACACTCATTAGAGGAAAAACAAGCTCTGCAGGCAGGAAACCCTGAACACCGTTCTTACTAACCACAGGCATCCTGCCGTCTCTTACTTCTCCGATTTCCCGGATTTGAAATACTGCTGTAGCCCCCTGGCTGTTTACCCCCTGCCTGGGCACTGTTCCCTGGGGAACCTGTATCCGAGGAGGGCGAATACGGGGGGAACCGGCAGGTCTCGGCATCAGGGGCGATTCAGGGCCTTCTGCAGGTTCGGCCGCCATTTTTTTCCATGTATTCGCCGATTCGGATAAATACCAGGAAACAGGCCATTGCTGTATTTCGTCGGCTTTGTAATAAGCCAGACAGTAAGCTGTTCCCGCTCCCGGGAAGGGTACCTCCCCTTCCATATCCCATATTTCTTTCAGGGCGAAGGATCGTCCGCCGGGAAGTTTAAGCTGTCTGAATGCACTGTGAGCTGCCTCACTTCGGAAAAGAGAGCTGGGTAGAAAGAAAACCCCCTCTCCGTTTTCAGCGGTATCCCTGTTTAGGGCTACGGCAACAAACAGGGCCGCCAGGTCTATCCTGGATCCCCCGAGGATAAGGCTTTTCGGATTCGGGGTAAGGCCGGAACTCCGGAATACAGGTTTGTATTTTCCCTTGTCTTCATTATCCATATCTCCGAAGGAAATCCAGGGAGGGTTGGAAAAAACGACATCCGCTCTGATTCCCGGATTTTCAAGTAGATAATCCCCGATATGAAGAGAAACTTCTGAGAAATGCATACCTGTAATTCCCTGAAGTTCTTCTCTGAATGCTCTGATGGCTTTCACATCCCGATCGATACAATTCAGTCGGGCCAGATCGTCGGGAGTTGGAGAATATCCAATGTGGAATGCTCGGCGGATAACAGCGGTAGTTAAAGAGCCTTCTCCGCAGCCCGGATCCAGAACCACTCCGCCTTTTATCCACTTTTCTGCAATTCCGTATGTTTCTACAGCCCAGTCCGCCCAGTATTCCGGTGTGTAGACAACACCATTTCTTTTCATGAGAAATTGCTGTTCTCTTCTTCTTCAATAAGAAAAGAACGGACAGTTCGTTCAGCCAGGGAAGATTTGATTCCATCGCGAATTATAGGGAATGCATTGTTAGCATTTTCTGAGTCTTCCTTCCTGTTCCATCCGGTAATTACGGTAAACACATCTGCAGCCATTAGATCCGCAGGGGCTTTTGCCGGAATAAATCCCGGGGGATGATGCAGAAGCTGATGAACCATTCCGCCTTCTTCAAGCCTTTTGAGTATTGTATCCACCCGGCGTTCGTCGATGGATAACCGGTTTGACAGATCCTTTACCCCCGGTGGTTTTTTCCCGATCCGGAAGTCGTTGACCAGAGTAAGAAAGACTTTCCAGCCTACCTCTGTTTCCTCAGCCGGGGTTGTATAACGCAGTGGTGGTTTTTTACCGGCTTCAATTTGATTGGCGTAAGTAATTTCAGCGGATATCAGAATAACAATCCAGGCTACATTCAGCCAAATGAGCAGAAGGGGAATAAATACCAGAGATCCGTAAATAATAGACTGCCGGACAGAATGGGTGGTCCACAGGGTAAATCCGAATTTGGCTGCCTGCAAACCCAATGCCCCGATAAAAGCTCCCAGAGCTGCAGATCTGAACTTTACTCTGGCCGCACTCATCAAGCCGAACAGCATCATCATACCCAGCATGGATCCGAGTATTGAGAGAGTCGGTCCAAGTATCCGCTGAATCTGACCGGGAACATTGTTCCAGACATCCATCACACCGGATAAGGGACCGAATCCCACACCGAAAACGAGTGAAACCAGAGCCATGGAAGCGATATACATGCCGATACGTAATACCGGGCCCTTTCGTGGACGGGCCCGGAATATATCGTTCAGATGGGATTCCATTGCGTTGAACAGCATAACGGCGGCAAAGAGAAAAAGCAGGGAACCCCAGGTTCCAAGTCTCCGGGCGTTGATGGTAAAAGTGCTGATAGTCCGAATAATGCCCTCATTTCCTTCAGGCAGAAGGAGTTTGCCGATGCCATCAATCAGGCGTTCACTAAGCTGATTGAACCCTCCGAATGAAAAAATTATCATCGTTAAAGGCACCAGTGAAATAAAACTGGTAAAAGCCAGGCTTGTAGCCCGGGAAAACAGGCGGTCATCAATAATATTCCGGATAACCGCTCTGAGAAATTTTTTCTGATGTTCGGCTGTTTTTCGGATATTCATGAGCTGTAGTATAGAATGTGAATGATCCTCCGTCACCTCTCTTCGAATATTTCCTTGGCTCCGGGGGTTAATGCAACATCTCCATTCCGGGTAACAAAAGCCGCTTCGATGCCTTCCATAGACAGTACCATTTTCATCCCTTTCTCGAGTCCCAGAGTGAAAACCGTTGTAGATAGAGCATCCCCGTCAACAGATCTTTTTGAGAGTATAGTTACGGCGGCAAGGTCGTTGTCCACCGGGAAACCGTCCCTGGTACTCAAAATATGGTGGTATCTGACACCTCCAGATTCAAAATACCGCTCATATATTCCAGAAGAAACTACCGAGCCTTCATTGAGTAAAAAAACTCCAAGGTACAAACCCCTTTTATCAAAGGGATTCTGCATTCCGATTTTGAAGGCTGTATAATCATTCTTTTCGGGTTTTCCCCCGTGAACCAGAACATTTCCGCCAAGGTTGATAAGAAAATGTTCTTCACCATTTCTGATTAAGAATTCGCCAACACGATCGGCAATCCACCCCTTGGCAATTCCTCCCAGATCCAGAGCCATACCTGCTTTTTTCATCATTACTGTTTCTGAATCATCGTCGATTACAACAGAGGTATAATCCACCTGAGGCAGAACCTCGGTAATTTCAGCATCTTCGGGAATACGGGGATTCTCACTACCAATCCCCCAGAGATCGACAAGAGGTGCCACAGTGGGATCAAAACTGCCTCCAGAGAGCTCGGCGTATTTCAAGGCAGTTTTAATCAGTCCACGGGTTGTGTCTGATACTGCTGTCGGTATACCAGCCTCAGCATCATTGATATGGGAAATCTCACTATCGCTTTTATGACGGCTCAACTGATTCTCATAACTTTCAATCAGAGAGAAAGCCTCATCCAACACATCTTTTCGGCTGCTCTGATAGAGCTTGATAGAGACCACTGTATCCAGAAGAAAGCGATTATCCTCGATATTTTCAGATCTTCGACCAGGAAGACGGTCCGGGATAAAGAGAAACAGAATTAAAAATATGAATAGAAGAACTGCAACAGATATGATGAACCATTTTTTTTTGTGAAACATACCGGTTATTTTCAATTTCCCTCTCCACCCCGTCAATAGAAGAGTGAGTATAGCCGAATGGGAAAATCTTTAATTGACATCTTTACAATGGGCTTCCATGATTCTCTGCATGTCTGTGTTCCAGGAATATCGATCCCTCCCCGGTCCTATATGGGCCATGGCGGCTGCCAGAATGGTTAACGCAGTGGGGAGTTTTGTGTACCCTTTTTTAACTCTCTTGCTCACCGATAAGTTGAAATTTGATGAGGGTGCCGCCGGCAGGATTCTGATGATTGCCACTGTTATGTTTGTTCCCGGTTCGTTGATCGGAGGTTGGCTGGCCGACAGGGTAGGGCGCAAGAGGCTTCTTATTACTGCCCAGGTTATCGGGGCTCTCTGCCTGGGACTTATCGGTTTTATGCCTTTCACCCCGCTGATTATCTGGCCCATACTGATACAGAACTTCTTTTTCGGCCTGATGATGCCGGCCTCTTCCGCTATAACCTACGATCTGACAGGCCCTGAGAACCGGAAAACAGCATTCAGTCTTTTATATCTGGCCATGAATCTGGGATTTGCAGTCGGTCCATTCCTGGCCGGCTATCTTTATGAATCCCATGCGAGATGGCTTTTTATCGGTGATGCGGGAACCACTCTGGTTTCCCTTGTTTTTATCATCCTTCTTGTACCCGAAACTCTCGGATCTGCCTCAAGGAAACCCCATACCGTTATGGAACGGCCTGAACATGGTTCTGCGACCCGACTGCTGCTTAAGCGCCCTTTACTGCTGAGTTTTGTTGCATTATTGGCAGTACCATGGTTCATATACGGCCAACACAGCTTTACCCTTCCCCTTTTCTCAAAAGAGTTGTTCCCCGAAACAGGAGCTTTACTCTACGGTAAAATGATGAGTCTCAACGCAGTTTTTGTGGTCTTGTGCACGGTGCCGATTATCGGTATTACAAAACGTTTCCGGCCTATTACAAATGTGGCTTTCAATGCATTACTTTACGCTCTGGGTTTCGGAATGCTGGCGTTCTTCCATTCACCAGGGGCGTTTTATCTTTCAGTGCTTATATGGACTTCCGGTGAGATTCTGGGAGCCACCAATGTTGAGGTTTTTACAGCAAATCACACTCCCTCATCCCACCGTGGCCGGTTTGCATCTATTCTTCCTCTGATTTCAGGCAGCGGCAGGGCGCTATCTCCCTGGATTACCGGTGTTTTCCTGCTAACCCGGCCCACTTATTATGCCTGGTATCTCAGTCTGGCTCTTGGTTTGAGTGCTACCGCCGGTTTTCTGATACTCGGATTTATCGATAAGCGCCGGGGAATGCGAGTCGAGGTACAGGCATAGTTCTATAATTAATTACCATAGAATTGAAAATTGAACTATAATAAATTGATGACACTTTATGAACTAAAAAACCAGTTTCCGGCAGCCCCGGAATATCTGACGCAGATCCTTCTGATTGAACGTGATAACGGTATCGTCCCCAATGCCCGGCTTGCCGACAGGCTTGAGGTATCCCGGCCGGCAGTATCTCAAGCTGTTGGCCGACTGAAAAAACTGGGTCTTGTGGATCAGGACCGTTATGGGGCTATTGGACTTTCTTCGAGTGGACGTAATATTGCTGAAAAAGTTGTACGCCGTCATTTCCTTCTGGAGCACCTGCTGGTAAACGTTCTCCAGTTCCCCTGGGATAAATCGGATACAGAAGCAGGTCTTCTCCAGGATTCAGTCTCCGATGAATTGACAGAACATCTGGCTGAACATCTGGGGAATCCCAAAACCTGTCCACATGGGAATCCTTTCCCCGGATCGGATATTGAAAAAAGCTATCTGGAAGCCCCGTCTCTAACAGATGCCGAAGAGTCTGTTAAGGTTAAAATAATCCGGATAACAGAAGAGGGAGAAATGACAGAGGGTATGCTCACCTTCTGCCAGAATAATGGAATTGCCCCGGGGATAATTCTGACAGTAAAATCTCACACCCCGGAGAATACTATTTGTGAGTATAAAAGTGATACACTCACCGTTCCTGCAGCTTTTGCCGGTTTTATTCGCTGGGAAGCTTTTAAATAGTTCTCTACATCGCTAACTTTTTATGGATCATTCTTTAAGCAAAGCCCTCTCATCCAGAGTAACCTGGTTTCGACCGGATTGTTTTGACCTGTAGAGAGCTTTGTCCGCTGCATTTACCAGATCTTCAAGTTTGGTCTCATTCTCAATTTGGCAGCCAGCTACGCCAAAGCTGGCGGTGATTGAGAGTGAATCCATATTGTCGATTTCAATCTCTTCCATCAAGCATACTCTCATACGCTCGGCAACCTCGGCAGCTTCATCCGGGCTGGATTCAGGCAGGAAGGCGACAAACTCTTCGCCACCATATCTACCGATATAATCCGGTTTTCGAACAACATCTTTCAGTGTTTTACCGACGGTCTTTAATACTTTATCTCCCACTGAATGACCGTATGAATCGTTTATTTTTTTAAAGTGATCGAGATCGATGAAAATAACTGATCCATAACGGTAATACCGGGATAGGTGAAGCAATTCGATTTTTACTGATTCATCCCAGCTGTGTCGGTTTAATAGGCCCGTCAGTGTATCCTCTCGAGCGATACGTTCCAGTTCAGTTATGTCATGAGCGACAATCAGTGTCCCTTCGGTTTTTCCCCGGGTGGAAAATAGTGTTGTTCGAGTTATTTTCCAAGTCTTATTATTCGCTTTAATTTGTTCTCCTGATTCCAGATACGGATTCAGCTTCGGCATGACATTCAATACATTTTGGCCATCTGGATTTACATCTTCCCTGCCGAACTCACGTCTGGCAGAGGGGTTGGCATCTACTACACAATTCTGATAATTCAGAACAATAACTGCATCTGTCATCATTTCAACCAGTCTGGCACGTCCTACCGGTATCAAAGAAAAAAGGTTGTAACGGAAAACAGCAATATAGAGAAAGTAAACAGATATCGTCAGAAAGAACGGCATAAGATCAAATCCACTCGGAATAATATTTGTTAAGTAGATGATATAAGGGATAAGAGGCAATACAGCACCAATTAGCAGTATCCGGTATTGTTTTTGAGTGTTATGTGGTACCCGAGTGTAATAAATGGATATCAAAAAAATAGAGAAAAGAATACCCAGGACATTATACCCGGCGAAAATTCGATACCAGATTCCTTGTCCTAATATCATTATCGTAAAGTTGTTAAAGGTTTCAAAATCAATACTGGTGTAGTACTTCTGATGAAACTGATTGGTCTGCCGTACAATCATGATCGTTAATGAAAATAAAAGTGGCAAGATTATAAATATTCGGGGAATCTTTCGATCGAACATAGTGAAGTGTAAAATGAATAGAATCATCAATGAGATAATAAATGGCAGGGTTGTATATTCAATTTTTGACCAGAATCTAATAGTCTCATGATTTTGACTGGTAATTTCCATGGCATAGCCAAACACATAAACCGCTGAAGATAAAACCAGAAGTACAAAAAAAACAATTACAGCAGTTCGTCGACGATACAGCATCCATACGCCCAGAATTAACATCGCCAGAGAACCCAGTAAAAGAATATGTGAATATATCCATATTAGCTGCATCTATAGATTATTTCCGTTTATTGATGATGAATCAATATCTTGAACATTTTTTTCTTCCTTATGAACAGAATGAAGTATTCATATCCATTCTGATAGAATAAGACTGCGATTGTTCTTCCGTTGATTGGTCTCCAACTATGTAATATCAGTATCCCCTGAGTATCGGCATGCTCATACACCGGGGCCCGCCGCGCCCCCTTACCAGTTCAGAACCCTCAATCTCCAAAACATCGATTCCGGCTTTCTCCAAAGCTTCGTTGGACGCTGTATTCCGGTTATAGGTAATCACCGTTCCCGGTTTCACCGCCAGTGTATTGGCACTGTCGTTCCACTGCTCCCGAGCCGCCGCACCACGGTCTTTCCCGCCGCTCTTCAGAATCCTTACAGGCCTTCCCAAAACCCCGGCCAATCCCTTCTCCAGGCTTTCAGCTTCCCGAATACGGATGGAACTGCCCTTCACACCATCACCGGCTTTACCGCTTCCGCTGCTCAATGAAGGTGTAAGTCTGAATACACGAATGTCATCCGCCACCCCGGGAAACAGGGTGAAACTGTCCCGGTCCACCATGGTGAACACCGTATCCAGATGCATATAGGCTCGGGCGGCGGGAATCCTGATAACTAAAACCTCTCTGATGCCCGAATCTCCTTCAAAGAGACGACGTGCCAGGGTTTCAATGGCATCGCTGCCGCTGCGTACACTGGCTCCCACGGCAACAGCGGTATCTGAGAGCACCATCACATCTCCGCCCTCCAGCGAGTCTCCCATATCCGGAGAATACCAGAGCTTATTTCCGATTGATGCAAACATCGGGTGAAAACGCCGGATTAAATCCAGCAGGAACGTCTCACGGTTCCTGGCTCCCGTCTGCATCGCACTTAACGCAAGGCCGTGGCCGATCATAGCTCCGGGGTCTCGTGTAAAATAGAGATTAGGCAGAGGGTTGATGTAAAAGGGAAAGTCCTCCTGAATCCACCAGGAAAGACGTTTCTCATCATCGCTGTGGGGGACCGCATCTTTTCTCAGACCGCAAATCATTACATCGGCCAGGTTTCCGGCATTCATGGACACGAGAAGTTCCCTGATTTCCTCTTTGAGTCTGGACTGGGGAATGCGGCCGGTGGACACCAGATGATCCGCTGCCACAGTAGCCACCCCGGAATCCTCGAGAACCTCTTTCAGCAGATCCGTGTAGTAAAATACCCGGCATCCCGCACCCCGCAGGGCATCGGCAAAACCGTCATGTTCTATCTGAAGCTTTTTCAGCCAGGGAATATCCTCAAAGAGAAGGTTTTCCAGTACCTCGGGGGTGAGCGTTTCCATCTCCTTCCCCGGCCGGTGGAGCAGCACCTTTTTCAGAGGGCCGACTTCAGAAAATACTCCAAGGCCGTCTTCGCCACCCATAATACCGCTCACAAACTGCCTCTCTCTGAATCTCCTGTAATCAAAAATGCGGCGGATTCCTTGTTCCCGGCATCTGCACTCCCTCCGCATCGTCTCTTCTCAAGCAGTTTCTTCAGATGAACTCCTGCATGGTAGCTCGAGCGTACAAGAGGTCCTGATTCCACATAGTCAAACCCCATAGCCATGGCCTCCTTTCGAAGCTCCTTGAACTCATCAGGAGTCCAGTATCGCTTTACCGGGAGGTGCTTCCGGGTGGGCTGCAGGTACTGACCGATATTCACCAGGTTGCATCCGGCCTCCCGCAGGTCGGCAAGGGTATCAAGAATCTCGGACTTTTCCTCTCCCAAGCCCAGCATAATGCTGCTCTTCAAGAGTATTGTTTCGCTCATCTCCCGGGCTGTCCTTAGAAAGTTCAGGGAGCGATCGTAATCACTCCGGGAACGGATAACCGGGTTCAGCCGGCGTATGGTTTCCACGTTGTGTCCCAGTATCTCCGGGGCTGATTTCACCAGAACAGCGATACTGCTTTTAAGCCCCTTCATGTCAGAAGAGAGATATTCCACCGTTACTCCGGGATTGGCCGTCTTTACCGCCAGCCCTGTAGC
>DEIH01000126.1:0-883 GCA_002352375.1 Spirochaeta sp. UBA2779 | reverse complement strand
TTTGGGCATTTGGCCTCTTCGCAGACCGTATTTAAACCGTTTTCCCGCAAATCTCGACGAACAGCGGCGGTATCTTTTGTGGTATCAAGTTTAATTTTGAGCCATTCCGGCTTTCTGAGGATATCAAGCATGGGTATGAGGTTAGACCATGCCGTGGCACTTTGGCAAATACCCTGCAGTCTCTAGGCGAAAACCCCTGCATCGGAGTAGTGTATGGCACTTCTGGTATGGCGAATCATAGAATAATCGGGATTCGGGATTTCGGGGCCGGTTCCTACGTTCTACGTATGGATCGCTGCAATCTGGATTTCGAGCCTGGACAGTATATCATTGCCGGCCTTCCCCACGGGATTCACCGCCGGGAATACTCGGTTTATTCCTCTCCTTCGGACGATTTCCTTGAGATACTCATCAAGGAAATTGACGGTGGGCATGTTTCATCGGAACTTCGCCGGCTTTCTGTAGGCGACAAGGTGAATGTAGAGGGTGCATTCGGGTATTTCAGGATTTCTGTGGATGACCTCTCGGCGCCGTTTCTCTTTATCGCCACCGGTACCGGGATAAGCCCCTTTCACAGCTTCACGCGGTTTTATCCGGATCTTGATTACCGCCTCGTACATGGTATCCGCTCTCTTGAAGAACGCTATGATTATGCCGACTATGACAAGACGAGAATATTCAGCTGTGTCAGCCGGGAAGAGGGCGGAAGCTATCAGGGCAGGGTAACTGGATGGCTGAAGGAAAACAGACTTCCCGAAGATTCTCTGGTGTACCTCTGCGGTAACAGCGGGATGGTGGACGAGGTGTACAGTATCCTGGCATCCCGGGGTTTCAGTGCCGATAGAATTCACGCCGAGCTGTACTTTTAACAAGGAATAAGCGA
>DEIH01000211.1:4993-11744 GCA_002352375.1 Spirochaeta sp. UBA2779 | reverse complement strand
AGGATCGGATAGCATCTCCCCTTCTTTTATAGGGGAACTTGATTATGCAGTTTCAGAAATTTCATCCCAAGAAACAGTATTCAGCAATTTTGAGAAGCTCATTGAACAGACTCTGGAAAACATGCTTCAGACACCAGAGGATTACAGTCGCAGACAGATGGGTCTCTCCATCTCCATCCCCGCCATCGTTTTCGTTTTAGCTGTCTTTGGGATTCTCCTGTTCACAAACAATCTAAGCCGAAAACTGGCCAGCCTGGATAAATCTCTTTCAGACATAGTCGGAGGAGATTTCTCCGTCAGAATTGATACAAAAGGAAAGGATGAGTTCAGCAGTCTGGCAGGCAGCATCAATACGTTCACAAAAACTCTGGGGGCCAAACTGGAATCGTTTCGCCTCATCATGCATGAAATCGGTCAAACTCTAACCGGTAGTATGGAGTCGAGTCAGGTGGAAACCACATTGCTTAAACTAGCGATAAGGGATACCGCAGCCGACGGAGCAGCACTGTACAAAGTTGGCGGAGATGCAGGAGAACTTATACTGTCCGTCTCAACAGGTAAATTCAGGCCTCCATTCATCGTTTCCGATCTTCCGGACTCTCCTGAAGAAGAGGATATCAATGCAATTTTACGATCAAGAATTATTCAACCGGGAAAAACCATTCTAGGAGAATCAGCAATTCAAGGCCGGGCGATAATCATCAGAGATATTGAAAATAGCAATGATATCGACTGGTCCCGCCCTGAAACAGATGCCCTGTATCTTTCCTCCATAATTATAGTTCCTCTTCAGATCGGATCAACAGTATTCGGTGTTATCGCCATTACTTCCACAGAACCTGAGGGTTTATTCAACGATCTTGAGTTTGCCAATATGCAGTCTTTCGGGGAACTTGCCGCCATTTCTCTGGACAATATATACAAATACTCTGACCTGCTTGAGGCAACCCAGCTTGATAGAGAGCTTGGAATTGCCGAGGAGATTCAGAAAGACCTCCTGCCGAAACACCTTCCCAGACTCTCAGGAGGTGAAGTGGCGATATTATCCCGGAGCATCAAAGGACTCAACGGAGATTACTATGATGTATTTCCCATTGGTAATGGAAAGACTCTCGTCACCATCTGTGAAGTTGCCGGACGCGGAGTGCCCGCCGGACTTGTTATGGTTATGATCAGAACCATTTTAAGGCTGGTGTCTACTCCGGAAAATGATGCCAGAACCGTAATGGAAATGCTGAACAGAGATATGACGAGACAAATTGCCATTGAGAGCTATGCCAGCGTCGGTATATTAATTATTGATTCCTTCGGACACTACACTTTTTCTTCCGCTGCTCATTATCCCCTGCAGATACTGCGTTCAGAATCAGGATTGTTTGAAGCTGTTCAAACCGAGGGTATCCCCGTAGGAATTGATAGAAAAGCCAGCTACAAGCAACAGAGCGGTGTTCTGAACAAAGACGATCTGGTGATGTTTCATACCGATGGTATTCCCGAGTCCAGAAGTAGAGAGGATAAAAACTTCGGCATAGACAACCTGCTCCGGATTATCGGTTCAAAGGCCGGAAGCAGCCCCGAAAAAATAATTGAAACACTTAAAATTGAACTGGAATACTTCGAAAGAGGAGTTGATCAGAAGGACGATCAAACGGTAATTGTTCTGAAATACACAGGTGGAAGTGCTGCATGAAAATCCGTGTAAGATTTACATTGCTTCAGCTGCTTATCATTGCAGGATTTTTAGGTTCTATGTCCCTTGTGTTCATTCAATTTTCCCGAGTGTACCATCTGAAACAACTTGAGATTCAAAGTATACAGACCAGCACGGCTCTGATAACCCTGGAACAGGACACAAGATTGTTCAGCAGCCGTCATAAGAATCTGAGATTTCTCTGGGAAGACTGGAAAACTTCTTTCCAGCAATTTGACACACAATATGCCGAAATGCTGAACAATCCCTATCACCCTTTACTCGGACAGGATGCAATAGATCAAAAAAATGCCCTTGATGAAAGCTGGACAACCCTTAAAGAAATAGAAATTCAACCATTAACCAGAAGTTTTCAGAAAATCCTTTCAGGTAAACTACCTGCTCAAATCGGGGATAACGGAGTTAAAATATCCCGTCAGCTGATCGGTTTAAAAGAGGGAACTGAGTCAGTACAGGTTCAAGAACTTGCAGAAATCGAAGCTGATTTCGATCGTTTGAAAGACTCACTTGTAACGGGTATAACAATTCCCACTGAGCATTTCATTACCAGCCTCAGTGATGAAATCAAACTGTTCTCGTCAAAACTATACAAAATTACAATATTCATTTCCATACTTATTCAAGCTGGTGGAATTTTCTTTGTTCTTCTGTTCACCAGAAGTTTCAGCCGTAACACCATAGAACTTGAAAGAACAATGGCCAAAGTATCCGAAGGAAATTTCAACATCAACCTGAACATTCTATCCGGGGATGAGTTTGAAGATATATCAAAACACTTTAATGCTCTCACTCAGGATCTTTGGAACCGTATTGAATCAATGAAAGACATGATGCGGGATATTGGAAGTCTTACCGGGGAAGACACGGAAATTGATGAACTGGAAGAATTCATATTGGAACTGGCAATAGACAACACGGGAGCCGATACCGGTATTTTCATGACTGTAGAAGAAGGAATGCTGGTTTTGAGGAAAGCTTTGGGGTATTTCCCTCCCCCCATGCCCCTCCCTTCCATGGTATCCAGTAAGCGGGAATTTATAACTGACTGGTTCAAAAACCACCGCATTGCCCCGGGGGAAGGTATACTTGGTTATGTTATTAAAAGTGGAGAACCCCGCTTTGTGAGAGAGAACAAGGAGGGAGAACTGCCTGATAATGTAATGCAGGAAACGGATACCTTTATCAACTCCGCAATATTTATCCCTCTGATTATTTCAGGCTCTACAGTGGGGATTCTGGCATTGGCCTTAACCCGGAAGGACTCCGTATTTACCGATATGGACTACGCTTATATGCGGTCTTACGGAGAGTTCATTGCCCTTATCCTGGACAATATGCAGAAGTATCATGAGCTATTAAGAAATCACCAGATAAACAGGGAAATTGAAGTTGCCGCAGATATTCAGAAAACACTGCTTCCCGAGCGGCTTCCCTCTTTGAATAATGCCGAAGTGGCCGCTTTCAGCGATGCTGCAAAAGGTGTAAGCGGTGATTATTACGATGTTTTCGATCTAGGCGGAGGAAAGACGGCTGTCATAATATGTGACGTTTCAGGAAAAGGTGTTCCAGCATCTCTGCTGATGATAATGATAAGAACCATTATCCGGTCGATAAGCTCACCGGAAAAACGCTCCGACCGGATTATGGCGGAATTAAACCGTGCGGTAAGCGGAAGAATGGGTGCAGACAGATTCGCTACAATCTCCATCATTATTCTTGATGCGGAAAAAAGTACTTTGTCCTACTCCAACGGCGCACACCACCCTCTGTATATACTCCGGGGAGAAACAGGAAAATACAGGATGTTTGATACCGACGGGCTGCCTCTTGGTATAGATATCAACGCATCATTCGGACATAAGAGAATCCGCGTCAGAACCAACGATTATCTGGTGCTGTTCACCGACGGACTGCCGGAGGCCAGAAATACTGACGGAGAGGAACTGGGAACGGAAAGATTACTTAAGTTTATCGCAAGACATGCCGATCAAACCCCCGGAGAACTTACCCGGCGGGTGAAGGATTACATTGAAGATTTTACATCGGGAAACAAGCACGACGATCAAACCTTTGTGACCCTGAAAGTAGGTTAGTTATTCCGGTTGAGCGTACTACCGCGATCTCAGGCCTACAGCTAGTGAAGGAACCGCTGCAAGAACCATGATGGAGCCGAGTATCCGGAAAATCAGTAAAGCTGTAACCATGGGCAGTACTATCATCAGTAAACCCAGAACCAACATAAGAACTGCAGACATCAGGGACAATAGATCGTCCCTGATCCGGGGCTCACTCCAGAACATGAATAAAGAACCTGCCGTCAGATTAATCCCAGCAATGATAAAAATAAACGATACCCAGAAACCACCAACTTCCACCGGACGGAATAAAACCACAGCACCGAAAACGATTCGGAGAACCGCACCAATGATGGAAAGAACATCAGAGGGCCCCCTGGCCCCCGGGTTCCGTAATACGGTAATCAGACGTTCAATACCATCAGCACTCAGAAAAAGACCCAGAGTAATAGAGGCAATAGCCAGGCCGGCTCTGGGCCAGAATAGCAGGACGATTCCGGCAATAAGCCCGATAACACCTTTTACGATCAGCAGAGGGGCGAATCTCCGGACCGCCCTTTCAACTGGGTCTATTTCTTCTATTATCGCTTCTTTCTGCAAATCATCCGACATATGTCCCGGTCCTTATTTTAATATTTTTTTAATCGACTCAGGTTCCAGGCGGAATGACGAACCGTGGCCTTCAAGAAATCCATGAGCTTCAAGCAGATGTATGGAAAGATCTGTGAAAAATAATTTTTCACCGTTATCCTTTCTCTCTACAGTTACGTTAATCTTACGGAAAATTCCATCTTCCCAGGGGCAGACCAGATGCCCCCGAGCTTCATCTGTCTTTACCAGCCAATCTGAATCAACGGTGACAGGCTCTCCCAGGCCCTTTCGACCTTCTTCCATAAAATGGCGTAACCTTTCAGCAAGATCTGCCGGGTTAATCTCAAAACTCCTCAACAACTGGGCATCTTCATCAATAATGGTGGATAGACTTCGTGTATCAGAACCCAGGAAACCCTCTGCAGTAATTACTCCAGGATCCATATTCTCCCGGGCTTTTTTTAATTCGGGTGTCATTTTCATCTCGATCCTCCCTTTATGCGAACTTATCGTAATAGACATTATCCTGTGTTACACCGTTATCGTTCATCACATTGTTACAGGCACCGATCATACCCGGACTTCCACATAAATATCCCTCTAAAACCTTCTCTTCGGAGTTGATTTTTTCCTTGAGGTAAGAATCCAGTACATCGGTAATCAAACCTGTCGGGCCATTCCAGCCGTCACCCTCCTGAGGTTCTGATAAAGCCGGCACAAAATGAAAATTAGGAAGCTTCTCCTCTAAAACCTTCATTTCATCCATGTAAAACATGTCTTTTGTTGTTCTGGCACCGAAAAAATACCAGACTTCCCGATTCAGTTCTCCTGTATCAAGCATGTCGTTGAGCATGGACTTGAAGGGTGCCATACCCGATCCTCCGGCGACACAGAGCATGATGGAATCAGATTTGGTTCTTCGAAAATCCCCGAAAGGACCAATGAGATCCATCTTCTGCCCTTCTTTGAGATGTTCATGAACGTAGGTTGTAGCAATTCCCCCGGGAACCAGACGAACCAGAACTTCAATCTGATTCCGGTTTGCAGGCCTGGATGACATGGAATAGGCCCTCTGAGTAGATCCCTTTATTTTATTGTAAGGAGGAATAACCAGCTGAATGTACTTACCCGCTTCAAAATTCACAGTTTCGTCACCCAGATCGAAAAGAACTTCTTTGATATCGTAGGTAACATCTTTAATGGATTTCACAGTGGCGTTGAACTGTTTAACGTTGAATAGATCTTCGGGAATCTCTATGCCGATATCAGCTTTCACCTTCACCTGACATGCCAGACGGATGTTGTCTTTGAGCTCTTCTGGAGACATGTACGGCGTTTCGGTGGGAAGATGAGGTCCTACGTCAGAGGTGATTTTACATTTACAAGCTCCACAGCTTCCCCTCCCTCCGCAGGCCGATGGAAGGTAGAGTCCCTCAGACGAAAGGGTTACCAGAAGAGGAGCACCTCCTCTGACTGTCATTTCTTTCTTGCCGTCATTAATATCGATGGTTACTTCACCGTAGTTGTTGGCAACCATATCCACAACAACGATAAAAGCTGCCAGAACTCCGGCAATTCCGGCTATAGCCAGCGGTGCGATTAACAATTCCATATCCCCTCCCCTACTGCACGCTCAGCATGCCGCTGAAACCGACAAAAGCCAGAGCCATGAAGCCAATGGTAATCAAGGTAATTCCCGGTCCTTTCAATCCAGCAGGAACAGGAGCCCGGGCCACTTTTTTCTGAATGGCAGCCAGAGCCAGAATAGCCAGCCACCAGCCCAGTCCGGAACCGAAACCAAAGGCCAGAGTCTGGAAGAAATCGTAATTCCGAATCTGCATGAACAGGGCCACACCAAGGATGGCACAGTTTACCGTTATCAGAGGGAGGAAGATTCCCAGAGACATATAAAGTGCAGGACTCACACGATCAATTATCATTTCAAGCATTTGAACTGTCGCTGCAATAACGATGATAAAGACAATGTAACGATACACCATCAGATCCAAAGGAATAAGAATATACCTCATCATGACCCAATTGATGGCGGTGGTGATTGTGAGTACAACGGTAACCGCCAGACCCAGACCGTTTGCCGATTTCATATCCTTACTGATAGATATAAAAGAACACATGCCCAGGAAATTAGTGAGCAGAATATTACTTGTAAAAACCGATGCGAAGAGGATAACCATCGGGTTGATATTCGGTGCCATCAGGAGGCCTCCTTCTTAATCATGATGCTTTTAGCTGCCCAGATAAGACCGCCCAGGAGAAAGAAGGCACTGGGAGGCATCACCATGATGGTCCAGGTGGTGAACCCGTCTCCAAGAACCTGGTAACCCATCAGGGTTCCAGCTCCCAGAAGTTCTCT
>DEIH01000211.1:0-4919 GCA_002352375.1 Spirochaeta sp. UBA2779 | reverse complement strand
AGAGCCATCACCGGGGGATTGGACTGGGCAAAGGCCTCTGCCCGGCCCATGATGATACAGTTGGTGATAATCAGGCCGACATAAGGTCCCAGAGCTTTGGAAATTTCCGGGATATAGGCCCGAAGAACGATGTCCACAAGGATTACGTAAAACGCAATTATGAGGGTTTGAACTATCATCCTCACCTTCCGTGGGATGAGTCCTTTTATCAGGGATACAGTAGTACTGGATAGGCCGGTTACGATGGTAACCGCAAGAGTCATAATCAGGGTATTCGTCAGATTATTGGTTACAGCCAATGTGGAACAGATACCCAGTATTTGAACAAAAATAGGATTATCGGTCCAGAGGTTTCTTTTCAGTATGGCTGCAGGTGTATCGTTGTTCATTCAGCAGCCTCCTTACGGAATTCAGCGATTTGATTATTCACAATTACTTCCATAGCGGCACTGGTTAAAGATGCACCGGTAACACCATCGACAATGCCATTATCCGGATTATTATCCGATCCGCCTTCTCCTTTTTTAACTTTAATTCCGCCATCAGGTATGGCCTCCCCGCGAAACTGATCCTTGAACCAGTCCTCTTCAATGCGCCCCCCAAGCCCAGGGGTTTCCTCATGACTGATAATATCCAGTCCAATAATTCGGGATACCTCTTTATTTACCGCAATAACTCCGTGAACAGTTCCCCAGAGTCCCTGACCGCTGAACTGTTTTACCAGGAGGGTATTCCCGTCAATATCCGATTTAACAATTGACTCGCCATCCACTGGTCCGAACAGATTTGAAAACTCAGAAAGCGCCTTTGTTCCTTCACTTTCTTTTTTCCCTACAGCATTGAGAAAGGCCTGTGCACTTACCAGTTCCCGATTCCGGGCTACCCGTTCAGAGGTGGCATTATTCACCAGAGAAATGATGAAAACAAAAATAAATGCCACGATGAAAGTGAAAATAACCACATAGAGAAATGATTCTTTTTTCATGCGGCGGCCCCTTTCTTTCCGGCCTTCTTTTTAGCCGCAGGAAACCATTCATCCAGAAGAGATGCAAAGGTGTTACCGATAAGCAGCCCGAAGCTCACACCTTCAGGAAAGAGAGAGAAAATCCGGATTGCCGCCGATACCCCTCCTATCAGTATTCCATACGCCCATTGGGCGCCGGGTTTTTTTGGGGCCGTTACCGGATCGGTTACCATAAAAACGGTAATAAACAGCAGACTACCCGATAACATGGAAGCAATAGGGGGGAACGGTGCCGAGCTTCCGGCAGGAGAAATACCAACAGCCCAGAGAGCAACAGTAACCGCTGAGAAACTTAAGAAAGTTGAAAGAATAATTTTCCAGTTCGCCGTTTTTGTAAAAATCAGATACAAGGCGGCAAGAATAATCAGGATAACAGCACTCTCTCCCAATGCCCCCATACGGAATCCTGTAATAAGATCGAGAAGATTGGGAGGGATGCCCTCTTTCATATCCATCAAAGGGGTAGCCGATGTCGCGGTATCAATAGAAGTGCCGAATCCGAAGGTCCAGGGCATTCCCGGTCGCCAGGGCTGAATAAAGCTGCGCTGCATACCATCGGGGAAAGCCACATAAACAAAAAGACGGCCGGCAATGGCCGGATTGAAAATATTCCGGCCAAAACCGCCGAAAACGTTTTTCGCAAAAGCCACTCCGAAGATTATTCCGATTGCCGCAATCCACAAGGGAACTGCCGGGGGCATGGAAAGGGCATAAAGAGCCGAGGTAACAAGAACGGCTTCACTAACTTTCTTACCCTTGGGCCTGGTAAAGATATATTCGGAGAGAATCCCGAACAGAAATACCGTTGCCGTTACCGCCAGACTTCTCCAGCCGTAGAGAAGTATGGAGAAAGCGAAGATAGGAATGAGAGAGTACACAACCTTTCTCATCATCAATTGTTTCTGGAACACTGAGAAAACCCCTTGATTTAACTATTTCAGTTTCAAATACTTGGTATTATTATTAGTTATGAACTCGATCGATTCCAGCCCTTTGGATGAAATTCGAGAATATATTATTTAATTAATATGTTTCATGGAGAAAAAAATGACACGAAAAGCAATTGTCGCCATGGTTGGCGAATCATGGATAGATCTGCTCAGCCTGGATGAAGTGGAAAAAGAGCACGATAACAGCTGCGGAGGTGGCGGGAGCTGCGGTTCCACTGGATCGGGCTGCGGCTGCAGAGTAAGCGGGCATCCGTTTAAAGCGGCGGTTCCCCACAATATCAAGCTGAGAGCCGGAGATACAGTTGAAGTATCCGCTTCTGGCGCAAAAGCTCTGGGTGCATCCCTTCTGGTACTGGGTTTTCCAATTATTGCCGCTGCTGCCGGTTGGCTGTTTACAAACAGTCTCTTCCCTGCTGCCGCAGAAGCTGTAAAAGCAGGTTCTGCCGCCCTGGGACTCGCAGGAGGAGCAGGACTGGCAGTTCTGCTGGGAAAACTGAAAAAAGAAAATAACCTGCCGGAAATAACCTCCGTTCTGGGATAGTTTTCTTTTAAAGTATGAAGATTCTTAAAAATGTCAGAATTGTACTCCTGATTATCTCTGTACTGATTTTTTTTACAGAGTTTGCCACTGCCGAGGCAGTATCCTCGATACTCAGTAAAGCTGAATCACTTAAAGGAACCCCTTACAGAACCGGGGGAATTGCTCCGGGAGGTTTTGACTGTTCAGGATTTGTATCCTACCTGTACCGCCCCACTCTCCCGGATATCCCCAGAATTTCCAGGGATATGGCAGGCATAGGGACGCCGGTGAACTTCGGAGAATGGCGCCCCGGTGATCTTCTATTCTATGCCACAGGATCGGATCCTTCCCGGATTAACCATGTGGCCATCTGGTATGGCAATGGTGAAGTTATTCACAGTATTTCCGACGGACCGGAAACCGGTGTAGTAGAAACACCTTCAAATGCCCGCTATTGGAAAGAGCGGTATATCAGCTCAAGGAGGGTTCTACCCGAAGAAATTCCAGAAACACAGGGAGAATCACAACCCCCAGAAACAATTCCTCCAGCTGAAAAAGTTAACACAGAACCATCACCCTGGGATAATTTTGAAGGTATACTCAGGGGTGATTTTGATGCATGGCAGCAGGACGACAAAGAGGCTTTCGAGGCATATAAAAAAGAAAACGGATAAACTATTCCCAGCTCATCCAGTCCCGTTCTGTTTCTTTCCAGCTTTTATGAAAGAACTCACCGGAAACTGAATCAAAACGGTAGTCTGCAGCCCATTCTTTTCCATGGGTCATCACTTCTTCAATGGCGCTGAGAGATGTCTTCAGCTCAGAGTCTGTCATAGTGGGGTGCAGGGATATCCTAACCCAGCCGGGTTTGTGGGTTAGATTCCCATGCTCGATTTCTTTTGTAAGGGTTGTTGAACGGGGCCGGGTAACATCCAGCAGGTAATGCCCGTAGGTACCAGCACAGGAACATCCGCCTCTTACCTGAATCCCGTAATGGTCGTTAAGCAGTCTCACCATGAGATTGTGGTGTATCCCTTCGGTGTAGAAAGAAATTACTCCGATCCGGTCCTCATCACCGTCGGCCAGAATATGAACGCCCTCTATCGTTCTCATCCGTTTCAGGGCCATATCCATTAATTCTCTTTCCCTGGCGGCGATATTAGCAACTCCCATTTCGTCTTTTAGACGGATACATAAAGCTACACGTATGGCCTGGAGGAATCCCGGTGTCCCGCCGTCTTCCCTGGCTTCAATATCGGTAACATAACTTCGCTCATTCCAGCGGTTAGTCCAATTTACCGTTCCACCTCCTGGATGGTCGGGAACCAGGTTGTGGTACAACGCCTTATTAAACACAACAACACCGGAACTTCCCGGTCCACCAAGAAATTTATGAGGAGAGAAGTAAACCGCATCAAGAGAGCCGTAAGTATCACCGGCGGGATGCATGTCGATATCAACATATGGAGCAGATGCTGCATAATCAACAAATGCCAGTCCCCCGTTTCGGTGCATTATTCTTGCCAGCTCCCGGTAGTCAGGAAATATTCCGCTGACATTCGAAGCCGCTGTAAAAGCGCCGATCTTCAACTTCCGATCAGGATATTTCAATACCTCAGCTTCAAACAGTACCGTATCAACAAGGTTGTTCTCTCCCGGGGGAATCATGATTACATCGGCAATGGTTTCCAGCCAGGAGATATGGTTGGAATGGTGTTCCATATGGGTAACGAAAACCACCGGGCAATCATCATCACAGGTTCCTTCCTCACGGCGGGAAGGGAGACCTCTGGTAAAGTCCTGACTGCGCTCGGGAACGCGTATTCCCATCATACGCTGAAGTTTGTTAACCACCGCGGTCATACCAAAACCAGCGGTAATAATTACATCATCCCTGCCGGCATTCACATGTTCCTTAATCACTTTGTGAGACATGTGGTAGGCCTTGGTCATGGCCCGGCCAGTGGTGGAGGATTCTGAATGGGTGTTGCCAACCATGGGTCCGATTACATCACTGATATGCTTCTCAATCGGCCCGTACAACCGGCCAGAAGCAATCCAGTCGGCGTAGATTAAGGGTTTATTTCCATAGGGAGTTTCGATAACGGCATCAATGCCGATAATATTGTTTCTGAATTTTAAGAAATGGTTTTCAAGACTGCTCATCAAAGGAGATTAACGCGGGGAGATACGTCCGGTCAACGAGGGAATGCTCAGCATCAAAATCCGACACTGCGTGAATCTCACTCCGTGCCAGAGTTAGAGTGCCAATCTATTTGCCGTGACGAGCCGAAGTTCCCGTAGCAGTTTGCCGTCACTGATAATACTTCCAGCTCAGGCAAACTGTGGAGGAAGCTCCGGGGAAGTCCGTCGGATGCCGGAGGCACCGCTAGGACGAGCTAGGGATTCCGCAGCAGTTTGCCGG
>DEIH01000240.1:25816-26459 GCA_002352375.1 Spirochaeta sp. UBA2779 | reverse complement strand
GCTGAGTGAAGAGAATATATCCAGCTTTTTCAATGTATCATGTGTCATGTTTCGATGAAATCCTCTGGAAACAAGCAGCAGTTTCCACCCCGACGACGGCCTTCCAGAGTAAGGGGATGAACCGCCTCAATCAGGGAAACTGCATCAGAGCCATGCTCAGGAGTCATCCCCAGGCCGAAACTCACCGATAGCCGGAAAGTATCATCCCCCAGTATTTCCCTGAGATTCAACGAACTCAGGTGTTTTCCGATCTTTTCCGCCTGCTTCAGCAGTTCCGCCCTTCCGGCTCCCGGCAGAATAAGTGCATTTTCATTCCCCATGTACCTGAACAACATATCCCTGTTGCCAATTAAATCACAAAGATCATCAGCAATAAACCTGAGAACTTTGTCACCAGCTTCATGACCGAAATTATCGTTAATCACTTTGAAATTGTCGGGTTTGAACATCAGCAAACCGGTTGAACTCTCTTTATCCCGGGAACTCAAAACACGGCCAAGAGTTTCTTCAAAACTGGTTTTATTATTCAGTCCTGTAAGCTTATCCGCATAAACCTGACGTTTGAGCTCCTGAACCAGGGGAGAATTCTCTTTTACCAGGGAATTAACCCCCCTTATTCTTGCCGACACCTGCACCAGAAAGG
>DEIH01000240.1:25542-25753 GCA_002352375.1 Spirochaeta sp. UBA2779 | reverse complement strand
CTCCCCGGGAAACAACCGCCGAGGCATTCCGTAACTCTCCGGTAAACATATCCAGCTCACCGAAGGTATCACCGGAAAGAAAACGGGCGATATCTACAGACCGCCCCTCATCATCATCTTTCCTGATAACAATCTCTCCATTTTCCACGATGTAAAGACGATCAGAATCATCTCCGGGAGAGAACACCAGTTCATTATGTGAAAACTCGAG
>DEIH01000240.1:11792-25496 GCA_002352375.1 Spirochaeta sp. UBA2779 | reverse complement strand
GATTTCAGAAGCCGCTTTGGATCGGAGGTCATAATCATATCATCAGGCAAAAAGTTAACAGAGGCAAGTTATTCACTAATTTTTAATTATTCATTCAGAGAAATATCCGGCACAGATTTCAGTAAACCCAGAATCATTTCAACTTCCGGGGGTACCGAATCATAGGCCCAACGCTTTTCTTCAGGATGATAGCCATAGCGGGTGTAGGATTTCTCCGAACCGCCTCGATAAAAAAGACTCAACCAGGGTTTATCAGACCTCATTCCCAGAGCCATAACATCTCCCCCGGAAACCGGGGCGAACCAGATTCTCTCATACGGGCCATGAGGAGACTTGAAGATTACCCTGGTAAGTTCATCTCCGAAGGCATCGGAATCCAGTGAAAGCACCGCATCCCTTAAATGCTTACAGCTTCGTCCAAGATCTCCAATCGGCCGCATCGCTCTGCGTTCGGTAAAATCCGGACATGTACAGGTATACGAGTACAAATTAACGGTATACCGGCCGCCACCGGTCCGGCTTTCCACTTCGATATCCCGATTATAGTTCTTTCCGAAAGGAGCAATACTCAGTAATGCAGGTTTCCACTGGCCCATCCTGCTCATTCCTCCGTTGGAACAGGCAGGTTCCCGGCCCTCTCTTTTGCCCGGGAGGAATATTTGAACACCGGAGACATATGACTCTTTTTGGCAGGAACCATTACCTCTTCCCCTGTAGCAGGATTCCGGCCGATCCGGGCCTTTCTCGCCGGTTTCAGGTTCATGGAAATACGCCCCAGCTGACCCAGAGAAACGGTATTTCCCATCAACATGCCGGTTTCCAGCAGAACCGCATAGTCGTCCAGCAGATTCCGGACAGCCTTCTGGGTTAACCCGTTATTATCAGCCAGAAAACGGACCATGGATTTCTTGTCGAACCCTCCAGGCCCGGCGTACCCGGGCTGGGTGAAATACCGATTCATATGAACAAATGAATTAGTAAGGAACACCATAGCCTCCCGGATGCGCTGTTCCTGCTCTTCGACTTTCAGTTCCACGGGAAGTACGGCAATACGGTACACTGCGGAGGTGTGCTTGACAGGTGAACCGAAAAAGGCAGCTTTTGCACCGATTGCAAGAGTCCCTTCAATCTTCACTTCATCCGCTTTGACAATATCCGGGACATCAGAACGGGTTTTAATACTGGCATATTCAAATTTTCTTGTTGACCCCGGACCCAAAGCCACCAGAGAGCCCGAAAAGGTGGAAATTATCATACCCCGGGTATCATCTGCTTCAACAGAATTGATAAATGTCATACCCAGCAATCCAATTTGTTCCTCAAAGAGCCGATTTTTCTCAAGCCAGAGTTCTTTCAGCCTTGATAACGCGTTATCACTTTTTGCCCAGTTTTCTTTAGAAGAAGAAACAAGTTCTTCAAGATGAGCTGCAACTTCATCCGGTAGTTGATTATTCATAGTTTTATTATACCCCTAAATGCCTTTGAAAGGAAAATCTACTTGTCGATATTCGAAGGGAAGGATATCATCCCCTTTTGAAGGAACACCATGGAAAAACGCAGCATAGAACGCCACCTGATGGAAGAGTTCATCCACTTGGACGGTGGAGAAGGAACCATACCCGGCAGAACCATTGATGTCAGTCGAAACGGGATGAAAGTTATAGTCAATCATCCTCACAGCTTTGATAAGATTCGAAGGATATCGGTAAACCTGCCCGGTGATGGCGGAGAAGGTATACCCTGCCACATAAGACGCAGCAGGAAGGCCGAAGAACAATGGGAAATCGGATTGGAATTTGATGGAGAAACCGATGCCCGGATGCTGCTGATTGAACGCTGGCTGGAAAGCCTTGAAAATCATCGGCAGGAAACAGAATCAGCACCCACTGAATCACGGCAGATTCCCAGAACCCGCTGCACAATTACTGATATCACCTGTGAAATGAATGATGTAGAAGTGTTTTCTGCAGAAGATCTTTCTATAGACGGTATGCTGCTGAAGCTCAGTGGTAATATTTCCAGCGGTGATTTGCTGGCACTCTCAATAAAACTGCCGGAAAACACTCGGCGTATCTCCTTCTCCGGGCGGGTTGCATACCTTGTGGAGAATAGCCTGGATACCTCGTACTCAGCAGGTATCGCCATAGAGGTGATGAAAGAGACCGACCGTAACCGGTTGAGAAATTTCATTGTCGATATTGCCTCGGGTGCCGCAATGCTTGAATATCACAAACTCATGGAGCGGGAAGAGCCTTCGGATGAATTCAGGATTGATGGAGTCAAGGCTGACATGCTGATAAAAAACCTGTTTGAAGGTGGCTCGATAGTAAATATTCTCGATGAAGAAGGTTTACGCATTCTGGAAACCCGAATTGAAGGAATCAATATAAGCGAGTTCCTGGTATCTACTCCAATTTCAGGATTGAAGACAGCCTTCTTCTCGTTTACTCTGGATGACGCATCATACTCATTTTCATCTGAACGAATAGGTTGGACTGAGGGTATTGGCACCTTTTTAATTCCATCCGTAATCTACCGTGGTGAAAAAAGGTCTGGACAGCGTAAAAACGATTCCGGGTTTATTGAACTGTCCGTTTCCTCTATGACGGTAACAGGTAAAGTTATGGATTCCAGCCGGAGAGGAGTACTTTGTGAGATACCAATGGAATCGTTTCGGGATTCTGTTCCAATCACAGGTCAGGCACTGGATATATCTATTAGTAATAAAACCATCCCGGGAGAAATACGGCATATTGTGGAGGGACGGGATGAAAAGAACAAAAAAGTTTACCATATCGGGCTGGAAACAGGGATTATCAGGAAAGAGCCTGAGGCAATAATATACGACGAAAAAACCTGGGAAGATACCTGGTGCGGACCGGAATATCCGTTAAAAAATCCTCATCTTGTACGACCGAAGAGCATCTCTTACAAGGATAGTAACGGACGGAAGATTGTTGCACTCCTTCATATTATGGATTCCGATAAACCATGCACGGCAATTGTAATACCACCTGCTTTCGGTAAAAAGAAGGAAGCACTTGGGCCATTGGCTCTTACGTTAATGGCCAATTTTTCAGCAGCGGGGGAAAATGTAGCCATCCTCCGGTATGACGGAATAGACAGACCCGGGGAAAGTGACAACACCAACAAATATGCCCGCAGGGGGTATGAAATGCTCGGATACCGTATCAATCAAGGGTATACCGATCTTGAAGCAACGATGAGGTGGGTTAAGAATAACAGTCTATTTCAAGCTGAAAGAATCGTATTAATTTCTTCGAGCATGTCTGCACTGGATGCCAGACGGCTTCAATCAACTAAAGGTGAATTTAAAGCTGATTATTGGATCAGTCTGATGGGAGTCAGCTCTGCACAGGGAACATTGAGAAATGTCCTCGGCGGTCTTGATGTAGTAGCAAACCATCGAATGGGATTACCCATTGGCACAATGGGAATGTTGGGACAGCTTGTGGATATGGACAGGATGACAGCTGATATGACCCATCTGGGATATGCAACGATTGCCGATGCACGGGAGGCCATGTCCCGTATCAAAACTCCTGTTACCTGGCTGTTCGGCGTTTTTGACAAATGGATGATTCCTGAAGAGATTCGGGATATTATGAGTATTAAATCTCCAGGACTCCGGGAAATTATTGAGATTCCAACCGCTCATAACCTGCGGACCAGTAATGATGCAATTTCGGCTTTCCAGCTGATTTCAAGTGCCATATTTCAAAAAATCTATAATAAGACAATTTCTGTGGTTTCACCTGAAAAGGGAGAGTTACTCGATCTCCTTACCAGGGAAAGGGAACGTGTGATAGAAAATGAGCATCTGGATTTAAATCGATATTGGAAGGGATACCTCGTCGGTGAAAGAAAAGGTGAAGAAGGTTATGATTTTTATAGCAAATTGGCTGAATTTCATGAGTTTATCCATCTGGAGGCATCACTATTAAATCCGTGCCCGGGAGATTCAATAGCTGATATGGGTTGCGGCACAGGTTTAGTCAGTGAAGCCATACTCCTGCAATTGTCTGAAAGTAACAGTGATTTAACCGGTTCCCGTTTCACAGCTGTAGACCTTATTGATGAAGCCTTGGATAAAGCTGCCGCTAAATACAAAAAACTTTGCCATACACATCCGAATCTTGAGGCAGTAGATGATTCCTGGATTGCTATGAATCTTGAACCTGATGCCCTAGCAGGAATTAAAAGAGCTCAACTGAACATTGATAGAAGGCTGGTAAAAATTGAAATACTGCTTGATAGGGTAAAAGGATTAAAAGCCGAAACCCTCGATCGTCTGGGAACGATAAAAGAAGAAACACTCTCTGATATCCTCAAGGGAAAGCTGATTAACCCTGAATTATGGGTGACTGTCGAAGAGGAAACGATATCAGGGGATATTCTTGTTCTCAAAGATTTAAATCGGGCTGCACGGTTTGTTACCGGCAGTTTGGTTGAAGAAGATCTTATACCGTCCCGTAGAATCGGTACCGGCCCCCTCAGCCCGAAACGTATGAACCAGATACGCAGTTCAGACCTTTTTCTGGCGGTTCTGAATTTTGGAGACTGGAGTCGTGAGGGAAAACTTCCTGTCAAAGATAAAACCTTTGATGCCATCAGTGCCAGTCTGTTTCTCTCTTACTTATTTGCACCCGGGGAAGCAGTGAAGGAGTTTGCAAGAATGCTCAAGCCCGGCGGCAGACTTGTAATATCAACAATGAAACCCGACAGTGATATTTCGGGAATTTTCACGAAGTACATAGCAGAGCAATCATCCCTGAATGCTCAGGCGGCAAAAGAAAAAGATCGTGAGCAGAATCTGAGAGAGGCCAGATCCATGCTGAATGAAGCTGCCGCGCTGTTTTCTTTGGAGGAAGACGGATGGTTCCGATTTTTTGAGGAAGCAGAATTGATTAAAATGATGAGAGATGCTGGATTCACAAATATCAAAGCAATCGAGAGTTTTGGTAATCCCGCTCAGGCAATTATTGTTTACGGAAATAAAAAATGATTTGACCACCAACTCAGATAATCGTAATATACTGGTTGAAAAATAACTGTTAATTGTTTTAATTGCAATCATTTATTTATTTTTAACAGAATGGTGGCCAAATGATAATACTGGATAAAATTACAGAGTCCCTTGAGAATTGGGGCAGCCAGCCGGTGATTGTTGAATTGAATAATGATGGTTCAGAAAATCGGATAGATGCAAGACAATTCCTTCACAGAGTAGATGAACTGAGAGCCCTTTTTGCTGAATATGGAATTACTGAAGGCGTTCTGGTACCACTTTTTATTGATAACAGCTGGGATTACCCGGCCATCTTTCTGGCGCTGATACGTATTGGAGCAGTCCCGGTACTGGCCAAATCACTGTACCGACGTCTCGAATTGAATGAAATATTTCAGAATTCAAATCCTTCGGTAGTTATCTGCAGTGTCGATCATCTGGAAACTATCACTCTATGGACACAAAATATACTCGTTCTTGTTTATGATAAGGGGAAATGGTCTTCTCAAGGTAAAAGGAAACCTCGACCGGGAAATGTTATACCAGGTACGGTAAGCGTTAATTACACTTACAGGGACTATGGATATCCCCTGGGCGCAATGGTAGGTGAAAGCGGATATCTGGATGCAGTTCGCCGTTACCAGAGCTATGTTCGATTTTCTCCTGGTCACAGCGTTCTGGCCCTTCTCCCGATGAGTCATATTTTTACTCTAATCAGCGCTGTATTTCTCCCCTTACTCAACGGGCTTACCATTTATATTATTAATACCCTCCACCCTAAAACGATTTTAGAAACTCTGAAAGAACGTAAGATTGAATATCTTTCCACAATACCGGAAATATTGATGCTTCTGGCAAAACTTTATCCTGAGGATATGAAACTGCCATCCCTGAGGGCCCTTGTCAGCGGAGGCAGCTATTTAAGCGAAGAAAACCATCGATTTATCTCCAAATGTTTTCAGGTAGAAGTACTGAACGGTTACGGTCTGACAGAAGTAGCTCCAGTAACGGCAAATATCAGAAACTCCTGGAAATTTGGTACTATAGGAGAATTCTGTAAAGAATTATCCTGCAGAATCAGTGATAGTACCGATAGTCAGAAAGGGGAGATTCTTGTACAAGTAGAGGATTCCTTTCTCGGTTACCTTGGTAGAAAGGAAGAAACATCTGATGTTTTAAAAGATGGTTGGTTTAAAACCGGCGATCTGGGTTATGAAAAGGACGGTATGGTATATTTTTCAGGAGAACTAAAACGAACCCGAAAGGTTAATGGACAATTAGTCGATCTGAAAGAAGTTGAAATAGCTTTAATTAAGACCGGGATGGTGAACGAGGCCATAGTTTCAGGTGAAACCAATCATATACATGCGGTAGTATCATTGATAGAACCGGTTGAATCAGAAAAAGAAGCCTTACGGTCTTTACGCAGTGTATTAAGTGAGATTATCGCATCCTACAAGATTCCTAAAACAATCAATATTGTGAGGTAATTAGTTATGCATTCGACTATCAGAGAAAACACCAGGATTTCCAGAGCTGATATTAAAAATATAATATCTCATATTTCAAGGATTCCACTCGATGAATTGGATGATGATGTACTCATCAGCGAAGAACTTGGTGTTGACAGCATCATGGCTATGGAGATTATGGCCACATTGGAAATTAAACTTGGTTTATCACTTAACACAGAACAATTTTCATGTATTGATGAAGTAGGTGATTTTATCGATCTGATTGAGGAAATGAATAAGAGATGAGGATGAATCCAGCTCTTGATACATACCAGCTAGTGAAGCAAACAGCTGTATGACATCCGGGCGAAAAAAGATAAACCCTGAGATACTCACCGCATTCAATATTGAAGTCAGAGAAAATGGAATTCGGGAGATTCGGATTACAACCTTAGTCGCCAGTGTTGCATTTCTATCATTCAACATTCTTGATTGGTTTGTATTCCCTACGTATTCGAGGTTTTTTCTGCTGCTTCGCCTGATTGTTCTGGCATTTAATGTAATAATCACTTTATTAACCTTCTTACCCAATGCATGGAAACTATCAAATATATTTAAAATGAATGCCTACCTAATTTACAGTGCATCAATAATCATTATGATTCAGCTGACAGGCGGGTATCTGAGTTCCTATTACGCCGGACTGAATATTATCCTTATCGGCTTCATGGTTCTACTTCCTCTGGATGTATTGAGAACTTTAATAATATGTGTATTTGTTTATGCAGGATATTTAATTCCTATTCTCACAACCCAGGTTATAGAACAAACAGACATATTTCTTAACAATAATTTTTTTCTCCTTACAACAATAGCTTTTGCCATAACAAGTTCTTATCTTTCCGACAGAATCAATCTTAAAGAATTTGCAGCCAGATTTAATTTAGCCAAAGCCAATGAAAACCTGAAAAACCTGGATAAGATGAAAACCCAGTTTTTTGCCAATGTCAGCCATGAAGTTCGTACTCCTCTTACATCAATAATTGCACCCCTGCAAAGTCTCAGACAGGGAGATGTGGGCAGTCTGAACATCGATCAGAACGATCTATTGGACCAGATGCATCGAAATGCCATCCGCCTTCTGGATTTGATAAATCAAATGCTCGATTTTTCCAAACTGGAAGCCGGAAAGGCTCACTTGAGATTGTCATCAGTTGATTTAATCTATTTTACCGAGGATATAATAGCTCTCTTCAAAGAGGTATCCATACGTAAAGGCCTCAATCTGACTCTTGAACAATCAGAAATAACAGACAGGCAGTTCTATATTGACAGCGACCGTTATGAACGGATAATCACAAATCTTATCCGTAATGCCATCAAATTTACAGAGACAGGCGGTATCACAGTCAACTTAAAGCATGAAGATGGATTTATTAAAATTATAATAACAGATACAGGTATCGGAATTCCCAAAGATCGTTTACCTCAAATCTTTAATCGCTTTGAACAGGTTGACGGAACTTCAACCAGGTCTTTCGATGGAACGGGGTTGGGCCTGGCAATTGTGGAAGAGTCTGTCCAGCTCCATCAGGGTGAAATTACCGTTGAAAGCGTTTACGGTATGGGATCAGTTTTTACCGTTAAAATTCCGGATAATCTTATTGACAGAGATCCCAATGCTTTCGTCGAAAGAAGAAATACAGATAGGAGGAATCACCCGGAGAATTGGAACGGTGGTAACCGTCGGAACGACGAGAGGCGTAAAACAGACTATTCCCGGATTCCTGTCAGCGATCTGGCCCAGGTGGAAGGTCAAACCTATGCCGTTCATACCCAAAACAACAGGCCGAAAGGCATTGATCCCAGCGGCATACGCGTACTTTTATCCGAGGATACCGATGATTTACGCCATTACATCGCTAAAATACTCACCAATCTCGGGCATGATGTTGTTACAGCCGAAAATGGTCTGGAAGCCTGGGAAATGCTTAGCAATGAGGGCGAATTTGATATACTTGTTTCAGACATCATGATGCCGAAGATGGACGGCTATAAACTTCTTGAAAACATCCGAAAACATGACTTTCTCAACAAACTACCTGTTATTCTGATAACGGCAAAATCCGGCGAAGATCCAAAGCTCAAAGCCCTTGGGATTGGAGCCGATGACTACCTGCCCAAACCAATCAATGTGAGAGAACTTGATGCCAGAATTCGTAATATTCTGACAACAAGAGATTTACGCAAAGCTGCAGCTGAAGCAGTGGTAATGGATCAGAGAATAGAAGAACTTATGACGGGCTTCGCACAGTCCCTTGAAATTAGGGATGCTGAAACTGGAAACCACTGTAAGGAAGTTCTGGAAATCGGCACTCTCATTGCATCTGAACTGGGAATAAAGATTGACAATACACTGAAAGCCTCATTGTTACTTCACGATATTGGAAAGATCGGCATACCTGACAGTATTCTGCTCAAACCCTCACGCCTCAATGATGATGAAATGGACGTAATGAAACAGCATCCTGCTATCGGTAGGAATCTTCTGAAAAGCTTCTCCAATTTCAAGGAAGTTTCAGAAATTATTCTGGCCCACCAGGAACACTGTGACGGTAACGGTTATCCCAAAGGACTGTCCTGTGAGGAGATTCCCCTTATTGCCCGTATCATTGCTGTTGCCGATGCTTATCATGCCATGACAAATACCCGCCGTTACCGTCATGCTCTAAGCAAAGAAGAAGCTTTTGAAGAACTTAAAAAACATAGTGGGACACAATTCGATCCGATGATTGTTGATGCTTTTATCAAAGCCATGAAGCTGTCATAAGAAGATACAAATATAACCAGGATTCAGCTCAGCTTGTACATCGCTCTGACGAGTTCTGATTTGTGCACAGCGATATATTCTTGAAGCTTTTTATGAGATTGTTGAGACTGGGAATCGGCACCGGCCAGTTCCAGAATACCTTCAATTCTCCGAAACCAGAGATAATGGGGTTCCAGGGGAACTGCCGGAGGTGATTGGTGGAGCTGATTATTCAGTTCCCGGTCCAGTTCGTAATGGTTGGCAGTTCCGGTGACATATCTGATATCCCCGTTCTCCCCCACCATGAGAACCATGCGTTGAAAACCTACAGAAAAGGCATCATCACTGCGAAACCCTTTCAGCTTAATATCCAAAGATCCAAGCCGCAACTCCCAACCCTCTTCACGTCTGGATCGACGAAAAGCAATAATATCATCCCGGATATCCCTGGTCCTCTGGATATCAGCCTTGGATTTCTGTAGCTCCGATCTCCATATTCTCAGCTGCCCTTCAAATTTATCCATCAGACCGGCACGGGACACAAAACGGTCGGTATCAGAAAGCAATACCCAGACATCGGCAAACTTATCTCCCATACGGGATTTCAATCGTTCAAACAGAAGAAAACCCTCCCCGGGATTATCATAATATCAGTATACTAAAAAAAGAGGAGACCGAATGTCCCATACAGTGCTGATTCTGGCAGATATACATGGAAATCTGAATGCCCTCAAGTCCGTATTGAAAGACGCATCCGGCGAATACCACGAAATTCGGGTTCTTGGTGACATCGTTGGATATGGGCCAGACCCGGGAGCCTGCCTGGAGATTCTCAGGGAACGGGGTGCTGTTATGATTAGCGGAAATCACGACCTGGCAGCTTGTGGAAAGATGAATATAGAAAACTTCAACGATGAAGCCCAGTCGGCCATAGAGCTTCATAGAGCAATACTGTCAGACGATCAGAAAGATTTTTTAAAATCACTTCCTGAAATTTTGATGCGGGGTTCTATAACCATGGCTCATGGGAACCCTCAAAACCCGGCATGGGGCTATATACTCGACAGGGAAATGGCCGCAGAAGTTCTAAAGAAAGCAGAAACCTCACTTACGCTGGTTGGACATACACATATTCCCGCACTTTATGCCTATAATCACGAAAACGGCGCTCAATCCATACCCATCAGATACAACATGGAAATGAATTATTCAGGAGTTCCTCATCTGGCTAATCCCGGCAGTGTCGGCCAGTCTAGAGACTGTGATTTATCGGCCAGATACATACTGCTCAATCCCGAAAAGAAAAAAATAACCTTCAGACGATGTTCATGGAAGACAGGACCTGTAAGAAAAAGAATGATTGCCGCAGGATATCCACAGTCATTGATAGATCGTATGGCTCCAGGAAAAACCCTTAATATCCCCGGTTTCCTGTCCAGCTCATCCCGATAAAAAACGCCAAATCTGTTACATCAATAACTTCTATTAGTGAAAAACCATGTTAAAGATCCTTGGATATCAAGACCAACCATCTTTTCTTGGATCAGATTTCTGGAGTCCTAACCCTTTCTTTTTTTCCACTGCCTGTTTTTTGACTGGCTGCGACGTCCTTTGGAAGATTGATTACCGCCCCCTCCTGAATAACTCCGGGGTTCCCGGCTTTGTGCACCCCGTTCAACCCGTATTTTCATTCCCCGGTAATCAAATCCACGAAGTGACTGCTCCACCTTGTCGGCCATTGAAGCCTCTACCTGAATGTCCGACCAATCGGTATTGATATCAATCCGACCCAGGCGGATATTCCGTGTATGAGTGGCCTGATTAACAAGGCCGATAAGCTGAGGGGGAAGCACCGACTGCCTGCGTCCCAGATTAATCCGGAACTTCACCATCCCCCCGGAAGGCCTCCCTCCCCTCTGAAAACTTCCACCGCCTTCACGGCCGCCGAAGTACTCAGAATCCCGACGTGTACGCTTAGGTGCCGGAGGCGGATTCAGATCCGGTGCATTCCCATATTCTTTCAGGAAGCGGTTGAACTCAACCGAAACAAACTTTCGGAGTATGGTTTCCCGGTCCATACCATCGAGTTTTTCTCTCACATCATCCAGGTAGGGGGCGATGGCATCATCATTTACTTCTACTTCGGTTACTCTGCCGATCAGGTTCATCAGTCTGGCCTCACAGATTTCCCTTCCGCCGGGTATTTTGGATTCTTCAATACGCTGACCCAGAACCTTTTCAATACGCCGGATACGATGCCCTTCCCGCATATGAACAAGAGCCAGGGAAGAACCTGATTTACCCGCTCTTCCTGTTCGGCCGCTGCGGTGGTTATATATCGCCGTCTCGTCAGGAAGGTCGAAATGAATAACATGAGTCAGATTATCGACATCCAGGCCCCGGGCAGCCACATCCGTGGCGATTAACAGGGAAGGATTCCCCTGACGGAACCGGCCCATCACAGACTCTCTCTGCACCTGAGAGAGCTCCCCATGGAGGGCGTCGGCAGCATAGCCATCTTTACCAAGCCTTGAAGCGATATCCTTCACACTATCCCGGGTCCGGCAGAAAACAATACCGTAAATAGCTGGCTGAACATCAATCAGACGCCGAAGAGCCGAATACTTATCGCTGGCATGAACTCTGTAAAAACGATGATCCACAGTAGAGATGCCTTTGTTCTTTTCCCCGGTAACAATCTCATGGGGGTTGGTCATGTAATTTTTTGCAATCCGGGCCACTTCAGAGGGCATAGTGGCAGAGAAAAGCAGAGTATTCCGGTCATCAGAAGCTGATTCCAGAATAGCATCCAGCTCGTCCTTAAATCCCATATCCAGCATCTGATCTGCCTCATCGAGAACCAGATATCTCAGATTACTCAAATCCGCGATCCCTTTATCAAGGAGATCTTTCAAACGGCCGGGAGTAGCGGTTACCACATGGGCTCCCCCTCGTAGATCCCGGATCTGGGGTCCGAAAGCGGCACCACCATAAATCGTTGCGGTCCGCAACCCCTTCATTTTCTTACCGTATTCGGATATATCCCGGGATACCTGCTGACAGAGTTCCCTGGTAGGAGCCAGAATCAAGGCTTGAGTCTTTGCTTTGGAAATATCAATTTTCTGGAGTATCGGCAGTCCGAATGCTGCTGTCTTTCCTGTTCCTGTCTGGGCCAGGCCCGTAACATCACGATCCTCGGATAAAAGAAATGGAATCATCTCGGCCTGTATAGGGGTTGGTGTTTCAAATCCACGCGCACTGATAGCTTCAAGCAAGGCCGGAATCAGGCCCAGTTCATCAAAAGTCATTAAAAATTGTCCTCACTTCGGATTCCTGACTGGCGGGTAGGATGTTATTGCGGGAACCCAGATTGTGGGGAGAACATACGGCTAACGGCTGATAAAGTCAATCATGATGGGATTTTAATTGACCTCCGGCACGATGCTAATGAACTCTTGACCTTGGCATCAACCTCATATATGTTTGATATATATCTTTTTGATATATGAGGTAAATATGGCGAGAAAGAATAAAACCCGTTATGCACTGCTTGGAATGCTTACATATCAGCCAATGAGCGGTTATGACATGAAGCGAATGAGCGATCACAGTATCAGTCACTTCTGGAATGAAAACTATGGAAATATCTATCCGGTATTAAAGAAAATGAAATCAGAGAGTCTGGTTACCATGAGTAAGGAAGAGAGGGAAGGTTCCCCCGCACGTAAGGTATACACAATTACAGATACAGGCCGAGGAGAGTTTTCAAAATGGATGGCCGCACCGCCGGAGCCCGGAATTCTTAGAGAGGAACTCCTGCTTCAGATTTTTTTCGGCCAATGGACAAGTCCTGATGTAATCAAAGAAAAGATTAAAGCTGAAGATAAGCGATGCAAAGACATTATCACCGACCTGGAGGGTATCAGGGCTCATCTGGAATCCGGTACTGATATCAGGGAAGCACCAAAAGAAATCCGATCTGTTTTTGTTCAGGGTACACCGTATTGGAAGCACACAGTTGAATTCGGGCTGCACTATTACTCGGGGATTCGGGACTGGTGCAAAGAAACCATCAAGTGTATCGAGGAGAACCAATAAAAAATGAAGATTACCGTACTCGGGGGAAGCCCTAAGGGAATGAAAAGTGTCACCATGCAGTATATCAGTTTCCTGGAACTGCAATATCCGAAAGTGGAATTTGAAGTCCTGCAGCCGGCATTTCGTATCCGCCGACTGGAACTGAATTCCGATTTGTTTGAGAAGATGATTGAAACTGTTCGCCTCTCCGACGCCGTACTCTGGGCGTTCCCTCTCTATGTCCATTCAGTCTGCAGCCAATACCTCAGATTTATTGAACTGATTGATGAGAGGAATGCTGTTTCAGCTTTTAAAGGAAAACCAGCTGCGGCTCT
>DEIH01000240.1:0-11705 GCA_002352375.1 Spirochaeta sp. UBA2779 | reverse complement strand
CTCATGGGTTTTTTCGATATTTTTCTTGATACCATAAAGAATGGGTACCCGGCGACAAGAGCATTCCCACGACAGGAACCCTGCGAGAAAACGACAGCTTCCAGATTAAGGTCTATACCAGAAGTATTAATTGAAGCCGAACCAGTCAAAACAGGTAAAAAACTTACTATCATTACTGATGGTGCCGAAGGTAATCTTGAAGCGATTATAGAGAGATTTTGCTCTGCCTTTGATGATATTGTTGAAATTGTTAATCTCCAGAAGATAAGAATAGCCGGGGGCTGTCTGGGCTGCCTGCACTGTGGGCCGAAAAATATCTGCCGATACGGGGATACCGACGAAGTAGTTCAAACTTATCTTGATAAAGTTCATCCGGCTGATATTATCGTTATTGCGGCCAAAATCACCGGCCGCTGGCACTCTTCATTAATGAAGGCCTTCATCGACAGGGGATTCTTTCATACTCACCAGCCGTTTCTGGGAGGAAAACAGGTTGCAATACTATTTGATGGAAATATTGCAGCAAACCCCGCACTCAGAGAAGGTATTACCGGATATGTTGAATGGCAGGGTGGAAATCTGAACGGTATTGTTACCACCCGGGATTCTGATTCGGCTGTTATTGCTCTTGCCCGACGGGTTATCCTTTCCCTTGAAAAGAACTACCAACGGCCGGCAACATTTCTCGGTGTTGCGGGACTCAACTTGTTCCGGGATGAGATATATATGCAGCTGAGTATTGTGTTTTCTGCAGATTACAGGTACTACCGGAAAAATGGCATCTACAATACCATGCCTCATAAACAGCCATTTCAGCTGCTTAAGTTCAGGTTCATTGGAATCATAGCAGCCATCCCGCCGATCAGACGATGGATCGTAAAAAATATGAAGGATTTAATGTTGATGCCATACAGAGATGTTCTAAAAAACGAGACCGCCCGTAACCGGGCAGCCTCCTTAGATTAATTTAATGTTTTTTACTCCCCTGTAATCGCTTTTTCTTCTGCAATTGCAGTTGTATCTTTAAATTCACGCCCCCAGCCTGTCAGGATTGCCACAAGCATAACCATGAAGAGTCCCATCCCGTGGAAGAAAAACGGCATAGCATTGTTTGAAGATGCACAACCGAAGATGAAATTAAGGGATTGGTAGAGAATATCGTTGACGTTATCAACAAGGAATAATTTTGGCTAACAGAGACAGATCCAGGAATAAACTGTTATCTCCGGCAGGGGGCTTTGATCCGCTCCCAATCTTCAATCCGTCGTATCCAGACATCCGACCCGGATTTCAGAAAGAACTTGAGGCGTCTTTTTAATGTTATTCGGCTTTTCCCCGTCATCGTGGAAAGGATTTGTTCCAACCTGTCATGTCCCTTTCCGGCACGAGAATCAAGAATCGTTACCCATGCATTCAGATACGGCCCTCTACTGCTAAGGGCAATTTTTCTCCAGCTGGAAAGAGCCGCCGATTCACGTCCCAGATAAAGCTCGTAATAGCCCAGACGTTTGTAAAGCAGAGAATTCCCGGAATCTCTCAGCAGTGCGGATCGTATTGCCCTGACAGCTTCTGAGGATTTTTCGTATGGAAAGGTCTGATATGCACTTGGAACCCTGCAGACCTGAACAAGAACAATCAGGGTTACAGCATACATCACCAGATCCAGAGCAAGGCCGGAACCCGATCCAACCCAACTGGTCAGAAAGTTAAATAATCCATGAACAAAGGAAACAACAAATACCGCCGTAAAAACATATCGGTACTTCGAAAAAATCCCTCCCGATGGAGGTTCCAGTATCGCTTCACCTGCAAAATATCCCCATATAGCCGCATAGGCCATGTGCCCTGAGGATGCCGAGATTAGCCGTACCGGAATTGATCCTGTACCGAACATCATCAGAAAATTAATATTTTCCCAGAGACTGAAACCCAGAGCCACCATCATAGCAACGATAACACCGTCCCGTGGCTCCTTAACCCTCTTGAATCCTCTGGCCAGAATCCAGAATACAATAAATTTTGCCCATTCTTCCGATGGTCCATTAATAAGCAGGTAATACTGCAAGTCGTTTGCCGCATCATAGGGGGTGTAAAGATTGCCGCCGTATATCTGGTACCCGAGGAAATAGAACAAGCGAGCCAGATACAGTGATCCAATTCCTGAGAGAATGTACAAATACCAGCGATGCCCCTTATCTTTCCATCGTGGGTCCGCCCGGGTAACAATTTTAAGCCATACCCAGGCCCCACCGGCTGATATAAACAATGAAATAAGCCATGTTAACCGGAAATATCCATTGGACATTTACTCCCCCGAAGTAAGTATATTCAATTTCATCTCTTTTTTATTCATTTCTTCTCAATTAGAGATTATACTTATTCTCTTGATTTCCAAGGAGGAATTCTATGAATAAACGTTATATTCGTTCCATCGCAGCAATTCTGCTGCTGGCAGTCCTTCCCATCGCGTTAATGGCGAATGGGGCTGTTGAAGGCCCGATTAATGGATCCGGCGAACTGGTTGTGCTGCACACCAACGACTTTCACGGACATCCACTGAAGTTCTACAACTACCCAGCCCCGAATCTCGGTGGTTTACCGGCTATTGCCACCATCGCACAAAACACCAGAGAGATGTACGACAATGTCCTCATCCTTGATGCAGGGGATATGAATACCGGCCGGCCTGAGTCAAATTTCTATGAGTCAGCACCGGATATAATCGGCTATAACTATGTGGGATACGATGCACTCACCCTGGGAAACCATGAGTTTGATAAACCGCTCACCACATTGAACGAACAGATGCAGCTGGCCAGTTTCCCCTTTCTCTCAGCCAATGTTCATTACCCCGATGGTTCTCTGGTTGCTGAGGCTCCATACATCATCAAGACTTTTGATGGTTTCCGGGTAGGAATTTTCGGCCTGACGACTGATGAAACCCCCAAGGTAACCATGCCTTCTATCACCGGTGATCTGATATTTGAAGATGAAGTTACCGTTGCCCGGCGTATGGTAGCCGAACTGGAGCCCAAGGTGGATATCATCATCGCTCTTGTTCATATGGGACTCTACGATGATAACACCCATGGCTCCCGGAGAGTGGCAGCCAATGTCGATGGTATCGACCTTATTGTTGACGGCCACAGTCATTCTAAAATCGAAGAGCCTGTCTGGGAAAACGGCACTCCCATCGTTCAAGCCTGGAACTGGGGCCTGCTGGTAGGAAAAGCCGTTCTTACCATTACAGATGGTGAAGTAACCGATTTCAACTGGGGAACCATCCCGGTCAATCTGAAAAACCGTACAAAAGACGCCGACGGTAACAGCGTCTACACCTTTATCGGTGAAGAAATTCCCGAAGACCCCTACCTGCTGGCGGCACTCACCCCGTATTACGACCAGGTTGAAGCCAAGCTTTCTGAAGTTATCAGTAACGCTGAAGGTTTCTTTGACAATACAGATATCCGGAAGGAAGAAGCACCATTGGGAAACCTGGTAGCTGATGCCATGCTCTGGGCCACAAAAGGTCAGGGATCAGATTTTGCCATTCAGAACGGCGGCGGCATCCGGGCAGGCATTCCTGAAGGTGATATTGATAAAAAAATTATCTACGAAGTGCTTCCCTTCGATAACTCAGTTATGACAGTTGAAATGACCGGGTCTGAAGTACTGGCTATGTTTGACTTTATCGCCACCATTCCCCGGGGCAAGGGCGGATTCCCGCAGGTTTCAAAAGGTGTGGAGTTCACCGTGAATTTCAGCGTGGGAGAAGTACAGAATCTTACCATCAACGGTAAAACCGTGGATCCCAACACCACCTACAAAGTTGCAACCAATTCCTTTATGGCTGCCGGGGGAGACGGTTATACTATGATGAAATCAGGTTATCACTACGACACCTCAGCCTTCCAGAGAGACGTTGTTATTGACTTCCTGAAGTACCTTGGCGGACCAATCAGTCCTGAAACTGATGGACGAATTACCGTTATTGAGGCTCAGTAATTTTTAAGTGACCTCTGGCGCAGGGCTATTACTCCTTGCGCCAGTGGTCAATAGAATATCCGGGAAAAACCAGCCTAAACTACTTCCAGAGCCACTTCAATCATTTGATTGAAGGTGGTTTGACGCTCTTCGGAAGTGGTGGACTCGCCGGTAACAATGCTGTCGCTCACGGTGAGCAGTGAAAGTGCGTTCACCTTGAACTTAGCCGCCAGAGTGTAAAGAGCGGCCGTTTCCATCTCGGCTGTTAAAACCCCATACTCAGCCCACTTTTTCCAGCCCTTATCATCATCGTTGTAGAAAGTATCTGAGGTGAGAACATTCCCCACCTTGGCGGAAATACCAAGACTTCCTGCCTTCTCCCATGCACGGCGCAGAAGATCGAAATCCGCTGTGGGGGCAAAATCCATACCCTTAAAACGCAGCTTGTTCACTGCCGAATCGGTGGATGCACTCATAGCAATCACCACATCCCGGAGTTTTACATCCTCCTGCATGGAACCGCAGGTACCTACCCGAATCAGATTCTTCACTCCGTAGAAACTCATCAGCTCATAGACATAAATAGAAATGGAGGGAACACCCATTCCGGTTCCCTGAACAGAAACCCTCTTGCCTTTGTAAGTACCGGTAAATCCCAGCATGCCTCTTACCTCAGTGTAGCAGACAACATCTTTCAAAAAAGTCTCAGCGATGAACTTCGCCCGTAAAGGGTCACCCGGCAGAAGGATGGATTCTGCAATTTCGCCTTTTTCTGCACCTAAATGCGGTGTACTCATTTTTATACCTCTTTTTCATATTATCGCCGAACAAGGGGATGAAAAGAAAGCTTCCATTGCCCGCCCGCCGGCTTTGATTTATGGTGTTTGTATGACTGGGAAAAACTGGTTTGATATTGAGACGGAGAAATCCGGGTTTAGCGAAGATACGGCGGCAGACCTGATTAAGACTGGTATTGAGCTCTGGAACAGAGCAGAACCCGGATTCAGGGAAAATGCCACCCATAAATACCTTGCCGGACTTTTCAAGGATCTGGGTTTCAACATTGAGACGTTTAAAGGTATGCCCGGGTTTGTTGCTGCTATCCCGGGAGCTGTACCGGAAATTGCCGTAATGGCCGATATGGACGCCCTTCCTCTTCCCGGGGATGAGAGCGGTGCCTATATTCATTCCTGCGGTCATCACATGCAAACCACGAATATCTACGGTGCGGCCCGGCTTCTCTCTGAATCGAATTCTGAATCTGCGGCTCAAGCTCTGAAAGCCCTGGCCTTTATTGCTGTTCCGGCAGAGGAGTACATCGATCTGGAAAACCGGGAAGTACTCAGAGAGGCGGGAAAAATCAGGCATTTGAGCGGGAAGCAGGAACTCCTGGCCCGGGGAATTTTCAAAGGGTATAAAAAAGTGGTTTCCACCCATGCTGCCGGATTCACCGAACCAGAATTTATCAGCAGCGTATTGGGGATGGGGGGATTCGAGGTGCTGCGCTTCGTATTCAGGGGGAAAGCCGCTCATGCCGGAGCCCAGCCGCACAAAGGAATCAACGCTCAGAACGCCGCTTCTCTCTTTCTTCAAGCCTGTGCCTTTCTCCGGGAAAGTTTTAACGAGTCCGACCATATCCGCATCCATCCTCTGCTCACCCTCCCTCAGGGTATATCTGTCAATATCATTCCCGATACAGCCTTCGTGGAAACCTACGTTCGGGGGTCAAACCCCGAGGCCATCAAAGGCACCGTAACAAAACTCAAGAACGCCGCAACAGGCTGTGCACGTTCCATCGGAGCCGAAATCGAGATTGAGGATATCCCCGGCTACGCTCCCTTCAAAGCGGATCCTGGAATGCACACACTTCTCCGGATGGTTGTCCAGGAGATGGGGATTCCCTTCATCGAAGAACAGTACGCTTCCCCCTCCTCAGACATGGGGGATGTATCCCAGGCTCTGCCCTCAATCATGCTGGGACTGCCCGGAGTGAACGGTCTCTTTCACAACCCCGGATTCCTGGTTACCGACGAAAAAGCCGCTTATGTTCTGCCTTCGGTGGTTCTCGCCAGGTATCTGGAAGAATTGATAAAACAGACCAGCTGAAGATAAGAACACCGACAGCCGGACCGGGAACTTTAAAATACAAGTTTCGTCGATCCTTTTCCTTTCTGCAATATTCCCCGGACTCTCTCCTTTGCCTCCCGGACTATCTCTTTTGTATCCAGTTTCAACTTTCCGTCCTGTTTTACAAATTCCCCTGCAATTATTACATGCTCGGCATTCCGGGCATCCGAGGAGTAAATCAGGGACGCCAGAGGATTGTAGGCCGGAGCTGTGTTGGGTAAATCCAGATTCCACACCACAAAATCCGCAGGGGAGCCTGGTATGAGGCTGCCAGTGCCGAAGGGAAGGGCTTCATGGCCCCTCATCAGCATCTGCCAGACTGTTTTCAGGGGAAGAGTCTCAGCATTCCCCTGCCGGCTCTTCCCGGCCAGAGCAAAAAGGCGGGCCTGTTCCAGAGGATTCAGGCTATTGGAACTTGCCGCTCCGTCGGTTCCGATGCACAAGGGAAGAGAGCCCGGGTTATCCTGAAGGGGCCCCGGGGGAGTTCCGAGTTTCATATATGTTTTCATGCAGACGGCAATCCAGTTGTTCTCTTTAATCAGCTTCCGCTCTTCAGGGAGTATCCAGTAGGCATGGCCGATGATAAGAGGGACATCCATCAGACCAGACCGGCTCACCACCTCCATCGGAGTTAAATCGTAGAACTTCCGGCTGGCTTCAATCTGGGCAAAATCGTCCTCTACATGAAGATGCGCCCCCACCCCCAGAGAGGCAGCGGAATCGGCACACATTGCCAGCTGATCGGGGCTGCAGGTGTAGGGAGAATGGGGGCCTAATCTGAGAGAGAGCCGGCCTTTTTCGCCATTCCGCTTTCCGATGAGTTCTTCGGATGCAGCCAGCTGCTCCTCAAATCCTCCGGCCATTCCAAAGAGGGTCGGAGCGATATCCGCCCTGATTCCTGTTTCAATAGCCACATCACAGATTCGGGAGGCCTCAAAGTAATGATCGGCAAAAGCAGTAACCCCGTAATCCAGCATCTCAGAGACAGCCAACCGGGCTCCGGCCTCCACGTCTGAGGCGTCAATTTTACTCTCATAAGGCCAAATTTCCCGGTTGAACCAATCATCAGGGGTAACATCTTCAGCTATACCCTTGAAGAGGTTCATAGGAGAGTGGGTGTGAAGATTCACCAGCCCCGGGGAAATGAAGCGATTATCACAATTAATAACTCGGTCTGAAGGAAGCACATCCTGACTGGTACTTACAGCTGTGATTACCCCGCCCTCTTCTACAACTGTTAACTCAGAACTTATCGATCCTTCCCGGTCTATCAACCGGGCTCCGGTAAACAGAGTCCGCCGTTTCCCCATGCTGATTACTCATACGAGCAAAGCAGATTGGATAGCAACTGTATAAAACGCTCCCGGTCCAATTCCAGAGCCACCCGGACATTCGGTTTCTTTCCGGTAACCCCGAGGATATCCACCACAGTTTTTCCCCGGGTAAGAGTGCCTTGAGTCTCAATATCAACATGACAGCTCTTAAACCTCACAAGGGTCTCATCTACAGCGCAGGCCAGGGCAAAAGGATCGTGGAGCGCCAGGCCCGAAAAGCCGACACTTTCATAGAAATCGGCATAAGTCTTCATCATATCGCAGCAGATTACCGGGATGGCCTTGCCAGTTGCTCTGAGGGCGGCAATTTCATCTCCTGTTATCAAAGCCCGGTTGGTAACATCCAGGCCGTACATATCAATGGGGATTCCCGCCTGAAATACCGCTGCGGCAGCATGAGGATCGGCATAGATATTGAATTCCGCTGCCGGGGTAACGTTCCCGAAACCGGCAGCCCCTCCCATCATGATGAGCCCTTTGATTTTCTTTGAAAGATCCGGATACCGTCCCAGGGCTGCTGCAATATTGGTAAGCGGCCCTATTACAACCAGTTCCAGCTCACCTTCATATTTCCCTGCCATTTCATTAATGAAATCCGCTGCAGACCGGGAATCCTCATCAAAGGACGGCTGGGGAAGTAGTACATCCCCCACTCCATTTTCACCGTGTATCCGGGCTCCACCTGTTTCCCTTTTAATCAGAAAAGGACCAGCAGCTCCACGGCATACCGGTATTTGAAAACCGGCTATACTCACCAGAGAGAGGGCATTCCTGGTAACTGTGTCAATACCGACATTACCGGCAACCGTGGTAATTCCCAGCACTTCCAGCTTCTTTGAAGCCAGAGCCATAAAGATGGCCAGAGCATCATCAATCCCTGGATCGCAGTCAATAATTATTTTCCTCTTCAATCCAGCACCTCCAGAGCATTCCTCAGCAGCGCCACAAAGGCTTCCCGGTCCACATCAAAGAGAACATCAACATTGGCTTCATCAGGAGGAATCCGACCCTCGGCGCCTCCATGGCTCACACCCCGGGCAAAACTCACAACAGTGGAACCGGTTGTATATGTTCCGGCACATTCCACATCCACCCGGGCTTTCCTGGAGATAAAGATTTCAGGGGCAGCCAACCAGGCAACAGCGCATGGATCGTGCAGGGGGCTCCCCCCGAACCCGGCAAAGTACTCTTCATGAAATTTCTTGAAAAAATCCAGCAACTCGGCCACCATCACTGCAGTGCGCTTCCCGATTGAACGGAAAGATTCAATATCTTCAGCTGTTACAATGGCTTTATGGGTAACATCCAGACCGCTCATCGTGATGGGAAGCCCCGAAGAAAAAACAATCTGAGCCGCTTCGGGGTCCACAAGAATATTGAACTCCGCAGCCGGCGTCCAGTTCCCGCCGACGGCAGCCCCCCCCATCAGGCTTATCCTCCCAATCTTAGCTTTCAAATCGGGACGGGTAAGTAGTAAGAGGGCGAGATTTGTCAGTGCACCGGTGGGCACCATGGTAACCGGCCGGTCACTTTTTTCCAGAACCTTCACCATCAGCTCATAGGCTGAAAGGTTTGACTCCGGCCACTGGGGCTCGGGCAGTGCAGGACCATCCAGGCCGCTCTCTCCATGCACCGAGGCCGCTGTAATCAGCTCCCGGAATAAAGGTTTGGCACATCCCCGGGCCACAGGCACATCGTTTCCCAGAAAACTCATAATTTTCCGGGCATTCAGGGTGGTTTTCTCAATAGTCTGGTTACCTGCTGTGGTGCAGACTCCCCGTATTTCAATTTCAGGCCGGGCATGAGCCAGCACAAGGGCAATGGCATCATCGTGCCCCGGGTCGCAATCCATGATAACGGGAATGGAAACCGGGCTCATCAGGCACCGCCTGCTTCTGCAGCACGTTCCTGTATCTTGCGGATTTGCTCTGTTTTACGGATAGTATAAATTACCAGTCCGATTACCGTCGCCGCATAAGGAAGCATACTGACAAACTCATAGGGTATCTTCAGCAGCTGCAGGGAATTGGATAGGGCATCAAAAAATCCGAAGAGCAGAGAAGCGAGCATACTGCCCACCGGAGTGGCTCCCCCCATGGCTTCTGCCGCCAGTGCAATGAACCCACGGCCGGCAACCATATCCCGGCTGAACCAGGACACATAACCCATGGACATATAAGCCCCGCCGAAACCCGCCAGAACACCGCTGATAACCAGAGCGATATACCGGGTTTTAATCACCGAAATACCCACCGAATCGGCGGCATGTTCATTCTCGCCCACAGCACGGATTCTCAGGCCAAGAGGGGTTTTGTAAAGGAAGAACCAGATTAGGAATACCGAGAGAAAGGCCAGATAGGTAAGTACATTATGTCCTGAGAATATGGGCCCGATTCCGGGAATATTTTCCAGTCCGGGGATATTAATCTTAGGCAGTACCTTGGACGGCAGGGAAGAGGAAATGCCCTTGTCTCCAGCTACAAGAAAAAGAACAAAGATAGTTCCCCCCAGGGCGATCATGTTGATGGCTACCGCAGCAAGTATAACATCCGTTTTCAGATTCAGAGAGAAATAACCCAGACTCAAGCCAACCAGACCACCGACAATCACCGCCATTAACAATCCGAAAAAGGCACTTCCCGTAATAGCCGAGAAAATCACACCTGTTAGAGCGGACATCAGCATAATACCTTCCAGAGCGATGTTGATAACTCCTGCCTTGTCAGAAATCAGTGCACCAAGTGCAGCAAAAAGTATGGGAGTGGAAACCCTGAGTACCGAATAGCCGAATTGAGGGTTGATGATGATATCAATAAACGCACTCATAACATCGCCTCCTTCACAACCATCTTATGTCTTTGTTTCGCCAAAAAACTCGATGCGGCAATCAGGATAATGATAAGTCCCTGAATGATAGCGACAAACTCATTGGGCATATCCGTAGATCGGGACATGATATCAGCCCCTATCCTCATATAGGCCAGAAAGAACGCGGCAACAGGGATGTAAATCGGATTGTTTCGAGCCAGAATGGCCACAATAATACCGGTCCATCCGTAACCCGGGAGAAGCTGCCAGGTAAAGCGGCGGTAAAGACCGAGAACCTCAATAGAACCGCCGGCTCCCGCAATAAACCCTCCGAGAACCTGACTGAGGAGAATGGCCCGGTCGGTATTAATACCCGCATATTTAGCAAAACGGATATTCCGGCCGATTACAATTATTCTGTAGCCCCAGCGTGTCCGATGAAGAAATACCGCTGTAAAGACAACCGCCAGTGCCGCAATTATCAGGCCGAAGTGCACCCTGGTTTTAGGGATGATTCTGATCAGTTTGGCACTTTCTGCAAAGGGGTAGGAAACCATAGCTCCGGCGTTTACATCCCTTAAAAAATAGTTTATCAGATAAAGCCCGAAAAAGTAGGCGATATAGTTGAACATCAGTGAAGAAACAAGTTCTGATGAACCCCATTTAATCTTCAGAAACCCGGGGATACCGCAGAAAACAGATCCGATTATGCCGCCCCAGAGTATGGCTACCATCGGATGAATTACCGGAGGGAGATTCCAATTTACGGCAATAAAGGCAGCACCGATAGCCCCGAAAAAGAAGGCCCCTTCAGCTCCGAGGTTGAACTGAGAGGCTGAAAACATTACAGAGATGGCCAGGCCGGTAAAGAGCAGAGGCACCATCATTTCCAGGACATTCCCGAAATGTCTCAAGCTGTCCAGAGGGCCGGTTAGAAAGAGCTTCATCGCCTCCCCGGGAACATCACTAACCAGAAGAATAATAACTAAAGAGAGCAACAGGGCAATCAGGATAACCAGACCGGTACGATAGATTTCAAACAGCCGTTGTGATTTAGTCATGACAAACTCTCCCTATCTCATCGTCTCCCTGAGATTCAAGTCCCAGCATGTAGAGTCCCAGTTTTTCTTCGGTAATACTCGAGGCATTTTCAATATACGCCGTGATTTTACCGCCGTACATCACAATCAGGCTGTCGGATAGCTCCATTACTTCATTCAAATCGGCAGAAACCAGAAGGACTGCACTTCCATCGTCTCTGAGAGTAACAAGACGCTTACGAATGAATTCGGTAGCCCCGACATCAATACCCCTGGTTGGCTGATCGGCAATGATAAGTTTCGGATCGCTGGAAAACTCCCGGGCCACCACTACCTTCTGTATATTACCCCCGGAGAGCCGACGCACCTCCTGCTGAGGAGAAGAACAGAGTATGCGGTATTCTTCCACCAA
>DEIH01000107.1:5407-10299 GCA_002352375.1 Spirochaeta sp. UBA2779 | reverse complement strand
CCCCGGAAAACAGGATTAATTAGAAATCCTTGTCCTGAACAGTCTTCCTCTTGGCAGCCTTTGCATTCTCGATGGCAGTATCACACATTTCGCGGATCTTGTCGGAGAGAACGTCGATAACGGCAGCAGAGCATTTCATGTCAGCGGTCGTTTTGATGTAGGCTTTCACTTTGGAAGCCACCACCAGGGTTTCTTTTTCAGCCATTGTGGGCTCCTTACGTAGACAATCGTTTCCCACATTATACCGCGTTATAGGCTTCCCGTCCCCCCCTTATTGCACCTAAGATTGATTCACAGGCTTTTTTTTTGTTTTTCATGAAGGAAAAGGAGAAAGTTAATTGGGATTCCGCATTCATTTTTCACTCATTCTCGCATTATACGTTATTTCTTCGGCATCACTGTTCCCCGATGAAAGCCTTAAGGCCAATCTGATTATCGTCGGTCCGGGAGATCCAATCTATACATATTGGGGGCATATCGGAATTTCCATTGAAAACACAGAATCCGGCGAAAACCTTTTTTATGATTTTGGAAACTTCTCATTTTACTCGAATAATTTTTACAAAGATTTCGCTATGGGCCGGATGATGTACCTCGGGTTAGCCACACCGACTGATCGTTTTATCAACTATTCAATGACAGAAGACCGTACCCTTACAGTATACCCTCTGAATCTCGGACATGAAGAACTGGTGGAACTTGATGAAACCCTTCGCTGGTGGGTTCGCCCGGAAAATCGGGAGTATCTGTACGATTACTTCCTGAATAACTGTGCCACCATCATAAGAGATATACTTAACGACATAACGGATGGACAGCTTAAAGCTTTCAGCGAAAACGATCCCTATCTCTCTTTCCGGCACTATGCCAGAACCGGATCAGACCCATCCTTTTTTGCCGAATTAATGTTGGATTATCTGCTGGGATCGAATCTGGATAAACCGATAAACGGCTGGAATCTGATGTTTCTCCCCCAGGCCGTTGCAGACTATGCCGGGAATTTCAAGTACATCGGAAAGGATGGTAAAACACGTATTCTGACAGATAAGAGTATCGTTCTTAAAAGTTCTACCAGACCGCCTGTTCCAGAGGAACCGCGAACTCTCTGGCCTACGATGCTTTTAATCGGTATCCTTGCCGGACTTTTATGGCGGTTGTCTTCGACTCCCGGGAAAAGAGCAGCTAAGATTGCTGCAGGAATATCAAGAGCTTTAATAATTCTCTTAATCGGTATTCCCGGTCTGGTGCTCAGCTTTCTGACAACCTTCACCGACCATGCATCAGCTTACCGGAATATCAACCTCTTACCAACATTCCCCACTGTTCTTATTGGATTAATTGTTCTGTTTATACCCTTCAGGAAAAAGGAGCTTATACTGTCCTGGATATGGACAGTGAATCTGACAGGCCTGCTTCTTGCCGTATTTCTTCGGATATCAGGAATTTATATTCAGGATGCCTACGCATTCTGGGCTTTATTAACCCCCCTCACATTGGCTGCATCCCGACCTGGATTATGGTTTGAGGAAGGGTTAAGGAAGCACTACCCGGGACTCGGCAAGTTCCGCCAACTCTCCTGAGGCCTCATCCAGAGCTTCAGCACCGGCGATAACAGAGACGGATCGCATACCCCAGGAGCCAAGAAGATTTTCAGCTTCCCTGCGCAGCTCACCCGCATCAGCTGAAAGTTGAAAATTCCTCCGATTCTGACGTAAGTCGTCAGTTATCCCGTACAACTTCCTTTTAAATGCAACAAAGCCCCTCTCCCCCGGAGATAGAGGGCGCAGCTCTTTTCCAACAGAACCAATTATTGCCATATTCACCGTATTATCATCCAGCTCATTAACGGTCCACTCCAGTGATTTCCGGAAGGATAAGAGAGAAGACACAATCAATGGATCTCTGTATGTACTGAAGGTAAACGTTCCTTCCATTCCTGAGATTGAGGCAAAAGCACCGTATGCACCACCCTTCATTCTAATGTTCTCCCAGAGATAACCGGTTCTTAGTATATGTGCCAGCAATCCGGTACAGGCATGCTCCCGGGTTCCCAGTATCGGGGCCGGAAGGCTTAAAGCAGAAAAAGATACAGCTGAAGCTGTAGAGAGAGTTTCGCCTGTTGACTCATGCCGGAAGAGTACCGGAGTCCCTGATTCAGAAGGTTTTCCCTTCTGCAAAGAATCTGTCTTTCTTAATACCGCATGAAGGGCATCACCGGCCTCAGCGTGATCGGCAGTCACCACCAGGGAAAGATTACCACTGCGAATCAGACTATCCCGGATTGCAAAAAGAGCCTTTGAAGCTTTTACAGCTCCATCCACATCTGTTGAAACCGTTTGAAGAAATCGGAGCTGATCTACACCGTACCATAAATCCTCCCAGGAGGAAGCCGCAGAGTGTTTGGATGCAGCCCTCAGTGAGGCAAACACATGTCCCGAAGGAACTACTGCGGAGCGGAAATCATTCCGAAGTTCCAAAAGGAGGTCTTTCACTCTGGAAATATCACTGAAGTCAGCCGAAAGCAGCAGCCGCATAGTCAGGCTCAAAGCTTCATCCCACTGATGGTTCAAGGCCTTCAGGTGTAAAAACATACGAAGACTTACCCCGCCGCCGGCATCAGGGTGAACGGGAGAAGCTTCAAGGGAACATCCGAGGCTTCCGGTTTTCATTGCCAACTCCCGGGCAACCTCATCATGGCCCATTCCCGGTAAACCCACATCGGTTAAGGCCCTGCCGAACAGAGGCATCCAGAACTGAAGATCCGGATTCAGACCGTCCAGATCAAAGGCCATCTCAAGGTAATTCACTCCGTTGGTGAATGTCTCATGACGGAACCATGAAACATCCCCGTACTGCCCCTCCTCCAGGGGAAGAACACGGACATCTGCGGGTAAATCATTTCTGGAAAGAAAGGGAATACGGGCCAGATCTTCCGGGCTGTCGGGAGTATCCTGAAAAGCATCCAGTTTTTCAAGGGAAAGATTCAAGACATCCGGATTATCCATGGATTGCTGTAAATCATCCAGTAAACGGCGTTCAGTTGAATCCCTGCGGCTCTGGAGATCGGGATCCGGCGAAACAACCACCGTAGACCGATGCCTGTTCTCCAGTATTTCCCGTCGGATAATGCCTTCAAAAAAACCCTTTTTTACCTGACTTCGAAGGTTCTGCATCGGTTTATCGAAAACCAGACTCTCCTGCGGAGGCCGGTTATGCAGCCAGCCCCGGAGAGCCCTGCCCATCAGGCGCATACCGAAAGGAGAGCCCCCGCGTATTTCCCTGGCCCGGAACTCAACAGAGCGCAAAGCTCCTTCGACAAGGTTTGTCTCAAGACCATCCTTAACAAGGTTCCCCAGTACTCCGGACACCAGATTCTCAAAATCTTCCCGGGTTTCAGGGTTGGTTCCCCGAAGGGCTGCGGAAAATACCATCTGCCTTAAATCTGTTTCCAAACCACTTACCGGGGACAAGTCCTCCCCCAGACCGCTGTCGATTATCGCTTTCTGAAGAGGTGCCCCCCCATGCCCAAGCAGTATGAAGGAGAGAACCTGAGCTGAAAGAACAGATTCCGGATTTGTAGATTCTCCAAGAAGCCAATTAATACTGATAGTTGATTTATTCTTTACTTCATCTTCAGGGGTCGATGGCCAGCGGGCCTCCATTTTTCGAGGTTTCTTCCAACGGGGCTGAAGGGGGATTTGCGAAGGAATATCCCTTCGAGTGAAACGGGAGAGAAACTCACCGTCTAATATGCTCAGAACCTCTTCAAGATTATGGTCTCCATAAAGAAATATCCTGGCATTGGAAGGATGATAGTACCTCTCGTGGAAAGCTTTAAATGACTCATAACTCAAGGAAGGAATAAACTCAGGGTCTCCCCCGGAATCCCAGCTGTATGGAGAGTCGGGGAATAGAGAACGGAGGGTCCAATCTCCGGCTACTGATTCAGCCGAAGAGTAACTTCCTTTCATTTCATTCAATACAATACCGGCCCTGATGAGTTTGCCGTCATCATCAAAGTCCAGCCGATGTCCCTCCTGTTCAAAGGCTTCTTTTTTCAACTGTGGAAAGAAAACCGCGTCGCCGTAAACTCTCAATAGATTTATGAAATCCGCTTTCACAGTACTCGCCGCAGGGTAGACGGTCTTATCAGGGTAGGTCATGGCGTTCAGAAAGGTATGGGCACTCCCTTTCAAGAGCACCAGAAAAGGGTCTTTCAGAGGATAATGTTCAGAACCGCAGAGAACCGAATGCTCAAGAATATGAGGAACACCGCTGTGATCAGAAGGCGGGGTACGGAAGGTGAATGCAAAAAGATTTTCCGAATCATCAGCCTCAACTTTATATACCTCTGTTCCGGTGGACAGATGACGGAGGAATATACCCTTAGCTCTGTATTCATCAAGGGAATCTACCGATAAGGTTTCAAATCCCTGCTTTATATAGTTTTCGTTCATTGTTCTTCCTTTATTACCGGTCCTTTCCACTGCCTGAAAGCGCCGAAGTATGACACATTAAAATATCCGGTAATACCCAGTTTTATTGCAACAAGCCGGGCCTGATGCCGGCTTGTTCCATAGATATAAATCTTTTCGAACATATTTTCCGTGGGGAGGTATTCCATACAGCCGGGAAACGGCACATTCATAGCATTCGGGATATGTCCCCTCTCAAAATCCCGAGTTTTTCTGACATCAATCAGAATAAACTCAAAACTATCCTGGCCTGTCAGATACAACAGTTCCCTGCCTGCCAGAACCCTATGCCTGATACGGACAATAGAAAGAATGAAAAACACCAAGAGAATGAGAACAGTTATCATGCCGGGATATACCAGGTTCAAATGCATAATGCGCCCATAATAACGGTTAAAAGGGCATAAGAAAACCCGA
>DEIH01000107.1:0-5338 GCA_002352375.1 Spirochaeta sp. UBA2779 | reverse complement strand
GGTTCTGACTCTGAGCTTTGCGTATTTTCTTCATTTGCTTACGCACAAGAGCTTTTTTCTTCCGGTTTTTAATGGTGGAAGGTTTCTCAAAGTACTCCCGCCGCTTGTATTCCCGGATAATACCCTCTTTCTCCACCATGCGCTTGAAGCGCTTGATAGCTTTTTCAAGGGGTTCATCTTCACTGATACGAATGTAGGCGATTTAGAATCACCTCCCTTTGCATATTGATTACAGTTAACGTTTCCGGTACTGAAAAATGCTACTCTATCCTACCCATAATCCGATTCGTGTCAAGAAGGGGTGAGGAGAGGAACTGTGAAGGGTTAACAGGAGTAGCTCCCACCCGGAGTTCCCAGTGGAGATGAGCCCCTGTAGCAAAACCAGTCTCTCCCACTGAGCCGATAACAACGCCCTGATTTACCATCTCACCCTCCCTAACTTCCAGAGAGTCCATGTGATAATACAGGGAATACACTCCGGGAAGGTGTTCAATAATTACAGTATTCCCCGTCAAAAACCTCTCTGTTGCCAGAACAACCCTTCCCCTGCCGGCCGCTTTCACAGGAGTACCGGGCTCGGACCACAAATCCAGTCCGAAATGCACAGAAGAAGATTCACTCCCGTCGGGTCGATGATATCTCCGTCTGTCACCGAACTCTGCGGTGGGAACCCCCTCATCCAGAGGCGGTGTGAATAAACCGGTTTGAAATATCGCGTTTTTATCAAAAGATGTTAATATGGCCCAAAGTCTCCTGGCCTCACTTTTTTTACGCTCGGAATCATCGTTATAAAGAGCATTCATCTTCTCATCAAGGTTGATAACCTGCTCGGGAAACAGGTGTTCTGTTACCGTTACCGCTTTTTCCAGATGCCATTGAGCTCTCCCCTGGTCTGCATTCATCACCAGGGTGTATCGGCCGGGTGTTATTGTCGAGGGAATTCCCAGGAGGACAACAGAAACAGATTCCCCGGAAGCTGCCGTCCAGAGAAATCCCTGATTGCGGCTCAGGGATTCTTTTCGCGAATTTTCAATTGAGAGAGAGACATTATTCAGATGACCTCCGGGGATAAGGATCTGAAGAACAGCCCCGGGCTGGACATAATCGTCAGCGATTATCACAGGTTCTGCCGCTGAAAGAATTCCCGCTGCAGTAAGTATAAAACAAGTACTTATAAAAAGAATATTTCCCGGTTGCTTCATCCTGTCTCTTACTTTGAACCGCAAGGGCTTGCCTCCAGAACGGTCAGTCGGCGGGCATCGGGGCCTCGCCAGGGATCGCGGTCTACACGATAAACCAGATCCACTTCAGCGTTCTTTCTTATGATGGTACCATATCTCTCGGCTCCATCCCACCACAAAGCGGGCCAGCGGTTGGACCCCAGGGATACCAGAAGTTTCAAATGGTTGTTTTTCGGTTTTCCCACCAGGTCGGCCTGGTAAATTTTCACCGACCGGGTAAGAAATGTTAACGGTTTGAAACCCTCACCGTAAGGTTCCAGGCGCTCAAGCAAGGCTTCAAAACCTTCATGCCCAAGCCGGGTTATCTCTTTATGAGACAGCTCGGCATCAACTGAAAGTATCTCCGGTTCAGCTGGAGCATGGGATATTTTCTCCAGCCATTTCATTGTCTGTTTTTTCAGATTTTCTATATTCCCGCTGGAAATACGAAAACCGCCGGCCTGGGGATGCCCTCCGAAGTCATCAAGAATCGGTGCCATAGCCTCCAGCCAACCCAGTGCATTCATCCCGGAATCGCAGCGTATAGATCCGGAGGCACTCTTGCCCTTAACCGAAATAACAACAGCTGCGGCATCCATGGTTTTCTGCAGACGGGTAGCCAGAATCCCGGTGATACCCCGGGGAACCCCTTCATCTGCAGCAATCACCATTCGCCCCCCCAGCTCCTCTTTAGAGTTGTAAGCCCCGGGTCTGATTTTCTCCCAGTACTCTTCACCCAGAGCCCGGCGTTTTTTATTCAGTTTGACAAGCTCATCGGCCAAAGAAGCGATACGGGCCTGATCGGTTTCCAGGAACAGCTTCACCCCTACATCCGCCCGGCCCATGCGCCCGGATGCGTTAATCAGGGGGCAAAGCTGCCAGGCGATTTCAGTAGTTCCTATTCTCCCCTCATGAAGGCGCTGACGGATAAGCAGTTCCCGTAAAGCGGCCCGGCGTTCTTTGAGAGAATCACTGACATTCAGACGATTAAGACCCATCCTCACCATGATGCGGTTCTCATCTTTCAACGGCATCAGGTCCGCCAGGGTACCCAGTGCCACCAGATCTAAACCCCGCCTCCAGGAGTCAAAAGCCCCTGATACAGCCCTGGTATGCAGGGTAATCATCAAATTCCGCAGGGTAGTAAGAGCGCCTGCATTCTCCGGAAAATACCGAGCCAGCCGGCTGCCCTTTTCCAGATCTTCCAGAGAGCGTCCCCGAAGCCCGGGGAAAGCTTTGGCAATTTCTGTCGCCGCATCCACCACATGAACATCAGCCCCGCCGAAAAACGACGATATCAGAGGTACCTGCCCGGCGATGTCGTATGCATAGAGCGGCTGCCCCTGAATAAACTGCAAAAAGCGGTTACGGTCTGTCTCATCACCTTCAGAGCTAACTGAGATACGTCCGGTTTCCAATAGATTCCGCATTCTAAGGGCTTCCAAAGTCAACTTGTCACCGTCCATCTCAGCCTGAACGAGACAGTATTCGCCTCCCCAGATTTCAGTACCCGCCAGAGACAGCGCCCATTGAAACTTGGACACCACCGCCACAGCGCAAAGTCCGGTAAAAGGGTAAGAATCCGGTATTTTAGGATTGATAATGGCATAGGCATCGGGAAGTTCATTCTCCCGGGGCATGTGATGATCGAAAACCAGGACATCCATCCCCAGTTCCCCCGCCAGTTTGATTTCCGGAAAGTCGGTAACCCCGCAGTCCACGGTGATAACCAGAGTTACATCCTCTGCCGCCTTTTCGACAAGCACCTGCGGGTTCAGACCGTAATCTTCATCCCCCAGGGGTACCCGCCACTCGGGGTTAAGGCCCAACATCCGGAGGGTTTCCACCATCAGAACTGTACCCGTGATACCATCAGCATCTTTATCGCCGCAGATGAGAACCTTCTCCCCCTCTTCCGCTGCAGCAAGAACACGCTCTACCGCCTTTTCCATATCAGGGAAGATATAGGGGTTATGAAGAAAACGTTCATCTTCTTCAAGAAAGAACGCCATCTGTCCCGGCGCTCCCATCTCGCGACGGGTGAGAATCGAAGCTGTTAATAAATCCAGATTGTGGGACGCCGCCAGGGTCCGTACCTTATCACCCTCTATCGGCGGTTTCACCCACTTCATTCCGGTGCAATCTCCTCAAGAATCAGGGTTCCCCGTTCAGCAGGAGCATTACAGTTCACACTCACAGAACCATCCAGCCTTTGAACACCCGCCTCAAGTTTTGCCTCATCCTCGGCCCATACTCTCATCAGTACATCACCTGTAACAACGGATTCTCCGGTTTTCCTCAAAAGTTCTATCCCAGCCATGGCCTCCACCAAATCGGCAGCGGTATCCCGGCCCACCCCAAGAGCAACTCCAGCCATACCTACCGCAAAGGCATCAATTTCAGAAACAAATCCTGCCGACTCAGCTTTAATTTCCCGGGAGAACCTTGCCCGGGCAGTACCGTTCATAGCATCCAGCTCGCTGAGGATGCCACCCTGATACTCGACATTGGCCCGAAACTTATCCATGGCCGAACCGTCAGCCACCGCTCCACGGCAGCGTTCTTCTGCCTCGTTTACATCCTTTGAGATTCCCGAGGCCACCAACATCCACGCTGTCAGCCGATAGGTGACTTCCATCACATCTGCAGGTCCCTCACCCCTCAGGCAGTCGATGGATTCCTCCACCTCAAGGAAGTTGCCCACCATACGTCCCAGAGGTTCGGACATATCGGTGAGAACCGCAATCACCCGGCGGTCCAGACTCTCCCCGGTGCGTACCAGGGATTCGGCCAGGGCCCGGGCATCCGCAGGAGTTTTCATAAAGGCGCCTTTCCCGCATTTCACATCCATCACCAGAGCATCAGACCCTTCGGCGAATTTTTTTGAAAGTATACTGGCGGTAATCAGGGGAATTGACTCCACCGTGGCAATCACATCCCGCAGGGCGTACATCTTCCGATCGGCGGGAACCACTTTTTCACTCTGCCCCGTCATGGCAAAACCCACTGTACCGACACCATCCCGGAACTTCGCCGGAGTTAAAGCGGTGGTATACCCGGGAATGGAATCCAGCTTGTCCAGGGTTCCCCCGGTATGTCCCAGGGCACGGCCGCTCATCATGGGAACTCTCACCCCGCAGGCTGCTGCGATAGGAGCTAGAATCAGTGATATTTTATCCCCCACCCCGCCGGTGGAATGCTTGTCGACAAAGGGTCCTTTCACACCCGAGAGATTAATCACTTCGCCGGAGTCGATCATAGCCCGGGTAAGGTAACCTGTTTCTTCAGGACTCATGCCGTTTAAAAAGGTAGCCATACACCAGGCGGCAGCCTGATAGTCGGGGATACTGCCATCGGCGTATCCTTTAATAAAGGTGGAAATCTGTGCATTACTCAGAGGTATTGAATCCCTCTTGGCAGCAATGATATCAACGGTTCTTAACAACTCACTCATAAAGCCTCCTTCAACGGCCACGACTCCAGTCTAACGTATTGCACCCCTTCAGGGTGCAGGATTGATTGATTTAAAATGACCTCTCCCGCCCTGAGGATAGCACGTTACCCGTAATCTTTGAAATCGCCTTCAAACCGACACCACTCAAAAAAGAATCTGCGGATTTATTAACATTCCCAGTCCGGTAACTTTCTCCTAACGATTAAAAGTGTTAATCCCACATAACGAAAAAAAGCTACCAAGTGAGCGATGAATGCACAGGAGGTCAACTTCTACATTCTATATTCCTATTCCAGCTGCAAGATAGACAACCGGGTAAGACCGAATATAGGCAAGGTTATTCACACCTCCGGCAAGTTGGGCCATAGCTCCCAGAGTGTATACGAGGTGAAAGCGTTTATAGCGGCGCTGGAACTCTGTACTCAGGTTAATAGTAAATCCGTTGTTGATTGCATCTTCACTTGAGGAAAACGTATGGCAGTAACCGAAATACAGCCCTGGTTCGACGCTCCAGACACTGCTGATGACAGCTCGATATTTAACACCGGCTTCTATTTGAGTAAAATGAAGTGCACCTTTCGGGATCGTATGATTCCTGCCGTCCCAGAAACCAAGGTCGATCTCCTCGGAGATTATTAGAGCGGAGTAATTTAAGGCGATACCG
>DEIH01000204.1 GCA_002352375.1 Spirochaeta sp. UBA2779 | reverse complement strand
ATCCCTGCATCATCTACAACCGTGGTGGGAACAGGGAATTCGGCGCCTTAACCCCCGAGAGAGTTATCAGATTTCTGGCCCTTGCAGCCTCATGGGGTTATGTTGTTGTTGCCTCTCAATACCGGGGAAACCTCGGCGGCGAAGGGCAGGAACAGTTCGGCGGAGATGATATCAACGATGTTCTGAATCTGATTCCCCTGCTGGAGGAACACCCCGATGCCGACCAGGAAAGAATAGGAATGATGGGCGGAAGCCGCGGGGGAATGATGACCTACAAGGCTCTGACTCTCACCGATAGAATAAAAGCTGCCTCCATCCGCTGCGGAGTAACCGACCTTATTTCATGGACTGAAGACCGCAAAGATATGGATGAGGTATATTCGGATCTCATACCGGAATTCAACCCGGAAAACAGGATGACTCTGAAGAGCCGCAGCCCCATTTATTGGGCTGATAAAATGTGTCCGAAAACACCTATTCTGATTATGCATGGAACATCAGACTGGCGGGTGAATCCCCTCTCTTCAATCAAAATGGCCGAACGTCTGATGGAACTTAAACACCCCTTCAGACTTGTTATGCTGGAAGGGTCCGACCACTCACTGTCAGAACATATCGACGAGAGAAACCGGCTGATTAAAGATTGGATGGACCGTTTCGTCCGGGACGGTGCTCCTTTGCCGAACCTGGAACTGCATGGGGATTGAATAATCTAAGAAGATCCTGCTCTATCCACCGCAATTTTTAAATTTTGAAACAATACTTTCTATCGGCTCTTTCAGCAGACTCTCATTAGTTTTAAGGTAGAATCCGTTAAATTTTCTCTCAGGAACCGGAACCTGAATCCCTTGAATTAAAAGATCTTCTCTTAAAACCTCAGCTTTAATGGAATCGTCTAGATTCAACCTGAATACATTTGTTCCGTTCCGCAGATTATCAACCTGCAGTCCGGGAATGCATCCAAGAGCCTTCTTGAATTCAGCAGTCATCGACACAACAGTACTGTATCGTTCTTCAAAACCATCAAGGGAGTCCAAAGCCAGCACAGCAGAAGACCAGACTTCATTTAAGCCCCCGCCGAACATTCTTCTCTGATGGTACATACCGTTAATAATATCCCGGGGGCCTGCAAGGATGGCCCCGAAAGGAGCGTTGAAATACTTGTAAAGTGAAACATAGACCGTATCAAAAGAAGCTGCATATTCTGATGGAGGCATACCGGCATAAGCTGTGGCAATAAACAGCCGGGCTCCATCAAGATGTGTCCGGATTCCCATTTTTTTGGCAAAAGCAACAATCTTAAGAACTTCTTCCCGTGGGAAAACCATTCCATTGAGTCTACGCACCGGTGATTCTATGGAGATAACACCCACATCAGTCTTCACCTTTCCAGCAGAGGATGCATCCATAACGGCTTTAACCTGTGCCAGAGTAAAACCGGCAGCCTCGGGTTTCTCCTGATTTTTCAAGGGTATCAGGTTTATACCGCTGAGCTGCTGCATACAATCACCGGAATCGTTGTAGATATGAGACTTTTCCTGAACAATAACCCGACGGCTGTTTCCAGCCAGAGCTTTCAAAGCAAGATGATTGGCCAGAGTACCGCTGGGCATGAAGATGGCCCGCTCCTTCCCAAGTATTCCAGCCATCTTTTGTTCCAAAGCTTCAACAACACCCCCCAGGGAGTAGGAATCTGCCTCAGACTGTTCTCTCTTGAGGATTTCCCCGAGAAGTTCCGTTGACTCAACAGGAGAAAGGGCCAGACCATCGTATTGAAAATTTATTTTTCTGATACTTGATACCATCTTCCCTCCTACTCACCCTCTTTGGAAAAACCATTAAGAAATACCACAAGATCGTCGGTCATAGCTTTAAGAATCAACTCACCCTTCTCTTTTGTAGCAAGAGTTGGATCCCCATGGGCTCCATTAGCCGTTTTCATGCCGGTTTTCAAGGTGATCTTTTTTACCCCGGCGGGGCTGAATGTCCCGGGCACCGAAGCTCCATATTCCTTAACCGCCTTATCCATCTTCACAAGATCGGGTCTGATAATAAGCAGGCAGGAAGTTTCACTCTCATCGGCATGGCCGCCGCTTTCCTGCTCACAGATTTCCTCTTCGACTTCTTTTCCGAGTCCGGACATATCGGTAACAGCAACTTTAAGGCCTGATTTATTATAGAGTTCATAAGAGAGTATGGTTAACGGATAGTGAGTGGAGATACCACCGTCAAGAATCATAAACTTTCTGACGCCGAATCGGGCGATGGATTCTATAATATCACCGGCAAACTTCCTGAAATTATCCGATTCAATGGAGACACTGCCCGGCCAGTCAATAAAGGCCGGATAAAAAGCGTAGTTCAAAGTCGGCAGCAGTACAATCTCGGTCTGCTCCAGAAGCCGGCTTGATATCTCATCCACCACCATCATGTCAGTACCCAGAGGGAGATGACAACCATGCTCTTTAGATCCGCCGCCGATAGGAAGAACAACGATAGAATCCTTATTTAGGATTTTCTCAGCTTCTGCCCAGGTTTTTTCCCAAAGTTTTATTCCTTTCATTTAGCACCCTCTGTTATTGCTGATTGCCCGAATCAACAGATATCAGGCTTTGAATATTTCCATAAAGTATCTTTTCTCTCACTATTTCATCTTTAAAGCTGCAATAAATCGTATCTAATTCATGTAGAGTCGACTCTTCCCATGTATCAGAGTTAAAAGGGAAATCACTGCCGAAGATAATCCTGTCAGCACCGATAATATCAGCAGCCTTTTTTATTATATCAGCATCATCCACAGTCGATGTTTCCAGGTACACTCGGGGTTCATCTTTCAATGCAGCTGCTAATTCAAGAACCCCTGCTCCGGTATTGGGAACCTGCCGTCCCATGTGAGCTATTATCAGAGTTAAGTCCGGAGCAATATCAAGAATGGTCCGGGCTTCATCTAAAGCCTTGCCGGTAGAAAAATGAGCTACCAGAGGCAGCCCGGAACGTTCAATTGGCCTGTAGACTTCAATGGCGTTAAAGCGTTCAGGAGCAAGTAGAAAATGCTGCTTAAACCCATTGGTTCCCAGTTCTATCCACCTCTCTGGTTCATCATCAAGAAGAGAGAAGGGGATAAAGCGTTCTGGATGCTGCCGGCAATTATCCAGCACATAGGTATTGGCCTGAATACTGTCCACCTCTTCCAGAGGGAATGGAAAAACAGCAGACCTTGTGATGCCGGATCTGTCCATGGATGCAAGGAGAGCTTCAGGTGTATTTTCCATCTTCACCTGAAAGGCCGGTTTCTTCAGCTTCCATTTGGGTATTTCATCGACGATAAAGGATTCCAGGCCCAGATGAGTATGGCCGTCTATAATATAACGGCTCAACGTTTTACCATTTTAGGATCCAGTACATCTCTTAAGGTATCACCCATCAGGGTCCATCCCATTACAAAGGAGAAAATCGCTATCGACGGGTAGAGGTAGGTGTACCAGTAAGTCATGGGGTTATCGATGGTACCCAGCAGCCAGTTACGGGAAAAATTAATCATCTGTCCCCAATCGGCATAACCGGGTTCTGCACCCACACCGATAAAACTCAATGAGGCGGAGATGAGTACCATGGTACCAATATCAAGGCTGGCAAGGACAAAAACTGAAAAGATCGAATTCGGTACAATATGAACCAGAAAGATTCTGATTCGGTTCATTCCGAGACTGTATGCGGCACTGACAAAATCACGCTCTTTTATGGAAAGAACCTCACTCCGCATCACCCGGGCATAGTTTCTCCACCCGAAGAGAATCAGGGCGATAATGAGTTTATCGATACCCTTGCCAAGGACAATACTCATAATAATTACGGCAATCAGAAAGGGGAAACTCATTACAAGATCGGTAATTCTCATAATAATATTATCAAGAGCCCCGCCTATGAAGGAGCCTACCCCTCCGAGGATAACCCCGATAACCAATGTGGTTGAAACAACAATCAACCCGACTCTGAAGGCGGTTCGACTCCCCCAGACTATCCCGTAAAAAATATTGTACCCTCCGCTTGTCAGCCCGAAGGGGGCATCCTCTGAAGGGGGAACAGGAAGGGAAGAGAACCCGATTCGTTCAATCATGTAAGGGCTGTTATTACTGTGAGACGGGGCAATCACCGGTGCAAAAAGCGCAACCATAAGCCAGAATAAAATCAGAATGAACCCTGTTACACCAAGGGGATTTTTAAAGAACTGCTTTAATTTCTCCACTGCGATTACTCCAATGTTACCGTAGGATCCAGAATTGTATAGAGAATATCCACTACAAGATTGGTAACAACGATTATCACACCGATCAGTAGAGACGATCCGAGAATTGCCGGGAAATCCAATCCCTGGGCAGCAACGACAATAAACATACCCATGCCATGGTAATTAAACACCGTTTCAACAATAGCGGCACCGCCAAGCATCTTGGCAACCATAGAGCCGCTGATGGTAACAACCGGCAGCAGGGAGTTTCTTCTGGCGTGTTTTTTAATAACAACTGATTCAGCCAGTCCTTTTGCCCGGGCGGTTGTTACAAAATCTTTCTTCAATGTTTCCAACAGGGAAGATCGGACAATCCTCTGCATCACCGAGAGAAGACCAATGGAATAAGCCAATGCCGGTAATATCAGATGCTTCAGTACATCCCAGAAAATATACAACTCCCCATTCAGCAGGGAGTCCAGGAGGAGAAAGCCGGTATAGTGATGAAAAGAACCAAGATACACGACATCTTCCGCCCAGGCACTCATCTGTCCAGGAGGAAGAATACCCAGTATTCCGTAAAAAAGAACCAGCAAAAGCAAACCAAATATAAACTCCGGCAAAGAAACACCTATAGTGGTTGCTACCCTGGAGGCCTGGTCGAAGAACTTATTATGGTTTCTGGCGGACTTTGTACCAAGATAAATACCCCCCAGAAATACGATCAAACCGCCCACCAGCATCAGCTCAACCGTAGCGGGGAAGTAACGCTTCAATGCATCCGCCACCGGCATTCTTGCCGAGGGAGACCAGCCAAGATTACCATTAGCCACCCGTTGAACCCAATCCCAGTATTGTACATAGAACGGTTTATCCAGGCCGTATTTGGAAACAAGTTCGTCAAAGGGGATTGAGGAGCCCACAGCATCGGCATTCGGGATAAACACGGCCAGCCGTTCATAAGGGCTTAAAAACATTACAAGTGAAAAAATCAGCATCGATAAGAAAAGGAGTATCACCGGCAGCATGAGTAACCGTTTTATCAAATATTTAATCACTTGGTATTCCTAAAAAAGAGGATCCCTTTCGGGATCCCCCTTGTACTATCTCAATATGAGATTATTTATTCTCTTTGTAGATAGGGTAGAAATCAAGGTTACCCGGGAAAGCGCCGGCAACATAACCCTGGACATAGTCCTGCATGGCAACATGCTCAACAGCCTGAAAGTGGAAAATGCTCAAAGCATTATCATAATCCATTTTCTGAAGTTCCCAGGAAATCTCTTTTCTTCTTACAGGATCATAATTGGTACCCAGTTCATTAATAAGCGGGTCGAATTTCTCTTTTGCCAGGTCGATATAACCACCCCACTCGGCGTAACCGCCAGCAGAGTGCATATGCTCAAAGAGAGGATAGTAGGGATCAAAAACATCAGGAAGTATTCCGAAAAGAGTCAGAGGAAGCTGGCTTTCCTTAATGGCGCCGACATACCCTGCCCATGGCAGTGAAGCAAGCTCAATATGAAACTTGGGATTCAGGTTCTCAATGTTCAACTTCAGAATCTCAAGAGCCCTTTGTCTATGGGTGGAACCGCTTGAGTAAACAGCCGTCATGGTAAAACCGGTATCCCAGAGTTTGCCGCCCCAGGCTTTCTTGAAGTACTCTTCAGCTTTGGCGGTATCAAAGTAGTACTGAGGGTTATCGGGGTTAGCCGTGGGAAAGCCTACAAGGACTGGCCCATAAGGCTTCTGTGCGGCACCGAGGAACACATCGTTGATAAAAACATCCCAGTCAAAACTGTACTCAAAGGCTTTTCTGACATTAATATCACTGAAAAAGTTATTGGGGATTCCCCCCTCACTCAGCGTACCGTTACCGATATAACTGCTGCCCTTGTCCATATCCATTACAAAGTTAATTTTCATAAGCCATGTGGAAGGAAGATTTTTGAGAACCTTAATTCCAGGAGCACCTTCAACCTGACCCAGGTCGGAAACACTGACAGTTGTAAAATCGGCGTCACCATTTTTCAGCATCAGAAGAGCTGTCTGATTATCCGGTACAATGGTCCTGACAACTCTCTGAATCCGGGGAGCGCCCTGCCAGTAATCGCTGAAGGCCTCAAGAACGATTCTTTTCGAGGGTTCCCATGCAACAAACTTGAAAGGCCCTGAACCCATCATCTTATCAAAAAGAGGATCTTCTTCCATCGTAATGTTCAGAAAATCCTGAGCGGTTTCTTTGGTTCCCGGCCATGCACCCTGCTCAATACTCCAGCTTTTCGAGAGAATCGCAGAACCGTTCCCCCCATCGGCCATTATTCCCAGGAAAGGAACAAAAGCTTTGGGAAGTTTAAACACAACACTATCGCCGTCTACCATGACAAGTTCATCCAGTGTATTCCAGGCCGCTTCGAATCCGACACTGTCGATGAGATCGGAAAATGAATTCTCGCCAATAAGATTGGGAGTAAGCATGGAAAGGCTGGAAGTCTGTGCGCCGACAACAACAGCTCTCTTAAAAGTGTATTCCACATCATCGGGATTCAGGGTATCACCGTTGTGAAACTTGATGTTCGTCCTGATAGGAAAAGTGATGTATGTCGTACCATCAGATTCGATTTTAATCAAACCATTCTCCAAGGTGGGAACCTCGGAAGCAATGGAAGGAATGAGTTTAGACATATCCCCATCGGGGTGGTCCAGCAGTGAATCATAAACGTTGTAGGATAGTTCCATTGTCGCAGTACTCAGCATAAACTGGGGATCCAATGTTTCCACAGAATTGCTGGTTGCTTCAACAAAGGTATCCGGGTTCTTGATATTCATCCCTGCGGCATCTGCAGTACCTTGACCGGCAGAAGAGCCCTGATCAGACTCTTTCGTACCGGCTGCGGACAGCAGCGAAACCGTACTGATGAGTACTAATATCAGTAAAATATTTCTTTTCATTAGGATAATCCTCCGACACGACATTAGCACATGAACTGCCCGCGGTCAATTAAACAGGGATTATCAAAAGCTATAACAAAATCTCCCGCATCCTCTCTATATACGGAGTATCAAGGCCCTGGTATTCCAGGGAAGTCTTCAGCTGATCGTTCCGTAAATCCAGCCGGCAAAAGTGGACAGAATAATAACAAGGAGTACATAGGTTGCCGTTTTCTTAAATCCAAGCTCACCGTTAATCACCAGGATAGAAGGAAGAGACAAAGATGGACCGGCAAGAAGAAGTGCCAGTGCCGGACCATTCCCCATACCTGCACCCAGTAAACCCTGAACAATGGGGACTTCAGTCAGTGTGGCAAAGTACATGAATGCACCGGATATGGCCGCACCGAAGTTGGACAGAAGAGAATTACCACCGAGGAGCGATCCCACCCAGGACGTGGGTATCAGAGCATCGTGCCCCGGTCGCCCCAGAAGAAATCCAGCTACCAGAACACCGAAGAACAGATAGGGCATAATCTGAAGGGAGAAATCCCTTGTCTCCCTCATCCACAATCCCAGCTCATCTTTCTTGAACCACCGGATTAGTGCGTACAGCAATACCAGGGCAAAAGCTCCGGTAATCCAGTATTTGGTATTGTAGATTACATCCCAGGCGGCGCTTCCCCCATGGGAATTGGCCCAGTTGATAAAAATCAGAATCCCCACCATGGAACCGATGTACACTATCATTCGGGAAAGACTGAGTCCCTCATCTCCCCGCGAGTACTTGAACATTCTCTCATCAGCCAGGCGGTTTTCATCTTCCTTGCGAAAAATCAGCTGCATCACTATACCGATGATAACGGCAAAGAGAACTGCACCGATCATTCGGGCGGCACCCATTTTCCAGCCGAATATCTTGTAGGAGAGAACAATGGCCAGAATGTTGATAGCCGGACCGGAATACAAAAAAGCCACCGCTGGCCCAAGGCCCGCACCCTTCTTGTAAATTCCTTTAAACAGGGGAAGAACCGTGCAGGAGCAGACCGCCAGAATTGCCCCGGAAACAGCCGCTACCCCGTAGGCTACCGGTTTGGGAGCTTTAGGCCCAAGATAACGGATTACCGCCTGCTGATTGAGAAAAACCGTAATGGCTCCGGCAATAAACATAGCCGGTACCAGACAGAGCAGAACGTGTTGCTGAGCATATTCACCCAGCATCAGGAAGGCTTCCTGAATGGCCCGACCAAACCGGGGTGAATTAAAGGGAGTGAAATAGGCCGCCAGGAAAACCAGAACGGTTATCCCCAGCCCCATATTCGCAGAAATTTTCTTACTCGCCATTTACGCAACGCTTTCCAGAAAACTCTTTACCTGAGCAACCGTTAAAACTTTTCCAACACTCTTTACATCGCCGTCGATGGCCAGAGCAGGGGTCATCAGTACACCCATCTCCATGATATCGTCGATATCAGTTACCTCAACTATCTCCGCTTCCAGGGAAAGCTCTTCTATGGCAGTTTTTGCGCTGGCCTTCAGCGATTTGCAGCTGGGGCATCCGGAACCTAAAATCTGCACTTTCATCTCTTAATCTCCTTGATTAATCTCAGTATTGACATTATCTTATCATTGTTTCTTAATTTAGAAACTTTCAGACGTTGAGTCAATAGAAAATACTAATGTTTCCAAACTTTGCAACAAAAAAGGTAATTTATGATTACACCGTTCTTACTCACCATCTTGATTGTCGGTTTTGTAACCGCCGGTCTTACCATCAGATTCGACAGGTTCTTCACCATTCTGCTGCTGCTGTTTTTATTCAAATACAGCATCTTTGATTCGGTAAACGTCTTTCTCTGGGTTATTATGCTCGGAGCTCTGATGATACTTCTTGAGAACAGAGAGAAGCTGGCATCCCTGCCGAAAAAGATGATGATTCAGCTGTTCGTGATTATCCCGGTTCTCACTCTGGCCGCATCATTTACCGGATCCCTGCTTTTCAGGCTCAATGATAAAGTTGCTATGCTGATTACCCTGGGTGCAATCGCCATTGTTTATGGATTAAGGCTCATCTTCATCCACTTCAAGAAGCATGAACTGGATTACAAGGAACCAAAACCCGCTGTTGCTAAATTCTGTGCCTTTTTCGGGCCCATCTTGAGCGGCTTTGCCATCGGTTTTATCGGAACATCTCTGAAACCCGTAAAAATCCCTTTTGCCATCAGAATCGGAAAAATGAATGCTAAACAGGTTTACCTGGGTAACACCGTGACTACCTTTTTCGCATCATCCTTTACAATCATGTGGCATGCCGCTCTGAACCCCTCATTCAGCTCTGAAGCCTTCTACTCGCAGATGCTCCTTGGTGCAGCCATCTGGACCGGAATACACTATACCTACGAACTGACAAATCTTGTGTTCAGAAACAGCTGGAGAAAGGTTTTTCAGATTGGTATCGGTGTGGTGCTGCTGGCGGCCTCACTGAAAGTCTTTGTACTGATTTAAGGGAAATACAAAATGGGCCAATTTCTGAATTACGCCCTTTACACAGCGATTGGACTGTTTTCCGGCTTCATGAGCGGTATGCTCGGGATTGGAGGCGGCTCTCTCCGGGTTCCGTTACTGAACCTGGCTGGGGTACCCCTGATTTCCGCCTTCGGAGTGAACCTCTTTGTCATACCCTTCTCCTCTGCTATCGGAGCCGTCACCCACAGAAAAAACATCGAGAAAAAAATCGGACTGTACCTGATAATCGGAGGAAGTCTGGGTTCCATCGGCGGAGCCATGCTCACCGGTGTATTTTCAAAACTAACCCTGGCCGTGATTTTTGTTGTTATCTCAATAATCACCGTTTTCGGTATCTATCTCTACAAAATGATACCCACTCTTTCTTCCAGGTTGAAACCCGGCTTCTGGAATGTGTCCATCGGTGCCTCACTTTTAAACGTTATTACCGGGATGCGGGGAGGCAGCGGCGGCTCTCTGTTCCCCCCCTTCCTCAAAGCTCTTGGGCTTGATATTCACCGGGCGATAGCCACCTCATTACTGGTAACCATTTTCACCGCCATTTCCGGACTGGTTGTATACCTGAGCCGGGGAAATTTGGCCGTTATTCCCGCTTTGTTTGTTACTGCAGGTTCCATGGCCGGGTCTTGGGCGGGGAGTAAACTGTCATTGAAAACCAAGGCAAAACGCCTGGAACTTTTACTGTCGGTACTCGTTATTCTGTTTTCTTTTCTCGTGGTGTATAAGGCTCTTTAGCTCTCTTGTTTTTTAATTGACCTCTGTCGCCGGTACCTGGGCTTCACCCGCGCTTATCCTCAAGGCTACACGTTGAATTTGAAGTGCATAATGTCCCCATCCCGGACAACGTATTCCTTACCTTCCATCCGGAGTTTGCCCGCCGACTTCACCGCCGCTTCACTGCCATATTCAAACAGATCGTCGCAGTGGTACACATCGGCCTTGATAAAACCTCGTTCAAAATCGCTGTGAATCACACCGGCACACTGCGGTGAGGTAGCTCCCTCTTTAAAAGTCCAGGCCCGGTTTTCCACCCCGCCGGCGGTAAAAAAAGTCCGCAGACCCAGGGTGGAATATGCAGTCTGAATGAGTCTTGAAAGTCCCGATTCGCTCAATCCAGAATCTTCCAGAAACACCGCCCGCTCTTCAGGGTCGTCCAGAGCCGCAATATCAGCCTCAAGCTTACCGCTGAGAATCACCACTTCGGCCCCCTCTTCTTCGGCAATGGCCTTCACAGCCGCAACCGGGGGGGACGTTCCCTCTATATCATCCTCATCCACATTACAGACGTAGATCTGAGTTTTCGCCGTTATCAGGAAAAGCTCCCTCAGACGGGCGGTATCATCATCGGAAAGTTCCATGGAACGGACAGGCCGGCCCTCACCCAGATGAGCGGAGACTCTCTCCATCAGCTCACCGACGGCAATCGCCTCCTGACGGATCTTAGGATCGGTGGCCTTCACCTGACGAACATTCTTCTCAAGCCGTTTTTCCACCGACTGAAGATCGGCCAGAGCCAGCTCAATATTAATAGTTTCAATATCAGAAGATGGATCCACCTTGCCATCCACATGGACAACATCCTCATCTTCGAAACAACGCACCACATGGGCGATAATGCCCACACTGCGAATATTGGAAAGAAACTGATTCCCCAGTCCCTCACCCTTGGACGCGCCCTTCACCAGACCGGCGATATCCACAAATTCCGTAATAGCCGGAACAAGCTTGTCAGCTTCAATAATGCTGTGAATTCTATCCAGCCGGGGATCGGGAACCGACACCACACCGATGTTCGGGTCGATAGTGCAGAACGGATAATTAGCCACCTCTGCCGGAGCGGAAGTCAATGCCGAGAAGATGGTCGATTTGCCCACATTGGGGAGTCCTACTATTCCACAATTCACGGTCGGTATCATAAACCTCCCAGGGATATGTGGGGAAGGGGTCAGGAAACCGAGCCCGGTTCGAACAAGTTCATGAATAGTTCCTTTCGATAATATATAATACTCTTGAACGTGGTGTCACAATACGTTACACTTATGCTCAATGAGAGTAATTGCAAAACGCAGCTTAGTAGAATATGGCCGCTCTCATGCGGACGCGGCTGCGCCGCTGATGGAATGGTATGGGAATATGCGTAAATGCTCAGCGGAGCATATGGGAGAGCTTCGGCAAACCTTTGGCAGTGCCGACTCCGTTGATGATTGCAACGAATTTGTGTGCTTCAACATCAAGGGCAACAACTACCGTTTGATTTCTGCCGTGCATTTCAATACGCAGACAAGCTATATCCATGAAGTACTTACACACGCCGAATACACGAAGAAGTATGTGAAGAGGAGAAATTGATGAGCCTGCTTACCGCCCCAGTCAAAGATGCCGCACACCTCATGATAATCCGCAACGAAGATGATCTTGACCGGATGATCGCCTGGTCTTACGAACTCTCACTCCTGGTGGAAAATGGAGATGACGAGCCCCGGGATCTTCTGGAAGTCATCAACGATCGTATTGAGAAATATGAAGAGGAAAATTACCGATTCTCCGACTATATATCCCCCGAAGAGATGATGCGGCATCTTATGGAGAAGCACGGCCACAATCAGAGTAATATGACTGACATCGCAGCCAGACCCACGATAAATGCCCTCCTCAACGGCAAACGCCGGCTAACCCGGGACATGATCGAGAGGTTGATAAAGAAATATCGCGTAACCGGAGATTTCTTCTACGCCTGAGATAAAGCACCCGGCCCCCCCAGCGAAACAACTTCGGGTGACGACGCCGGGGCGGAGGAAAGACCCCGAGAGTTCGTCGGACGCCGGAACGGCACCGC
>DEIH01000131.1:3821-4429 GCA_002352375.1 Spirochaeta sp. UBA2779 | reverse complement strand
CAGGTGTTTCATGCATGGAAGAAGATTTATACTCAATTTGACCTCTTCGCCCGGGACGATAAGCTTATCAAAACTGTGGGGAACCACGATGCCCGGCTGATTATGGACCTGAAAGGTCACCACCCCTATAAAATGGATACGGTTATCAGACTCACGGGACTGGAATACCCGGTGCTTATCTATCATGGACATCAGGTATCGGCCATGTATGAACGCTTTAACGATATCAGCCGCCTCGGGGTGCGGTACTTCGCCATGCCCCTGGGCATCATGAATTATTCGGTGGCCCACGACAGCCGCAAGCGTCATTACATGGAGAAGCGCATCTACAATTACTCCCGGCAGGAGCAGATCGTTTCCATCATCGGCCACACCCACCGCCCCCTCTTCGAGTCTCTGAATATGGCCCAGACTCTCAGGTTCCAGATCGAAGTTCTGCTCTCGCGCTACAGCGAAGCGAATAAAGAAGAAAAACTCAAAATCGAAAGACAAATCCGGCAGGCTCGTACCGAACTGATCGAATGGCACAGCGGAAAACGCAAACCCGACCTCCAGAGCGGCATCTACGATGAGGATGACATCCCGGTCCCCTGTATGTTCAATTCCGG
>DEIH01000131.1:0-3757 GCA_002352375.1 Spirochaeta sp. UBA2779 | reverse complement strand
CGAAATATCACAACTCTCCCCGGAGGACACATCCACCGCCTGGAGCTGCGTCAGGCCACCATGGAATACGTAATGGACAGCCTGCGCCTGCTCTCATAAATCCTACTTTACCATTATTTTCTGTCAGACCGTAACTTTTGGGGTATACTGCTGTTAAGTAGTCATATAGGGAGGTTAATGATTCATCGTTCACTTATGAAATTATAGAAACGCCGGAGGGGGGTGTTTTATGGCCATGCGCATCACTGTGCTGGGGACCGATTACGAGGGGTTAACCATATCCGTCGGTCTTGCAACACTGGGTCATTCAGTTACGACTGTTGATACGGATCATCATAGAATCAGACAGCTGCAGCGGGGAATGCCGATTGAGGAAGATGAGACTCTTTCACAGCAGCTGAAAATGGAGCTCAGGGAAGGACAGCTGAAGTTTATTTCTGAACCGGAAAACTGTCTGGGAGAAACCGATGTTGTTATTATTGCCGGGGCTTCCGGAGAACGTAGAGCTGTCTTAAAGGCGGCGGAATGTCTTTCCGGAGCTATTGCTTCATACTCCACGGTTCTGGTTACCGCAAGAACACCTGTAGGCAGCTGCCGCATGCTTCAGGACTGGTTGAACGATGCAATGTTTACCGCAGCGGTAAACGTTGTTACTTTCCCGGTATTTTTCAATGCTCCCCGGGGGCTGCAGGGCTTTCTTCATCCGGGGCGAATCGTTCTCGGCTACGAGCAGGAACAGCCCAGACGTGTTATGGACGAACTATTTGCCAATTTTCTTCTGAATGAAACCTCTATATCACATGTTTCCTGGGAAGCTGCGGAAATGATGAGAGCCTCTAAGGGCCCCATTTCAGCGGGTATTCCCGGAGAGGACACATTTGTTGAGACTGTTGAGCCTGTAGAAAGGGTTTACAGCAGTATTCAAGGGTAGCTGTAGTTTTTTCCCCAGCTTTTCCACAGCTGCTTTGGAAAATCCGGGGAAATATATATCGGAGTTTTCCTATAGTATTCCGTCTACCGGGGAATAAAAACGGGTTAAACTGAGGTTATACTGGCAAAAATCAGTATGGATCATCAAGTTTGAGGCAAAGAATTACCTGGACTTAAGCTGCAAGTGGATAATAATTTCGGACTTATCCCCACTTTATCCCGGGGTATCCCCAACTTATCCACAAGCAAACCCCGTTATATTCAGTCCTCATGTTTTTCCACCGCCGCACCCCACTCCTCAAGTTTACCGGCAATAAAATCAAGAATCTGCTGATGTTCGGCCTTACCCCGGCCCTGAGGGGTAAGCGGGTTACCGAAGCTGATATGAACGGATCTGTCCGGAAACAGGGGACCGAATTCTTTAATTCGTTTTCCTGCACCCCAGAAGTCGGTACGCAGAGCCACCGGAATCACTTGAACCCCAGCCCTGATGGCCAGTTTAACAGCCAGACTGTTAAAACGCCGGGGCGAAAAAACATCCTGCCTGGTACTTTCTGGAAAGAGTATAATTGAGACACCCTCAGAGAGCAGACGCTCCCCTTCACTGAATACCTGTTTCAAATCCTCTCCCGGATTCTGACGCAAAACGGGAATAGCTCTCAGCCGCTTGAGAACCTGACCGAAAAACGGCAATCTCAACAGACTGTCTTTCACAACAAAAGTCATCGGAGTACGGGAAGCAATCAGCCCGGGAAGGGCGTTCACTTCCAGGGTGCCCATATGGTTGCAGGCAAAGACATAGGGTCCCTTTTCAGCCGGATAACGGTCTAGACCGTTAAAGCTCAGATGAGCCCCTTGATTCTCTACAATGCGCATTACCCGCAGGGCCTGCAGAGTAACCGCTTTCTGAGGATTCCTGGTGTAGGAAAACTTGATACCCGACCAGATTACAAGGATGGAATACCGAAGGTAAAACCAGAACGGTCCTTTAAAAATCCGTCTGGACGAAAATCGTCGATAACGCATGGTGCCGGTTTCATAAAGATTCCCTGAAATATCTGGAAGATACATGTTCTTTCTCCTAGCTCCCGAAACTTAAGGAACCCTGAGCACCTTCTTCCCGGGCCTTCTTTTCCCATTGGGCTTCCAGGGCCGCAGGCAGCTCATTGTAGGCCAGACGCAGTTCCTTCAGGGTTACCAGGGTCCTCAATGAATCGGGTACTGAGTTCAGACGATTCATGGATAAATCCAGAGTATGCAGGTTTTGAAGACGATGCCAATCTACGGGTATTTCGGATAGTAGATTACCCTTGATATTCAGGATTCTTAATCGCTTGAGTCTCACGATTCCATCGGGTAAAGCTGTCAGACGATTATACGACATGTTCAGTACAGAAAGTTTTGACAATTTCAGAACCTTATCCGGGAACCGGGTAAATCGGTTGGATCCCAGATCGAGGATTTTCAGAGCCGGGGCTTTATCGATATTCTCAGGAAGCCGGCTGATACCGATTCCCCGAATAAACAGAGCCTCCATTCTGGGAAGCAGGAAAATACCTCGGGGTAAACGAAAATTTCCACTCAAATTCTTTTTATATAACTTCACGCGGGTTACCCTGTGCTTTAGCAGAAAGGTTTCCGGAGAGCGCCCTAGAAGCTCATACATGGAGTATAGCAGAGATGCCGATCCCGATGGTTCGTAAAAGAATCCCGAAGGAACAAGAAAACCACCTGCATCAATACTGCAGCCATGGAAGAATTCTTCACAGAGTTCCTCAAAATTAGCCTTTTTCCGCAGCCCGGCGATCAGGATATCAATTTCCCTGTAATCAGCGGTTATAAAGGTGTAACGCAGACGGTCGATAAGATCCATGCGGCTCGATATAGAAGTCATTCAACTCCTATAATAGCCGGAGAATATACCGCTTTGTCACCCCAGTTCCCAGGGGTCGCGCTCAATCTCTTCCTCCACATCATCCAGGCCGAACTGCTTCTCCCAGGACTCACTGTCCAGATCATCAAAAGAGTCACCCCAATCATCCTCATCAACTTGATTATCACCGGGATGTTCCTGGTTATTCTCCAGACTCTCCAGATCGTCCAATGAGATGGTGTTGTCTTCTTCCCAATCGGACATAGATTCCTCCTGTACCTAATATATTAATCCTCCCACTGCAGGTCTTCCAGAGTTGAGTGGAAGAAATTATAGAATTTTCTTCTGTAAACCCAGCTGATTTATCCGCCGATTATAGAAAAGAAGGGAGAATGAGAAATGACTCGATATGAACATATACGTCAGGAAATAATCGCTGTTGAAAAAGAGATCGCCGTACTCCGCCATGCTGTCAGAGAAGAAAGCGAGCTGAAAACCTTCCGAAACATCTGTGTCCGCAACGAAAAGATTCGGGACAGTTTTTCAGGAATCAGACAGGCAATTTAGTCGAGAGTAACGGCATCACCGCCACCAAGAGTTGAAAGAGCCGTTCCCAGGTCATCCAGAAGAGGCTCCAGTTTCTCTGAAGGCGGCGCTGTATACAGCAGGGCATCGGCTAAACCTTCGATTCTGGCCCATTTATCCCACCTTTCCGCAATTTCATCAATTTCAACTCCATCTGTCCGCGCTGAACCAAACAAATCATTTCTTGCCATATTCATCCAACTGCGCAGGGAAGCAGGCTCCGGCCAGGTACCCAGAAGAATCTGATTGGGCCAGCTGAGCTTCAGGGTGATATGGTAGTAAAAATACGACTCACTCATTTCTTTCAAGGCCCGATGGTAATCCAATTCAAGCCCCAGAGAGCCAGCTATCAGACGGTCGGCCTCCTCA
>DEIH01000212.1:1884-2530 GCA_002352375.1 Spirochaeta sp. UBA2779 | reverse complement strand
TTGAACGGCATGGAGTAGTGGACACCCTGATACTTGTAATAACTCTGTACGGGAACAAAGAAATCATCCCAGTTGATGGGTCTATCATACTTTTCGGCAATGGTATCCAGAGGAGAAATCATCCCGCTGTTGATTAACCCGAGGGTTCCGATTTCATAGGAATGAAATACCTGGGGAGCATCGCCGGACTTCATTGCTGAACGGACTTTGTTCAGAGTTTCGTTATAGCTGCCGGTGTACTGAACATCCACGGTGATGTTGGGGTTTTCGGCCATGAATTTGTCGACAATACCCTGAATCAAATCAATCCTGTCACCTGACATCGCATGCCAGAAACCGATACTTACCTGAGCGTTCTCGTCAACTTTTACTTTATCACCTTTACAGCTGGTCACTAAAAGAGCGGCCAGAAGAGCAATAAAAGCGAAGAACAACGTTTTTTTCATAGAATCCTCCTATATTTCCACCGGGATAATTCCCGATAGTTTCAGCTGAATAATTCAGGCAGTTCCCAGTAATTGCCGGGCTCTCTTCGGATAATTGGTAATGATACCGTCAACTCTCATATCTGCCATTCTGAGAATATCCGATTTATTGTTTACGGTATAAACCATAACTTTCCGTCCTGCGTGATGTATCTCATCAA
>DEIH01000212.1:0-1833 GCA_002352375.1 Spirochaeta sp. UBA2779 | reverse complement strand
GATTTGAATAAAGCACCCCGGGGAACTTCAGGTATAAGGGCTCTGAATTCCTCAACTCTGAAGTGGTCGAACGAAGTGATGAGAAAATTTTCAGCCGACCAGTTCCCGGTTTTGATTCTCTCATTGAGAATTTCTGCAACCACTGTTTCCGAGTATGGTCCTTTCAGTTCCAGATTTATCATTATTTCCGGGTTCAGGTGGTTAAGCATTTCATTCAAGGTAGGAATACGGTTCCCTTCTCCGGCATCGAAAGCCTGTAATTCACTCAATGTTAAATCTGTAATTTCTCTGATGTTACCGTCGACAGGAATGCCGGGGTTGTGACAAAGAACGGCTTCTCCCGAAGCGCAGACATGAACATCGGTTTCGATCATGTCACTTTTTTGTTCCAGAGCGAGGGTAAATGCAGGCAGTGTATTCTCAGGTTCGGTACCTGAAGCACCTCGGTGCGCAATAATTAACACAATATTTCAACCAACAAATCGATTATGCGCTCCTCTTGGTTATTATGCAAGAAAAAGTTGATGATTATTGATATTCATCCGAAAGGAAGCATAAAACAGCTGAGTTGAGCAATTTTCCCCCTAATCAGGATTTTACGTTTTTTTATCAATGTGGAATAATCAGGGAGATTTTTTTACTATGGCTCGGGCCCTCAGAGTAAAAAAAAAGATTGTGGAAAAACCCTTCTGCTTTTACTAAAATATTTATATGAGTAAACCTTATCTGAATAAAGAACCCATTACAGCTGCCGGGCAGAAGGCCTGGGGATTGAGTAATGGCGAGACGGAAATAGCCCTTACTGTCATTGGCGGGCAGATGGCCCCGGTGAGATTTTTTGCCAACTCGGAAAATCCGGTTGAACCGTATTACATCAGCCCCTGGCAGGAAGAATCAGAGCCTGTTGACGGCCCGGGAGTATTGAAGTCTCTCAGGGGGGATTTTCTCTGTATGCCCTTCGGCGGGGACAATGCCCATGCCGGGGAAGTGCATCCGCCTCACGGCGAGGTAAGTGGAGAAGAATGGAGCTTTTCAGGAGGTTCGGCGTCTGGCGACGGGGAGTCTCATATCGATCTGGAACTCGTGACAAAGATTCGCCCGGGTAAGGTGAGTAAACGTATCACTCTGCGAAGGGGTGATTCAGCAATATATATTTCTCATAATATTGAAGGTTTTGCAGGCCCGATAACTTTGGGGCATCATGCGATTATGCCCGGGGACAGGACGTATTATCTGTCCACTCTGCCCCTGATTACAGGGCTTACTGATACAGCACCGCCACCGTCTTCTTCCGGGGAATACTTCTCCGCCGATCCCGGTCAGTTTTTTGAGCGTCTTTCCGATGTTCCGACGATCTGGAAGGATCCTTCCACGGCAGATTATTCGGTGTTTCCTTCCCGGGATGGCTTTGTGGACATACTGCAGGTTTTTCCCGAACTTCCTGAAGAGGGTAAGCCGATGTGGTTTACGGCAACGGTTCCTTCCCACGGTTACCTCTGGTATTCCCTCAAGTCCCCTGAGATTCTGCCGTCCACGGTTATCTGGCAGGAGAATCATGGCCGGCATGGAGCTCCCTGGAATGGAAGAAACTCCTGCATGGGAATTGAGGAAGTTCTGGGTTTTCTGGCATCAGGCCTCGGGGTTTCTGCAGTTGAAAATTCATTAACAAAGCGCGGGCTTCGAACCTCCATGGAACTGGACGGTGTTAAGCCGCTGATGCTGAAAAATATTCAGGGTGTGTGCCGGATTCCAGAAGGCTTCGACCGGGTGGCCACTATTTCCTTCAGGCCCGGCCGTGTGATTTTTTACTCGGTTGCCGGGCCGACTGCCGAA
>DEIH01000017.1:3223-4155 GCA_002352375.1 Spirochaeta sp. UBA2779 | reverse complement strand
CTGGATGCAGAGGTGCGAACAGCCCTGATTCGAAGAGATCTGGACCCTGTAAGTATAGTGAAGGAAACTCTTGAGAGCCGTAGAGATTCACATTTTAACAGAGCCGCTCTTTATCTCGACTTGGTATCTCTATCAAGAATCTCCTCTATGGTGGTTAGTCCCGAAACTCTAGAGAAATCTTTAAATGAGGGGGATTGGGAAGCTATTCCGGGATTTGAAGAGTCTGTTACTTCTTTAAAGTTTGTTTCTGCTCAAGTCTTTTCTCATGAAGCCAGTGTTCGTATAAAAGCAGACTACAACCCTTTTGGTGAGAGTTTTTCCAGAGAGTTACGGTTTTATCTCCACAACCCCGAGGGCTACTGGCAGATAAGACGGGTTGAATCTCTCTCAGAGAACGACATGGATCCTGTCAGTTACGGGCAGGTAAACCTAAGTCCCCCGGAGGTGATAAATGAATTGCTGAACTCGGTTCAGCGGGGGGACTGGGAAATGGCCCTCAGATACCTTGATATTTCGTACCTCATAAGGAATCAGCAGGAATATCAGGATAAATGGAATAATATGAGTGCCGGTGAACATGATAGAGCCCTTGATGATTACCGTAACAAGTTGATATCAGGCCGTCTTGAAAATGATGATAAACCACTAAAAGATATTTCTGATTGGAAGATAACCCGGGTAAGCTACACTGAAACTGAGGCTTCGGTAATAGTGGAAAATACTTTTACACATCAGACGGCAAACGGGCCTCTTGTTGAAACCTCTGAATATACCTTCCGTTTGGTAAAACCAACTGTTCCCGGTGGCCGGTGGCAGGTTTCTCGTTACGATACAGCAATACGAAGGAGATGATTTTTTAGTATGATTATTCTGATACTTGCTGATGATAAATCATTAAAATCAAGATTCAGTTCCTACTTCGGTAAACTGGG
>DEIH01000017.1:0-3095 GCA_002352375.1 Spirochaeta sp. UBA2779 | reverse complement strand
AGGAACCGAGAGGAAACGGCTGTTATTCTATGTGTTGATAAAGATTTTGAATCTGAGGAAGCAGACAAAGCGGCCTTTCTTGGAGTGAATATACTGTATCCGGGGAGGCTGGAAACTCTTGACGATTTCCAGGAACTCGATCAAAAGATCTGCCGCTACAAAACTCCACCAATGAGGTTTCGGGGATCGTCCTGGATACCGGGTAAAGAAGATCGGATATCGTTTATATTCAGACACCCGGAAGATTCAAGGATGATTTGCGGAAGGTTCACTGAACTTTCCGCAGCCGGGGGTGTTTTCAGGCCTGACGATCCTTCCGATATTTCAGAATTGGATCCGGGGACTATAATTGAAGGCGGATCCATGAGAGCCGGGGATTCTTTAATTTCACTTCGAGGTAGGATTATACGTAATTCAGGAATACTGTCACTGGCTTTTATTGACTTCTCAGGAAACGGTTTCCAAAATCTTCTCGATGAAATGAGCCTTCATGTTGCAATTATATAACAATTCTGCAGGGTAATATTTACTTCTTGACGCTACACCTGCATGAACGTAAAGTTGCTTCATGAAAAAACGTAACAATTTCATTTTTACATCCGAAAGTGTCGGAGAAGGTCACCCGGATAAGGTTTGTGACATCATTTCTGATGCTGTTCTCGATAAAGCAATCTCAGAAGATTCTGAATCACGGGTAGCGTGTGAATGTTTTACATCCACAGGACTTGTACTTGTTGGTGGTGAAATTACAACCAAGGGCTACATAGATATTATTCAGACTGCCAGAGACGTATTGAGCGAAATTGGATATGACGACCCTGCAGATGGAATAGACAGCGAATCATGTGCAGTTCTTTCTGTTATCAAACCCCAGTCCCTTGATATATCCCAGGGTGTTACCTCCGGAGAGGGACTTCACAAAGAGCAGGGTGCCGGCGACCAGGGGCTGATGTTCGGTTATGCCTGTAGTCAAACGAAGGAGCTCATGCCTGCACCTATCCAATTTTCTCACAGTATTATGCGGAAAGCCTCTTTTGTAAGGAAGTCAGGTGTTCTTGATTTCCTGCGTCCTGATGGAAAATGCCAGGTAACCGTCCGGTATTCAGATGGCAAGCCGGTTCACATTGATACAGTAGTACTTTCTCATCAGCACCAGGAAGGAATATCACACTCTCAAATTAAAGAAGGACTGATTGAAACCGTAATACGCCCTTCCCTTCCTGAAGAATTAATCAGTAAGGAGACTGTCTTTCATGTAAATCCCACAGGTAGATTTGTTATCGGCGGACCTAAAGGTGATGCAGGATTAACAGGCCGAAAGATAATTGTTGATACCTATGGTGGCTATTCAAGACATGGTGGCGGTGCATTTTCAGGGAAAGATCCATCTAAAGTAGACCGCTCAGCCGCCTACATGGCACGCTACATCGCTAAAAATCTTGTGGCCGCAGGTATTGCCGATGAAGCGGAAGTTCAGCTTGCCTATGCTATCGGAGTTTCTGAACCGGTTTCCCTTTATGTGGACACTTTCGGGACAGGAAAGGTTGAAAATGCCGATATTGAAAAAGCTTTACCCGGGATTTTCAAGCTATCTCCTGCTGGGATTATTGAGTCACTGAATCTAAAGCAACCCATTTACAAAAAAACTGCGGCATACGGTCATTTCGGACGGGATGGATTCCCATGGGAAAATACAGATAAAGTTGATGCTATAAGGTCTGTTCTAGGCTGATATGAATCCTGAAGCTGATTGGTGGACAGAAAAAAAGGGTATAGTGACATGCCTTCTTTGTCCCCATTACTGCCAAATTGTCGATGGTGATACAGGAATTTGCGGAGTTAGACAAGCTATTGAAGGTGAGTTAACGCTTCCAGGCTATGGAATGCTCACAGCTGCATCCGCGGATCCTGTAGAAAAAAAACCTCTTTATCATTTTTACCCTGGAGAATCGGTCTGGTCTGTCGGATTTACAGGTTGCAATATGGACTGTCCGTATTGTCAGAATTACAGAATTTCAAGAGCCGGACCTACAGAAGGATATTTCAGAAGTCCTGAGGAAACTGTAAGTGATACTCTTGCCTGTGGATCAGGCATGCTTGCATTTACATATTCAGAACCAACGATTCATTATGAATATTTGTTGAGAACTGCTGAAATTGCCCATAATTCAGGTTTGAAAACAGTACTTGTAACAAACGGAAATCTCAACTTAAAGCCGGCTCGAAAACTTCTTTCAGTGATGGATGGGGTAAATATCGACCTGAAATCATGGGATGAGACATATTACAGGACGATTCTCCGTGGAAACCTGAATACGGTAAAGGATTTTATCGAAGAATCTCTAACCCGCAGCTGGGTGGAATTAACTACACTGATTGTACCGGGAGACAACGATAAGGTAGAAGAGTTGTCTGCGATGAGCCGGTGGATTGGTTCACTGTCAGTAAACATTCCACTTCACCTGTCCGCATACCACCCTTCATACAAGTATCAGAAACCTGCAACGTCAGAATCAGTAATGATAAAGATGCAGGAGAAAGTCCGGGAAACACTGAACTATGTATACCTTGGAAATACGGGCAGGGAAAACAGCACACACTGTCCCGGCTGCTCGAAGGAAGTTATCCTGCGGAAATACTACAAGACAGAATCATTAATAATCAGTGGGCGATGTCCTGAATGCGGAACGGAGATACCGGGAGTGTTTCCCGGTGGCTCCGTTCCATACTATCGTTAAATGTAGGGCAGTTCACCTGCAGCTTTGTCAATCTCTGTATAGGCTTGAGAAAGTACCGCTGTAGAATCCCAGCTGCCGTCCAGCAGGGTATTCCTATAAGTGTGAGGCAAAGTTACGTATTTCATAAAACTTACCGGAATGATTCGATCGGTATCTATATCATTGCCATGTACGGTAATACCTTTCCCGCTGAACTATATGATAGGAACACTCATATGCATATCTAAGATAACCTATCTTCCAAAACAGGCGCAAATCGTCGATTGAGAACAGAAACGTTTAAAAAGAACTGTTCGTTGCAGAAGTTCGACGGCCATATCTTTGAATCAGGGATACGCCCGGAAACGAGAAACCAGG
>DEIH01000025.1 GCA_002352375.1 Spirochaeta sp. UBA2779 | reverse complement strand
GTTGACTATCTCCATTAACGATTCAAGGCTGTATTCTTTGTTAATTGACCTCAGGGATTTGGATGGACAGTGGGGAACACAATCCCCGCATCCGATACATACCTTACGGTCAAGTACAACCCGTTCATCGGAATCCCGACTTAGAGCACCCTGAGTGCAGATTTCCATGCACCGACCGCAACCGATACATGATGAGGCGTACTGCCAGACTTCAGAACCTGAATTGAAACTCTCAGGGTTATGACACCACCGGCAGCGCAAAGGACAGCCTTTAAAGAAAAAGACGGTCCTCATACCCGGGCCGTCATGCCCGGAGAGAGTGTGAATGTCGAACAATGTGCCGGTTCTCACAGGGATGCGTAATTCACCCGTTGGAGAAATTCTTCCTGGAAGCGGCGGTCCATAACGACAAAATGGGCTGAATATCCGGTAACTTTTACTACGAGATTCTTGTATTCATCCTTTTCCGGGTGATCCATTGCACCTTTGAGTTTCTCAAGGTCAATTGTATTCAGATTTATCTGAACTCCGCCTTTCTCGAAAAATATTCTGGAAAAAGTTTCCACCAGATCGCCCTTTCTTGAGCCGGGAGGGAAGAAAGACGGCTGGACTTCAATCTGAAAGGAACCTCCCTGATAGTTGCTGTAGTCCAGTTTTGTAAATGATTCAACTGTTGCTGCAATACCTTGTGTATTCCTGCCGTGCATGGGATTCATACCATGAGCAAAAGGTTCTTTTGCATGACGCCCGTCGGGTGTCGCGCCGAGAAGCTCACCGGCATAAGTATGTCCCATATACTGAAACAGGCTCGGGCGGAAATTAAATCCCTTGATATTACGCTTTCCTTCCAGCACTTCCCGAATATGCTCGGAAACCCTGACTGCCATTTCATCAACATCCGGATTATCATTGCCGAACTTCGGCTGGTTCAGGAAATCAAGGCGCATAAGCTCATTATCTTTCCAGTCATCGGCTACTGCAGCTCTTAAATCCGCCATGCTGTATTTCTTCTCTTCAAAGATAAGTTTTTTCATAGCGAATAAGGAATCTGCCACATTGGGTGTTCCCAGAACATTTACAGAAGTGTAGTTGTATTTAACCGCCTGCATATCTGTAACATCCCGGCCTCTTTCTATGGTTCCGTGCATACAGAGGCTGGTAACCATTTCCGGCCAGACTTTTGATTGCCATTTGTATGTCTCATTCTTGAAATCCTTCAGTATCTCTGCGGTTTTATCCACTTCGATATCGTAGATTTTCCAGAACTCTTCAAAGTCATCAATACCATTTTTCTCAGCTATTTCCATGGCCCGCTGCATGGGTTGTACCAGAACGAAGGAGTTTAAATCCTGATCGTTGTATTCCTTTCCAACAACGCAATACCACTGGCAGCCTGAATAAGACATATTCCAGGCATCCTCTTCATCCACACCTGAACGCAGTTGGCTGTTGCGCAGTACATCAAAATTCACCAGTGTCGGAGTACCGCAGTTATGCCTGGCGGTTACATCACATCCATAATTGTAAAATTCAGGATCGATATCCGGGTGCCACATCAAACCCAGATGATTGTAGCCCCCGGTAATATCATAGGCTTCCATACAAATCCAGCTTGTCTCATTAGTGGCATCATTACCCTCTCTGTCCCGGCCGCCGAAGGACCAGTAATTGCCGCCGTACTTCAGATAGAGTTCAGCAACCAGAGAAACAGCTTCTGTTCTGCTTATTCTCCCTGCATCCATATCAGCTGCAAAATATTCATCAAGAAGCAAATCCAGGCGTCCATACCCATTTCCATGGCCGTTAATACGTTCCACAGTTGTAAAAAACTGCAGCCACTGTACGGCTTGAGCAAAGGTTTGAGGAGCATCACTGATGATGGCTCTGGTATTCTCAGCGACAAACTCATAGTTCGCCCTCAAGTCAGGATTACTCTCTGCTGCAGCCTTTTGTTCTGCCACTTCAGCATGCTTTTCTACAAATCGCATAATCGATTCAACAACCGATTCCATAGCTGTCAGGTATTCGGCAGAGGCTTTATTTCCATATTCTATGAATTTTTCTTTTCTACTTTTAACCTTGGACAGTAAACCACCCCAACCCAGGGATAATCCGATACTCAGATCCGGTGCTGTGTGGGTAAAACTGATACCCCCGGTACCCAGATTACGGGCAAGACGTCCCAGTTTCCTCTGACTTTCAGGATATTGAAAAAAGCGGGCCTCTTCGAGCATCCAGTGAAACTCACCGACGATTCTCTCATGTTCATGAACTTCAGCGGGGCTGTGATCCAGAAAAAAGGCATAATCTTCGGCCCAATTGGCTGTATCGTATGAAAAGCCCTTTTTCTTTGACGGCATTTCATCGGCAAAAGGAAAAGTTCCTCCCACGTCCACCCTGGCATTATGATCCCCAAGATTTATCCGTGTATCTTCTGCCGCAGAAAGCTCACCGGTGTTCGGGCTGAAAGCTGCCGCTTCACCGGACCAGTGATACACTAGAAACTCTGCATTATCCACATACAGATCGCGTTTGTGAGTTCGGGCCAGCTCATGGCTGCGGTCGATCAGGTTTTGTACCCGTTTATCAGCTTTGAGTGGATTACCTTTTAATTCAGTTTCTTCTAGAGTTACCATACTTAAAGGATGTCATAAAAAATGGCAGATCTCAATTGAAGAAATAACGAAAAAAACTTCAATAAATTCGAAAATCACCTATTGCATCAAACATGGCCAGTACATTTTCCACCGGCGTTTCCTCAAGAATGGTATCGTGGCTTGCACCGGCAATATATCCGCCGCCGGGAGCCATGATTTCAAGGAGTTCAATTGTTTTATCTCTTACAAAACCGGGACTCTCACCATTAATCAGAATATGATGAGAATCGATAGCTCCGTTCAGGACAATATCTTTACCGAAGTCCCTTTTTAAAGCCACTGGGGCCATTCCTCCGGCATCCGGCTGCAGGGCATGTAAACCGTCCATTCCCGCCTCAATCAAAGAAGGAATAAAAGGACGGTACCCTCCGCAGCAGTGCATCATCACCTTCAATTCGTAGGAATGACCCAAATCTATAATACGCTTAATTGAGGGATGAATAAACTCCAGATACATATCCAAACTCAGCAGCGGACCCGTTTGTCCGCCAAGGTCGTTTCCGATAAAAAAGATATCTATAACATCCGCTGCTTCATCGAAAATATTCCGGCTTACCTCAATGTAATAATCTGTTACTTTTTCAAAGATTTTTTTCACCACATCCGGATAATCATACATCTTGTAGTACAGATTCTCATGACCGAGGAGATCGATAACATCGTGCCAGAACGGTGACCAGTCACCGCCCAATATGGCATATTCACCGACCCATTGTTCAGCATCAGATCTTATCTTTGTGGGGTCCATCCATTGAGGATCCGGCCAGGGGTAATCTTCAACTTCTTCAATTGTACAGACTTCAGACATAGGATGAGTTAAAGGTTGACCGTAACCAATTCCGTTACGCTCAATCCCGAAAGGACTTTTCCAACTTGCCCCTTTGGACAGGTTCAGCTCCGGTCCACAGTACCGGGCATACACGCGGCGGAAATCATCACCGAAACGCTGCCGCAAACCTTCATCGTCCAACTGAAGTTCATTTTTTGCTTTTAACCAGAACTCATCTGAAGCTCCGCACCACCGGGGAATAATTTCTGTTTCACGGTAATCAAACGCCGCAAAGACTCTTTCACGGGAATTCATCATGAGTAAATAATCTCATGGATTACAGTTATTCTCAAATGCAGAAAATGAGAATATTTCACCAATAAGTAGGGAAAAAAGCAGGATATATTGAATTGGTGTATCCAATTCCAAGCGCTATTTCCCTGATAGACTAAATGGCAATAAATGATTTCGTTGTACTGTTGCCTGTTGATAAAGTTTCTCCGAACTCAGGCCTGTGGCCTTTGCATAAAATTGTCTCGAACATCCCTTTTCCAAAAAACATTCAAGTAGATTTTAGTTTTATGGCAACCACCAATCTTAGCGTGGATTAATCATGAGGCAATGAGTTTTCTTGACATATGCATATGTGTGCATTAATATATATTTATGAGTAAATCAGATATCATATCCAGAGGGCAGGAAGCTGATGAGCTTGTAGAACTTCTTGACTCCAGATTTTTTAAATCTTTAAGTGAACCTGTCAGGGTACAGATTCTGAAGTTTCTCTTATTAAATGGACGCTCAGATATTGCAGCCATAGCAGAAAGTCTGCCCCAGGATCGATCAGTAATTTCCCGGCATCTTCATTTAATGCATGAAGCAGGCATTTTGACTGGAGAAAAGGTGAGCAGACATATGTACTACAGTATTGATGCTTCAGAATTTCTTGAAAAAGTTGAGGGGATAGCCGGTAAAGTTCGTTCCTGCATGACAGTTTGTTGTCCAGGATGTTGTTAGCTATATTTTTTAGCTATATTTTTTAGCTATGTTGTGCATAAAGGTGCACATTTACACATTGAGGATATAAAATGAATAAAACAAGTAATGATAAAATAAGAATTGCTGTCAGAGAGCAGTACCGGATAGTGGCTGATGCAGGAAGTTCAGGATGTGGCTGTTCTTCAAATTCATGCTGTAATGAATCTATTCAAGAGTCCAGGGCAATATCAAGAATCCTCGGATATTCTGACACAGAATTAACTGAAGTTCCTGAAGGAGCCAATATGGGGTTAGGTTGTGGAAATCCACAGGCGATAGCATCAATTGAAGCAGGAGAAACAGTCCTTGATTTAGGATCTGGAGGTGGGTTTGACAGTTTTCTTGCTGCAAAACAGACAGGTGCTTCAGGAAAGGTAATAGGTGTAGATATAACCCCTTCTATGGTTACCAAAGCAAGAGAGAACGCTGAAAAATCAAATTACAGCAATGTGGATTTCCGTTTAGGTGAAATAGAAAATCTTCCGGTAAGAGATTCTACAGTTAATATCATTATTTCAAATTGTGTTATCAACCTGTCCCCGGAAAAAGAAAAAGTTTTCAAAGAAGCTTATCGTGTTTTAAAACCCGGTGGAAGATTAGCTATATCTGATATTGTGGCAACAACTGAACTTCCAGAAAGCTTAAAAAAAGATATGGCCATGTTTACTGGCTGTATGTCTGGGGCATCATCAATAAGTGAGTTGGAATATATGATTAATTCCGCTGGTTTTAGTCATATTGAAATAGAACCAAAGGATGAAAGCAGGGAATTTATCCGAGAATGGGCTCCCGATAGTAAAATAGAAGATTACATTGTTTCAGCAACAATTCAGGCTGTAAAACCATAACTATCAAACAATTCAGCGGTGATAGAATAAAGAGAGCATTCCGGGGAAAGTGATTAGTGCTGTTTGTGTTAGACTTCGGTGAAACTGCACTATCCGGAACCGGGCGTTCAGCCTTCTTTCAATAAAGCCAGATATTCCCCGGGATTGATATTCATATAAGTCTTGAAGAGCTTGTAGAAATAATTGGAATTGGCGTATCCGATTTTATGAGCTATTTCCCTGACGGTTAAATCTGTTGTTTTCATCAACTCGACTGCTTTTTCTATTCTCAATTTATTCAGCCAGACGGTGAAGGTTTCACCTGTTTCATCGCTGAACAATTTTCCCAGATACGGAGCGGTGATATTAAACTTATATGAAAGCGTTTTCAATGACATAGGAATGTGATAATTGTCTTCTACATAGCTAATCACCTGATGAATCAGATGGCCATGACGGTTTCGTTTTATCGATAGCTGACTGATAATTCTTAAGGATACATTCTCCAGCCATGTGATTGATTTCTCCAATGTCGGCTGTTGAAAGAGCATTTTATAGATACCCTCATAGCTTCCCACAATAGCAGTTTCATCCAGCTTGGCCGTTTTTATTATATGATGAAGATTGGCATAAACTTCAATACAGAACCCTCTGAAAAACTCCATGGAAACATCAATACTGCGGGAGAATCCATTAATCAGCTCGTGAAAGAATCCGCGTACCTGGTCCGCACTGCAATCAAGGATATACTGAAATAATACATCTGTATCAGCATCAAGGACAAATTGCTTCCGGTCTACCAGAAGATTTATATTCCCGGAATCCAGAATGCGTACAGGCAGGTGTCTGAGAGGAGGAATCTCCAAGCCGTTAAACCAGTCCACAGCCACCTTGAGGGGCAATGCTCCATCCTGCTGAGCCAGCTGATATGTTATGGCATGACATTTATTCTCTCTGATAAGACTGATACCTGTAGAACTACTCCCGCTGGCTACTCTGAGAACATCTTCACGTCCAAGTTCAACCAGTGCCCTGTTAATTCCCATCTGGGTAACACTGTCATCGGCACTCACGATACCTTTGAGCTCATTACCATATTTCTCAATCCATCTTTTTACCTGCAGATAAGTTTTCTCCAGATCCAGATCTGTGGTTTTCATGTCTAAAAGTGTCATCTTCGGAGAATTCTTCTTCAACTCGGTAATTACCGACCAGCTTCGTGCATAGAAAGCAGAAGTTCCTTTAATATGGCAAATTACGGCATATCCACCTCTGTTATTCATTAAATCAGCAAATCTATGAGCCAGAAGACGGAACTGAGTCCAGTCATCGGGGCCTGTCCAGGAGAGAATACGCCTGAAGCCCTCATCGTCAGGAAGGGTGTTAGCCGCTATTACAGGAATCCCGGCTTTGTATATTTTCCCGATGAGTTCAGAACCGGACTTTATTTTATCAATCCATATAATTATCAGGTCCGGATCCAGAGAAATCGCTTCATCCACATCATATATCTGATGATTCGAATCCCACTGGGATAACAGTATCCTCAGGTTGATACCATAATGAACTGCAGTCCGGCGCATTCCTTCCTGAAAATCCTCACTGTAAGGGTGAATCCCTGAAACAAGAGCCACGATGCTTTTCCCTTTTGGCCCATCTGCAGGAGATTCCGGTAAGGGAAGCTTTCTCACATGCCATCCGGCATATTCCATATCGTACCAATGCCGTGAGTCATCTTTCGGGAATTTCTCTGGATTATCCGGTCTTGGAGGAATCTGACGCTCACCGGTCTGCCAGAACAGGGGAACCTGAATGCTATCTGAATTCATTTAATAAATAATACCTTATGTTGAAACGGCCGGAAAAGGCATAACCGCTTTTTTTCGTATTTGTATCATTTGTTAATTTTTCCCGCTTTTTTAACATTTGACATATTTGACGACTATCGCTATCCTTACCATGCTTATAGATAATTTGTTGTGAGGAGCGCTATGAAAATTACGAGTACAAAGCATCTGGATATGTATCTCAAGATGGTTCAAACCCGGAGATTTGAAGAAAAGGCCGCTAAACTCTTTGTACAGGGCAAGGTTCACGGTACTGCCCACTTCTGTATTGGTGAAGAAGCCACCGGAATCGGTGTCTGCTCGGCTCTGGAAAACGACGATTACATCCTTCAGACCCATCGGGGACATAATCAGGGAATCGGCAAGAATATGGACATTAATCGAATGATGGCCGAGTTCCTGGGCAAAGAAACTGGATATTGCAAGGGTAAAGGCGGATGTATGCACATTGCCGACTTTTCCAAAGGCAGCCTTGGGGCCAATGGAATTGTCGGAGGCGGGATTCCACTAGCTGTTGGTGCCGCATTAAGTCAGAAATACAAGAAAAAAGACAATATAACGGTGGGTTTTTTCGGAGATGGCGCTGCCAATGAAGGCGCGTTTCATGAATCGTTGAACCTTGCATCAGTATGGAAGCTTCCGGTTTTGTTTGTCTGTACCAATAACTATTA
>DEIH01000187.1 GCA_002352375.1 Spirochaeta sp. UBA2779 | reverse complement strand
TGTTAATATGGATGACTGCGGAACTATTAACGGAATTGATATCACTGCTCTTAAGGACGGTGAAGAAATTGTTGAGTCACTCTCCGATCGAATTATGGGCCGTTTTACCCTGGAAAGGGTAAAGCATCCCATCACTGGAGATCTTCTGGTTGATGTCAATCAGGAAATAACCGATGAAATCTCCTTGGAAATTGAAGACCTCGGTATTGAAAGTGTCCGGGTGAGAACGGTACTTACCTGTGAGGCTCAGCATGGTGTATGTAAGAAATGTTACGGCAGGAATCTTGCAAACCATAGAACAACCGATATCGGTGAGGCGGTCGGCATAATTGCTGCCCAGTCTATTGGACAGCCGGGTACTCAGCTGACGATGAGAACGTTCCATGTCGGCGGTACTGCCAGTACTGTTGCCGAGGAAAACCATGTATCAAAGCGTTACCCTCTGCTTGTCAGGGAAATTAACGGCATTTCTGTACCGATGGAAGACGGTCGACAGTTGTTTACGCGTAAAGGACATCTGAAGGTTTCCCGCATACTTTCGTTGATAGATATCAAAAAAGGTGACGAAGTTAAACCGGAAGATGGTGATAAAATTATCAAAGGTGAGACAGTTCTTGTGAGGAAGGGAGAACCCCTTCTCGCTGAAGAAAACGCTTTTGTTGTTATTCTCAAGAAGAAGATTCTCCTTGTGGCTCAGGACGAAAAGGTTGAGATAAGAAACGGTTCCACTGTACTTATCACCGAGGGTTATGTAGCCGAAGCAGATGAGTCACTGGCCATATTCGATCCCTTCAGTGAACCAATTATTGCCGAAGTTGATGGTATTATTAAATTTGAGGATATCATTCCAGGTACCACACTTCGGGAAGAAATCAATGAGGATACCGGGAATATCGAAAAGAAGATTACTGATACCTCTGCGGATACTCTCCAGCCGCGAATCACCATTGTCGATGATGAAGGGAAAGACCTGCAGGACTATTATCTGCCGGAAAATTCCTACCTGAATATTGACGATGGTTTGAAAGTTAAAGCCGGCCAGACTTTAGCTAAGATGCTCAAGGAATCTCAGAAAACCCAGGATATTACCGGTGGTCTGCCGAGGGTTGGAGAGTTGTTTGAAGCCCGGCGGCCTAAGGATTCGGCGATACTGTCCAGAATCGGTGGTACTGTTGATTTTGAGGGTATCAGTAAGGGTAAGAGAATTATTACGGTTATCGATGATTACGGTGAGAAGATAAAGCATCTTGTCCCCATGGGACGTCACCTTCTTGTACGGAACGGCGATCCGGTGGATGCAGCTGAGCCTCTGTGTGACGGTCCTAAAGATCCTCATGATGTTCTTGAAATCCAAGGTGAAAACGCACTGCAGCAGTTCCTTGTCGATGAGGTGCAGGAAGTTTACCGAATGCAGGGTGTTCAAATCAACGACAAACATATCGGTGTTATAATCCGGCAGATGATGAGAAAGGTTGAAATCATCGATGTGGGTGATACCAGTTTCATTTTTGGTCAGCAGGTGGATAAGTACCAGTTCAGAACACAGAATGATAAGGTAGTCAGGGAAGGTGGTCAGCCGGCTATGGCCAAGCCCCTTCTCCTTGGTATCACAAGAGCGTCACTGAATATTGACAGCTGGATTTCTGCAGCCAGTTTCCAGGAAACCACAAGGGTGCTTACCAATGCGGCTATTGCAGGGGATACAGACAGTCTGCGGGGTTTGAAGGAAAATGTTGTCATTGGACATATCATTCCAGCAGGTACCGGAATGAGGAAATACAGAGATTTGAAACTGTTCACCAAGGACACCGAAGATCTGGATGCCCATGTGGCAAAAATTCTTGAACAGAGACGGCTTGATGCTGATCTTCTTGAGGGTGTAGATGGCTCTGACCCAGTGGCTGCTGAAGCTTCAGGAAGCACCGGCTCAGCAGGATAATTCAGTCGAAAGGGGATGGTGCAGAGCACTTTCCCTTGAGCGGTTTTTCCGGTATTGACCTTTAAGGAGCAAACCGCTAATATCTCCGTGCTTCGGGGACTTGAGCCGATAGCAACGGTTGAATGGCCAGAATGGCCGTTATGAGGAGTTGTAGCATAATATGCCGACCATTAATCAATTAGTGAGAAAAGGACGTAAGTCCTCAGTCAAAAAGACAAACTCACCGGCTCTGCAGTCCTGCCCCCAGAAGAGGGGTGTGTGCACCCGCGTTATGACCATTACGCCTAAGAAGCCTAATTCCGCGCTGCGGAAGGTGGCCCGTGTACGCTTGTCCAATGGAATTGAGGTAACCGCCTATATTCCAGGTGTTGGACATAATCTACAGGAACATTCCGTGGTGGCTATCCGCGGTGGCAGAGTTAAGGATCTTCCCGGTGTCAGGTATCATGTAATTCGTGGTACAAAAGATACTCTGGGTGTCGACGGCCGAAAGCAGGGCCGGTCCAAATACGGGACCAAAAAGCCTAAGGCGTAGAGGGTTGTATGTCTAGAAGAAGAGAAACCCCGGTTCGGCCTGTAGATGCCGATCCCCGGTATGGAAGCAAAATAGTTACCAAATTTGTTAACCGGATGATGCTTCAGGGAAAGAAGTCTGTAAGCTATCGTAACGTTTACGGTGCTATGACAATTGTAGGCGAGAAGTCTGAAAAAGAACCTTTGGAAATATTTCTCAAGGCAGTAGATAATGTTAAGCCGATGGTGGAAGTTAAATCCCGCCGAGTGGGTGGTTCTACCTATCAGGTTCCCATTGAAGTTCGAGAATCCAGGCGTGAAGCCCTGGCTATGCGTTGGATTATCAATGCTGCCAGAAGCAGAAGCGGCAGGAGTATGCAGGAAAAATTGAGCGCAGAGTTACTCGATGCGTTTAATTCAACGGGTGTCGCCTTTAAAAAGAAGGAAGATACCCATAGGATGGCGGAAGCCAATAAAGCGTTCAGCAACTACAAGTGGTAGTT
>DEIH01000205.1 GCA_002352375.1 Spirochaeta sp. UBA2779 | reverse complement strand
GGGCCAGTCACAGAGATGAACAGACTCCGGATCATTGTCATTTTTCAGGTTCTGATAGATTTCATCGGTGATAAAGGGCATAAATGGAGCTGTTACTTTGGCCAGTGTTACAAGAGCCCCTCTCAAAGTGGCATAGGCTTCATTTTTATCAGAATCTCCCGAACCATCATTGGTACTCTTCCAGAACCTTCGACGGGAGCGCCTGATATACCAGTTGTTCAAGGCATCAATAAAATTCAGTATCGGTTCAATAGCTTTCTGAATATCATAGGCATCAAGATATTCACTTACCAGGCGAACAAGGTTTCCGGTTTCAGAAAGAATCCAGCGGTCCAGAGGATTTCCGGGATTAACAGGGATGTCCTCCGGGTGCATGTTATCAATATTTGCATAGGTAACATAAAAGCTGTAGGCATTCCAGAGGGGAATAAGTACACCTTTTAACACATCCCGTACTCCACTATCGGAGTAGCGGAGACTTTCTGCTTTTACAACGGCCGAATCCATCAGAAACAGTCGCAGAGCATCAGCTCCAAACTCATCTATGACATTTCCGGGGTCGGTGTAGTTCCTCAGACTCTTGGACATTTTCTTCCCGTCTTCAGCGAGAACAAGTCCATTTACGACAACGTGGCGGAAAGCAGGAGAATCAAAGAGAGCCGCGCCGAGTATGGTAAGGGTGTAGAACCAGCCTCTGGTCTGATCCAGACCTTCAGAGATGAAGTCTGCCGGAAAATGCTCCTCAAACCACTCTTTATTTTCAAAAGGATAGTGAACCTGAGCGTAGGGCATGGCACCGGATTCAAACCAGCAGTCCAGCACTTCGGGGATTCTCTTCATGGTTCCCCCGCAATCACATTTCCAGGTGAGTTCATCTATATGATGTTTGTGAAGATCGCCTCCAGCAGCTTTATGCGCGGCTGCAGCCTCCTCACCGATTTTTCCATAAAGTTCTTCCCGGCTCCCCAGGCATTCCCTTTCGCTGCAGCTGTCGCATTCCCAGATAGGCAGGGGGTTTCCCCAATAGCGATTTCGACTGATGGCCCAGTCCCGGGCATTATCCAGCCATTTACCGAAACGGCCTTTCTTTATGTGATCCGGCAACCAGTGAATCTGCTTGTTGGATGATACCATTACATCCTTGATTTTCTGTATATCAACAAACCAGGAACCCACGGCCTTGTAAATCAGGGGGCTGTCACAGCGCCAGCAATGAGGGTAGGAGTGAAGAATCTGATCCCGCTTAATCAGAGTACCGTTCTCTTTGAGAAGTTTAATGATGTCCTTATCACAGTCCTTTACAAAACGCCCAGCATAGTCGGGAACCTCTTTTGTAAATTGACCCTCATCATCCACCGGGCAAACCACCGGTACCCCGGAACCTTTCATCACCTCATAATCTTCTTCACCAAAACCCGGGGCGGTATGAACGATACCCGTACCGTCTTCGGTTGAAACATGGGATCCCACAAATACCCTGAAAGCACCTTGTTCCGAGTAGTCGATAAAATAGGGAAATATCGGCTCATACTGCAGGCCGCCGAGTTCGGAGCCCTTCTTCGTCCATTGAATACGGTAGTCATTTTCACTTTTGTAATAGTCCCCAAGGCGGGCCTCGGCGAGAATGTAGAAGATGCCGTCTGACTTATCAGAAATCTTCACGTAGTCGATATCAGGTCCCACTGAAAGGCCGAGATTGCTGATAAGCGTCCAAGGGGTGGTGGTCCAGGCCAGAAACCATGTGTTCTCTTCGGATTTACTTTTAAAACGAACGGTAATCGCCGGATCATGAACATCCTTGTAACCGCCAAGATTGAGCTCGTGGTTCGATAAAGGTGTGGAACAGCGGGGACAGGTTGGGAGTATGTAGTGCCCCTTGTAAACAAGCTCCTTGTCCCAGAGGGATTTCATTACCCACCAGATGGATTCCATATAGTCTGAATCCATGGTTTTATAATCGTGATCGAAATCTACCCAGCGGCCGGAGCGGGTCATAATCCTCCGCCATTCGTCGGTGTAACGCAGAACGATGGAACGGCAGGCCTCATTGAAATTGGCCACACCGAACTTCTCTATCTGGGTTTTACCCGAGATTCCCAACTCCTTCTCCATCTCATATTCAACAGGAAGGCCGTGACAATCCCATCCGAAACGGCGCTCCACCCTCTTTCCCTTCATGGTTACATAGCGGGGAATAATATCTTTTATGGTACCGGGTACCAGATGGCCGAAATGGGGAAGCCCGGTAGCAAATGGAGGGCCGTCATAGAAGACGTATTCATCGGCATCCGAACGATTTTTGATTGATTTTTCAAATATGTGTTTTTCATTCCAGAACTTGAGGATTTCCTCCTCCATTTTCGGGAATTCGACTTTGGGATCTACTGGCTTGTACACTTTTTTCTCCATGGGTATTAAAAACGCTCTAAAAGATACCCCGGAGGTACACAGGGAGGCAAGACAGCCCCTTCACCAGAGACAAAGCTCCGGGGTATCGTGTGCCCCATGAGCATTCTGATGATAAAAAAGATTCTTATCGACGGTTCTCCCTGCGGAAAATGTGCCCAAGCCGAAGAAATACTCAAGAAACGGGGATTCTGGGACCGGATTGATCGCGTCGTAATTGCCGATGAGGCCGATATCAACTCAGAAGGAATGAAGCTGGCCGCTGAAAAGAATGTGGAGCTGGCACCTTTTTTTATCATCAGAGAGGATAACGGGGATGAACGCATGTACACCCGGGTGTTTGAGTTTATTAAAAAAGAATTGGAAACCGACCTTTCAGTCAACAGGAGTTTTGACATATCACTGGCCAATGAAAAATTCGCCAGCCTGTCTCCAATAGAGATTCTATCTGAAACTCAGAGTGCTTTTGGAGAAAAGCTCTCCCTGGCCTTCAGCGGCGCCGAAGATGTTGTTCTAATTGATATGGCATCAAAAAATGGTCTTCCTTTCTCCGTTTTCTGTCTGGATACCGGCAGACTTCACAGCCATACCTATGCATATATGGATACTGTTAAAAACCACTACGGAATCAATTTGGAAATATTCACCCCCTCACCGGACCTATTGGAGCCCTTCCTGAAAGAAAAGGGAATGAACAGTTTTTATCAGGATGGACATTCCGAATGCTGCGGCATCCGCAAGGTGGAACCTCTGGGCCGGGCCCTTAAAGGCAGGGAAGCCTGGGCCACAGGACTCCGCCGGGATCAGAGTCCCTCCACCAGAGGGAATCTGATGTACAGTGAGTATGATGAGGGTCATTTAAAAAAAGACGGATTACCCCTTGTAAAGGTAAATCCCCTGCTGGACTGGAGCTCACAACAGGTGTGGGATTACATCCGGAAGAACGAGGTTCCATACAACCCCCTTCACGATGAGGGATACCGGTCCATTGGCTGCGAACCATGTACCCGGCCATCCCGACCGGGAGAACATGAGAGGGCCGCCCGATGGTGGTGGGAGGACGGCACAATACGGGAATGCGGACTTCATCTGAAGTAAAAGGACAATCCGGGTGAGTCTATAAGCTCCGAGGCTTTTCCGAACGGAAAAAAAATAAAACCGACACGGCAATGAGAAGCATTCCTGCCACCGAACCAGTATCCGGGGAATCCCCGGGCATCAATACCCATCCTAGCATTGCACCGGTGATGGGAATAATGAATTTCCAGACCGATAAAGCTCCGGCACCTACTCCACTTTTCTGAAGAAGCTGAAACCAGATTGTTACCGCTGTTGAAGACACAAGAACCAGCCATAAAAGGGCAAAGTAAAATGTGGTTAAGTCTGTAATCGAGGGTGTTCCTTCAACCAGAAAAGATGCGATAAGCAGTAAACCACCACCGAAAAGAAACTGCCCGGAACTGAGAACCAGCGGAGGAACAACCCTGGAACTCCGGGATACCCAGATGGTACTGATGGTACCCGAGTTTAAGGCAAGAAGAAGTATGATAATTCCGGTAATCTCGGTGTTGCCACGATCTGTATTCCCAGCTTTGTTACGGCTCAGGCTGAGTATCACAAGGCCGAGTATACCAAGTATCAATGAGAACCACTGTCGCTGATTCAAACGCTCTCCAGGAGGCACAAGATGGGAAACAGCGGAAGTTAGCAGAGGTTGTGCACCGATAATGATGGCAGCTATTGATGCTGGAATCATACCCACACCAGTGTAGAAGGCCCCATACAACAGAGCTGTCTGAAGAAAACCGATGGCGGCCATAAAGCCCCAATGCTTTTTTATCCCGGTGATGAACTTTTCTCTGCCTTCAACAAAAAAGGCAACAGGAACAAGCATCAGACCGGAAACAAAAAATCGGACACCTGCAAAGAAGAACGGACGAGCCCCGGCGGCAAACCCCGCCTTGATTCCGACAAAAGCCGTAGACCAGAGAAGACATGAGAGAACGGCCAGGAAGACATCTCGTCTTTTCATCAGGAAACAGTAATAAGGGATAATTCTGCGGTTGCCGCTTCCAGCCAGTCCAGTTCCGCATTGTTCAACATAGGCTTCAATCGCCTGCTAACCTCTGCCTGGTACTGATTAACCCAGTTTATTTCCCCATCATTCATAAGTCCAGTATCGATGAGTCTCTCATCGTATGGGGCCAGGGTAAGGGTATCAAAGGCAAGGAATTCACCAAATTCAGTTGAAATGTCCTCTCGGCAGATGAGAAGGTTTTCAATTCTGATGCCGTAGCGGCCCTCTCTGTACACTCCGGGTTCATTTGATACGATCATCCCCGGTACCAGAGGGACATCGATGGGCCACGGGCTGATTTTATGGGGTCCTTCATGGACGTTGAGACGATAACCCACACCGTGGCCTGTTCCATGCCCGTAATTAACCCCCTCCTGCCACAGGGCTGATCGAGCCAAAGTATCCAGCTGATACCCCCGGGTGCCCTTGGGAAATCGAGCCCGGGAAAGAGCGATATGACCTTTTAAAGTGAGGGTATAATCCTTTATCTGCATATCCGAAGGTGTACCCAGAACAATGGTCCGGGTGATATCGGTGGTACCCTCTTCCCATTGTCCACCTGAATCAATGAGAAAAAGGTTGGGGCCGGCCTCAAGGGTGAAGGCCCCCTCCCGGCTGGCTTCATAATGGCAGATAGCGCCATGGGAACCAAAAGCCGGTATAGGCGAAAAACTCTCTTCGATAAAGCCAGGAAGTGAGGAACGTTCCCTCAGGAGCATACCCGCAGCTTCAAGTTCCGTTATCTTTTCTCCCCGGGTTACTGCTTTCTCCAGTTTCATCAGAAAGCGGACTATGGCCACACCGTCTTTTTCCATAGCTTGAGAGGTTCTTTCTGCTTCAACAGAATTTTTCCGGGCTTTCATCAGGATTACCGGGTCTGCAGCGGTTTTAAATTTCACGGTACTGGGTATACGATCCAGAACTCCCCGGGTGATGGATTGAGGGTCGATAAGAATCGATGCATCTTCCGATATTTTTTCCAGAGCCGGAAAAAAATCATCATAATCGGCTGTAAAAACTCCATCTTTTTCAAGATTCCTGCCAAGAGACTCATTAATCCGGCGTTCGTCGGTATACCAGGTTAATCTATTTTCAGAATAGATGAGAAATCCGTTAACCACAGGGTTGTAGGGGACATCCGCTCCCCGGACATTTAACAGCCAGGCCGCCGAATCCAGTCCAATGCCGATCCAGCTGTCGGTGTGTTCTTTTTCCAGGGCTTTATTCAACCGCTCCAGCCGTTGAACCCGGGTTTCTCCGGTTTCATCTTCACCCAGTTCAATTAATGCAGACCTGGAAACTTCCGGTCTGTCCTTCCAGAGAATTTCAATCAGATCCAGATTACTGAGTACAGATATCCCGGCATCCTTGAAAACCTCATCCCATTCTGATGCTGTTTTTAAGGAGATTGTGCGGCCGTCATAAGCAACAGAAGATCCAGCGGGCAGAACCTCTGAAAGCCAATGTCCGATACCTGGGACATCCTCCGCCCCTTCCCGAAACAGATCGATACCGCTCCCTGACAGCTCAGATGGTGCCTGTATCCAATATCTGAAATCCGTCCATAAGCCGGCTTTATCTTTTGTAACTGCAACAATACCCGCGCTGCCGGTAAAGCCGCTTATCCATTCTCTTGTCCGCCACCTGCTGGAAGGATATTCACTTCCGTGGAGATCTGATCCATTGATAATGTACGCATCGGCGCCCGAGCTAACCATAAGCCGGCGCAGGGATTCAAGTCTTTCAGGAATATTCAAATAAGTCCCCTTTGTTCGTTAATTATAGTGTCCCGGTAAGCATGCAATAAAACACCCCTGATGTAAAAGAGAGTATAAGCGTTAAAAAACATATCAAGCTTTCTCTCCTGAAGCCGAAAATAATGGTGAGGGTTGACGGCGGTATTTCAACTCACCCACCCAGGTGTACCCCTCCCAGGATTACCGTCTGCCCCTTAGATAGGACCGTCCCTCCCCGGGCGGTCTTTTTTTTTGTGTAGAAACAGGCAAAATACCGGCAATTTATCGTATTATCCCAAGTAAATGGATTAGTTTTGATAAAAGATTTATCATCATTGTGGAGCACAATAATGAGTCATACATCAATCGGTATCGGTGATATAGCCCTTTACCTTCCCGACCCCAAAATGGATATGCAAACTCTGATGGAATACCGGAGTAAATCACATCCACAACTTGTCAGAATTATGAACAGGGCTATTGAACATACCGGACAGTTATCCTTCCGCTTCCCAGAACCCTGGGAGGATACCGCATCCATGGCGGCCAATTCGGCAGCGGAAATTATAGAGCGATTGGAAAAAGAAAATCGAAGCCGGATCCGCTACATTTCACTGGGTACCGAAACAGCGGTGGATCATGCCAAACCTGCAGCATCCTACGTTCAGGGGATGCTTAACGATGCCGGATACGAACTGGGAACCTCAATGACAACTTATGAGGTAAAGCACGCCTGTGCCGGTGGTACTGCAGCCCTGCTCTCCGCCGCATCCATGCTCAGTCTTACCGGTAAACCTGAGGAAAAAGCCCTGGCCATTTCCAGTGATATCGCCAGGTACGATGCTCCCAGTACTGCAGAGATAACTCAGGGGGCAGGGGCGGTTTCCCTGCTGGTGGAAAAAAATCCCCGGCTTCTTGAATTGGATTTAAGTAATCAGGGATTTTTCGCTTCTGATGTGGATGACTTCTTCCGCCCGCTGGACTCGGTTACAGCAAAGGTAAAGGGCCGATATTCCATGGATTGCTACCAGGAAGCTCTTGAGAAGGCATTTGCCGACTTCTGTGAACGAAAAGGATACTCCAGCTGCCAGGTTATTGATGAGATTGATTACATCGCCCTTCATGTACCCTTTACCAGAATGCCTGAAACCGCCCTGCGAAAGCTTCTTAAAAACAGCTGCGGAAAGGATGAGGATGAAATTGAACGTTATTTGAATCGTACCGGCTTTCTGGAGGCCATGTACTTAAGCGAAACATTCGGGAATCTTTACAATGCCTCTTTATATACATACCTTGCGGCCCTGCTGCAGCAGGAGTATAAAAAAATCGGTAATGGAATTATCGGTAAAACAATTCTGATCGCATCCTACGGATCGGGTAATACCATGATGGTGTATTCTGCAACCATAGCCGATAAAGCCCCGGAAGTGATTTCCCGCTGGGATCTGGAGAAGTGGAACCGCAGTTCCCGATCTGTGGAATTCAAGGAATACACCAACTGGCTGGAAAGGCCGGAGAATCTTGATGCGTGGAAGGAAATCCTCATTTCCGCCCGGCCGCTTAAGAACCGTTTTTATCTAAAAGATTTCGGTAAAACCGGGCTGCGGATCTACAGCCGGGGGTAAAAAAGATGGCGAAGCTCCTGAAGCGAAAACAAAAACATCTTGATGTATGTCTGGACAGAACTCTGCCCGTAGATTCAGGCGATTCCCGGTTATCTGAAATAAAACTGCCCCACAGGGCCTTACCGGAAACTGATATTACCGGAATTTCCCTGGGCACTTCTTTTCTCGGGTATGAAC
>DEIH01000103.1 GCA_002352375.1 Spirochaeta sp. UBA2779 | reverse complement strand
CTGGTTGAGCTATACACATCCCACGTTAACGTTTTCCTGGAGAACAAGCTTCACAATCGGGAACTGATCAATACCCAGAGAGAAATCATTACAACTATGGGTGAGGTGATAGAAACAAAGTCCGGAGAAACAGGGAAACATGTCCAGAGGGTGGGAGAGATTGCCAGACTTCTGGGAGAGAAAAAAGAAATGGAGCCCGAAAAACTGGAACTGATTATGTTTGCAGCGCCCTTACATGACATAGGGAAAGTGGGTATTTCTGATATAATTCTCAAAAAACCCGGCAAGCTGACTCCTGATGAATACGAAGTAATGAAAGAACATGCTCAGATCGGCTACAACATACTCAAAGCCAGTAAAAAAAAGGCTCTTCAGCTTGGTTCCAGAATCTGCCTGGAACACCATGAATGGTGGAATGGCAGAGGATATCCCAAAGGCCTCTCCGGCGAAAACATTTCTATTGAAGCCCGTATATGTTCTATAGCGGATGTACTTGATGCCCTCAGATCCAAGCGAATTTACAAAGATGCAATCCCCCTGGATGATGCCATGGAAATTATAATGCAGGGCCGGGGAACACAGTTCGACCCTGAACTTGTCGATATCCTGTTTGACGGTAGAAAAGATGTTATAAAGATTTACAAGTCGTTTGAACAATAGTCAATTAACAGCTATTCAGTATCCAGCATGTTGTCTTCCCATTCACTCTCTTTTTTAAGATCGATATGAAGCAGTTTCGGCCCCCCCTGGCGTATACCGATCAGCCCCAGTGGGGCGGTAAAGATAATAGCCACAACAGCGTATGCCAGTATCAGCTCTCCACCCTTGATACCTGCCTGAAGGGGCACCGCTCCAAGTGCGGCCTGAACTGTTGCTTTAGGAAGGTATGCGATGATTGAGAACATTTTTTCCTTTCGGTTCAGCCCGGATCCTGCTGTTGCCAGTAAAACCCCCAGAGAGCGGGCAATCAGTCCGCCGGTTATTAGCAGAAGTGCCGTAGGACCGGCTTTGAGAGCCACATTCAACTGGACTGACATCCCGATAAGTACAAATAAAACAATTTCGCTGAAAACCCAAAGTTTCCCCAGTTTCCGGGAAAGTTCAGCAGCCACCCGTTCCGCTTTTGCCAGCAGTACAAACCCGATGGTCATAATTCCCAGCAAAGCGGCAGTATTCATCAAGTCACCTACTTGAACCAGAAGAACACTGATTCCTAAAAGCAGAAGAACCTTTTCCGTCGCCCTGATTTTTTCGTAAAATCGCTGAAAAAACCATACAAGAAACATGCCCAGAAGAGCTCCGGGAAGTATTCCCAGAAGTAGAGACCAGGGTATCAGCAGAACTGTTCGGAGGATATTGAGATTCTCCCCTTTGGCAAGTCCGAGGAACATCATGAACATGGTGATTACAGTTACATTATCAAGACTTGCACCCGCCAGCATCATCGTCGGGACATCTTTATCCTTCCCGTAGCCATCCTCTTTAAGGGTAAGCATTGAAGGTACTACAGCTGCCGGTGATACTGCGGACAATAAAGTAGCGGCTAGAGCAGCAATACTCCAGTTAAAACCCAGAAAAAAGTGAAACAACAGGGTTAGTGCCGAAGCCTCAAACATGGCCGGTAGAAAGGCCATTCTCACAGCTACAGCGCCAACTTTTTTCAAAGAGGACAGATTGATACCCAGACCGGCCCGAAGCAGTATCACGATAAGGGCCAGAGACTTGAGAAAAGGGGCCAGATTCCAGAGTTCAGAAGGGATTGAATCCCGCCAGAGAGTACCGATAAAAACACCCCAGAGAGTCATGCCGAGAACTCCCGGCAAACCGATACGGGATGCCAGACGACCAAACAGCCATCCGCCGACAAGAATAAGCACAATAATGAGTTGTAGTGTCATGCTGTATCGCCTTTATTCTAAGTTATTTTGGGTATTGTACCCTTCCTCTCCGTCTTATGGTACTCTGCTGTAAATGAATTACACCGTCCGTAGCGCCGTTCCCGGTGATACAACTGCCGTTGATAGAATCTGCTTTCTCACTCTCGATAATAATGATGAACGCTTTCGAGAAATTGCCGGACTGCACTGGGCCATTCCCTATCTCCGCTACGAACTGGAACACTGTTTTGTAGCAGTAAATCAAGACGATGAACCTGTGGGATACATCCTCTCATCTCCTGATGCAAATAACTTCAGAAAACAGTTTCGCCGTAGAATGAAAAAGGAGATTGTCCGGGCTTTTCAGAAGAAAAGGAAAGATTTTTCATTTTATCTCTATCTCCGTGAATATTTTGAATCCACCCGATATCTGGATACCCTGCCCCGGTGTCTGGAAAAAGAATACCCCGCCCACCTTCATATCAACATACTACCCGGCTTTCAAGGACAGGGACTCGGTGTAATGCTGATGGATACTTTGAAAAAACATCTGATTGAGATTGGATGTCCCGGTGTTCATCTGGGTGTCGGGAGGGAAAACACCGGTGCCATCCGGTTTTACGAAAAAACCGGCTTTAAGTTGCTGAAAAAACGTCCGATCGGAGTACTATTCTACAGTTTCAAGCTGATAAAGAGCAAATAAAGCTTCTTTTCCACCCCAGGCTGAATCATTTAAAGCTTTTACATCGTCAAGTAGAATATGAAGACTCTTGTACACGAACGAATATCCAACCTTCTTCCCAAAGACCGCCCCCGGGAACGTCTGGCATCCAGAGGTGTTTATGCCCTGTCTGATATTGAACTCTTATCTCTGATGCTTGGTTCCGGCAGCAGCAGAAAAGGAGTGGGGAGATTGGCATCAGACCTGCTCACGGCTCTTGACGGTTCAGGTGATATACCGGATGCCGGTGAACTAACACTGATAGACGGAATCGGCCCGGCCAGGGCCGCCCTGGTAGCTGCATCATTGGAATTCGCCCGCCGCAGACTCAAACCGGCAAGACGGAAAATCAGTGAACCGGCTGATGTAATGCCTCTGGTTACCCATTGGGCCGACCGGCCTCAGGAACACTTTCTGGTATTAAGCCTTAACGGAGCCCACGAAGTTTTACGGCTCAGGGTAATCAGCCAGGGGATACTGGATCGTACCATTGTTCATCCCCGGGAGGTGTTTGTCGACCCGCTCTCCGACCGGGCCGCCGCCATTGTCTGTGCTCATAATCACCCCTCAGGAAATACCGATCCCAGCCCGGAAGATCGAGAACTTACCCGAAGGCTGAAAGACTCGGGTGAACTCCTGGGTATACCCCTGCTGGACCATGTGATATTCACCCAGAACGGGTATTACAGCTTTCTGGAAAAAGGGAATATTTGAACGGTAACTGGGATAATTGTATCAAATTGTAAATTTTCAGGATGTCTTTTATTGTGGAGGAAGAGAACGATTACTAAACAGACAATCTGAAGCCATAATGAATGGTATCAGTAGAAC
>DEIH01000109.1 GCA_002352375.1 Spirochaeta sp. UBA2779 | reverse complement strand
GATATGGCTCTATGATACTTTTACCGGCATGGTGGCACCCGGGGAAGAAGACCGTATTGCATCCAGCGGTGAAGCCCTGAGTGATAGAAATCCTGAAGGTTGGTGGAGCTCTTCTCTCAACGAGGTGAAACAAACATTAACCCAAAAGGATCCTGGGTCAGCAAACTACAAATTTGTAAAAGGACCGGTGGAAGAAACTCTCAATTCAGAAATACCCGAACAGCTGGCGATTCTCAGACTCGATACTGACTGGTACGAGTCAACTATGAAGGAACTTGAGGTTCTCTACCCGAGGCTTGTACCCGGCGGCATCCTGATTATTGATGATTATGGGCATTTCACTGGTGCCAGGAAGGCTGTGGACGAATACTTTAGGAATCTGGGAGAACCGGTGCTGTTACATCGGAGTGACTACACCGGTAGAGTTCTGATGAAGAAAAACCCTTCGGTGCCGATAGTCTGATACCCAATCCAGAAACCCGGGGCTGAACACTGGGTTTTGTGAGAAATTCATTTCGGATAGTTCCTCGGACATTGAGTTAAAGCATACGGACTCACCTCTTATTGTGAATGATTTATATAGTTTGTATTCCCCGGACAGTTTTCGGGGTAATTTCACTCTTCTGCGTTCGGCCCGGGAGAGTGCTTCATCATGATATTCATAACGGACAACAAAGGTTTTTTTTGAATTATCTGCGGATTGATGCTTCCAAATCCTCAGGATAACCCCCGAATCTCTGATAGCAAGATTAAGTGATGAAAAATCGACAGGAATTGATTCATTTATCACAGTCGACCAACCCTCTTTATCCGTTGATACACTCAAAACCTTTATACTGACACCTGATTCGACAGCATGGTTCAGGGCGAGGCAGAAAGAGGGATCTGTGTGGGGATTTGGTGAGAATACCTGTGCCGAAGGATTCATAACGGTAAAGAATACAGCGGAAGAATTACCTTTCCCGGGATTCGAGAGTTCTCCAAGGTGCTTAACAGCTCTGGTTGATGGAGCATCTGGGAAAAGGGCTCTCCCCTGTTCCACAAGAGTACAAGCCTTTACTTCGGCCCATATTTTTTTTGTTCCTTTCGTCAACAGCCAGTCCAGACGGGATTTCCCCAGGGTTTGTTCCCCTTCAGCCTGATAATCTGGAAAAATCTGCGGCAGTATCAGTTGGCCTACCAGACCATTGGATCGAGCGGATACCAGTGGGATAACCGTATCTCTGTATATGGCAGCAGCCAGGGTCCAGCGGGTTTTTCTTTCGGGATTATCCGCTTTTTCAAGTATGAGCTTCCTCCCCGGCAGGAGAATCTCTCTGAGGCGGCCGGGATTCGGACAGTGGGTTTTCACGATTCCTGCCTTTGTGCGGGCCAACACGATGAAGCGGTTGGGTCTTTGTAAGAACTCTGCAATTGTGCCGGGGATAAATGATCTGTAGCCTGAGGATCTGATGTCTGACAATACTATCGGGTCCAGTTCCGTAACATACTGATCATATCATCACTGTCCCATTCCAAAGCGCCTGTGGCTGCAGCAATCGCATTACCATCTCTGTTTATAAGAATTGAGGTTGGCAGGGCTGTTACGCCCACTGCTATGGCCGCTTCAGCATTGATATCCAGGTATACGGGAAAATTAATGCCGAACTCTGCAGTAAAAGTTTTAACCATATTTCCAGGTTCCTTAACATTTACCGGGATCATCACGAAATTGCCGTTGGCCAGCTTATCAGAAAGTTTACCCATAGAAGGCATCTCCGCCCGGCATGGAGGGCACCAGGTGGCCCAGAAATTAAGAAGCAGTACATTGCCTCTGTAGTCACTCAGCTTTTTACTTTCTCCGTTGATATCGGTAAAAGTGATATCCGGAAACTCATTTCCTTCGGGTATAATTCTGAAACCCAATGCGGTTAATTGACTGTTCTCCGGCCTATTACCTTTATTAGCGCAGCCTGAAAACAGGACGGATACGGTGATTAAGAGAATTAAAGCCGGTATGAATTTAGTTTTTTTTGTCATAACAATCTTTATTATCGGACAGACATGAAGATGAGCGCCAGAGCATTGTGAATTGCATGGGAGAAAACAAGGGGGAACAGTCTTCTCCTACGCATGAAATACAACGTGTACATAGAGCCGGATATTGCTGCAAAGAGTAATCCTTTCCAGCCCTGCCAGATATGAAGAGATGCAAAAAACAAAACAGGAATGCTGAAAATAAGCCAACCGGGCCACCCGGCATTTTTTAACCCGTTTATCAGCCAGGATCGAAAGAAAAGTTCTTCGCTGAGGGCGGTTACCAGGGCAAAAAAACAAATCAGCAATATCCCTTTTACGCCCTGTGTGCTGACGTTGTAAGAACTGTCGGCTGCTGGAAAGATGAAGCTCAGTGTGGTTGTGACGGCAAGAAACAGGATAATAAACGGGATATCTTCTGCAGAAAGGGGTTTCCACCCTCGATCTTTCCTGTTTTCATTTGTGCCATGGAGGGTAATGAACAGCAGAATAAGCAGAATCGGGAGGTTTTTTACAATTGATATTGAAACAGTCCGATTATCAAGTGATATTGTGTTTTCTGCGGGTTGCTGGAAAAATAAAGGAATTAGAAGGGCGGCTGTGATTAATAATGTTATGATATAGAAGCTATTACGCTCAATCATTCCTTTCATGAGGTGATTTTAACGGCCTGAAGCCGATAATGGAATAAAATATGTGGATAATATTACTTGTCTTATTGATAATTACTCTTTTTTTTGTACTCACCAAACCCGGGAGTTTGCATTCTCCGAAACTTCGAGGCCGGGGCAGGGTGGAGTTTTATTCAAAAGGAATGGATGCCGGTTTCTCATTACAGGAAATTAATCTTCTCTGGGCAGCCTCTCAAAGGGCTGATTTAATAAATCCTCCGGCTATATACGGATCCGTAGAGGAGCTTGATAAGGCCATTAATCAGATTGCCGGAGAAAAGAAATTTTCCGAAAGGAAAGGTGTTGAACCGGAAACAGTTATTCTCAAGAAGCTTTTTGAATACAGAAAAAAAGTTGAGATGGGTAAGCCGAAGTATCGTTCCGGTTTGAAAAGCACTCGAAATATTGCCGTCGGTCAACGATTAACAATTCGTGCAGACGGTGTGGGTGTGTATTCCTCCAAGGTTGTTGAAAATGAACAAAGCTACCTGACAATGACAATTCCTGTGGGAGATCCTCTTCCCGGAGGTTTCAGCTGGAGACAGGTAAAACTAAATATTTATTTCTGGAGAAAAGAAGACGCTGGTTATTTCTTTCAAACCCGGGTTATTGATAAATTTTACGACAGACATAATCTCCATTTCAGAATTTACCATAGTGATAACATCCTCCGGAGTCAGAAAAGACGGTCTGTTCGGGCACCTGCAAGAATCTCCGCACGTCTTTACCCCCTGAAAAGCCTGGAAGAGGCCAATCAGTGGATGGAGTCTTCCCCGGGACTCAGCTGTCTCATTGTAGACCTCTCAGAGGATGGAGCCGCATTGAAGATTGGAGGCCGGGGAAAAAAGAATCTGCCCTTTAAACTGCAATTCAAGATAAGGAATGAGATTGTTGTACTCCCCGGTGTCGTAAAACGGGTTCAGTACAAACCGAAGCCCGATGAATCTACTCTGCATGTTGAGTTTTTGCCTACCGGAGAAAATAATCAGATGATTCTGCTCTCTTATGTTTTTGATATCGATCGCAGCCGGTCCAAAAATGAAAATGCTGAAGAGAATGATACGCTCAATGTTATTTCCGGTATTTCATCGGAGAGAGGTGATGATCCGGGAAAATTGCAAAAACCGGAACAGTCAGAGAAAAAAGAAGAATCCCCGGAAGAAACTGTAGAAGACACAGCAGAAGAATTGCTAGAAGAAACGGTAGAAGAATTAGAAAGTGTTGATGAGGATTAAGCTTCTACTGTATTGATTTAGTTCGATAGTACGATTATTTTTCAAACATAGATTAAAAACTTGAGGTATTTCATGAAGACATTTTCTGCCGTCTCAGCGTTATCATTGCTGATTTTTATGTTGTTTTCCTGTGCAGGCGGGCCAAATGAGCCTGTACAGAGGGATGTTGTATCGGAAAATACTGCTGCTGAAGAGATCGACGTACAGATTGTTACAATCTGGAGACAGGATTCGGTTGTTTATAAATACATTGACGGTACTATCGATAAAACCATCAAATACAGTTATGACGACATGGGAAATGAACTTCTTTCCGAAGAGTACGATGGAAATGGAGAGCTCCAGTCCAGCTACAAGACACATTATACCAAAGGGGTTCTTCTCAATAAAGAAACCTACGATGCCGCCGCTTTGACAGGAACCTTATTTTTTGAGCTTGATGAAAACGGTAATATTACCAGGATTGTAAAAAAAGATGCCAACGGTGATATCCAGTCTATTGTAACAAACAGTTATCAGGTGAAGACTCTTCTATCTTCCACCACGTACAATGCGAATGAAGTACCCAAACTCAAGACGATTTACAGCTACCAGGGGGATATCCTGGAGGGGATTGAATATCAGCTTCCCGATGGAAGGGTGGACGCCCGGATGGTAAGAACACTGGAAAACGGCTTCCCTGTAGAGGAAAAAGTACTTCTCTCGGATAACTCTGTTGAATCATCCCGAACTTTTGAGTATGAAAATGGTGTTCTCAGTGGTGAAATCCAATATGCCGGTATGATAAAAATTAAATCGGTCCAATATGATTATGATGAGAACGGTAACCGGATACGTGAAACATGGTCCGATCGAAACGGAAATAAATATGAAGTGATTGAGAAAAGCTGGATATCCTTTGAGATAAGTGAATGAGGTTGGGATTCATGAAAAAATTATTATTAGTTATCTGTTTCGGGTTTGTTCTTATTGCTTCAGCAGCTGCGGGTCAGGAAGGAGAATCCTGGGCCAGACTTTACCGGAGAATTCCGGATTTGAAGCAGAAATATTCGATTATGCAGAATATTACTGTCCTGGACGACCGCAGTCTGGAGCCGTTCCTTCTGACATCCTTAAATGAGCTTGTTTATGGTGAGCTCTCCCAATACCGCACCGATAAAAACACTTATTCCGATTGGGAACTGTTAACCCGTTCCATAGTGAAAGAATTGGGCGATATAAAAGCGCAAAGTGCTGTAGAAACTATATGGGATATTGTCGAAACAACTGATGTACCTCTATTGAAGGCTGAAAGTCTCATAGCATTGGGTAACATCAGAGCACTGAATTATGCTCCTGAAATTGCGGTGATGTTAAGAAATCTGAATTTCAATACAAGTGATGATCGGGATGCAGCAGAAATTGTCGCATATGCAGCGGTAACGGCTCTGGGGAAAATGAAGGATGATATCGGATTTGAGCCCGTTTTTGATGCATCAGTCGGCTGGTACAGTGATAGAGTCAGTGATTTGGCATATTTAGAGTTGAAAACTCTGTCCGAGAATCCCGTCGGGCAACTGGTTAAAATTATTGAAGGTAATCCGGATTACAAGTACAAGCGTTACGCTTTGCAAACGGCCCTTTCCCTTGATGTTTCTGATTCGGAAAAAACCTCTGCATCTGTAACCGCACTTTCTGAAGGTTTAAAATATTCTGAAAATGACTATGAGCTGAACCTCCAGCTGACGAAATTAAGAATCGATGCCATAACATCTTTAATTACACTGGGAGCCGCCACACCGGAATCACCCCGTCTTCTGGATAAAGCCATTAACGAAGGGGATATTGATGAGAAACTCATTTCGATACAGGCTTTAGGGGTAGATGGGAGTGATGAGGCCGCAACGATACTTGCCGCCCGGTTGTCAGATTTCAATGAAAGGCAGGCATCAGGTATTTCACTTGATAATGAGGAACTCCTTCTTGTAAAGCAGCTGATGTTCGCTTTGGGTGAGTCTGGCAACCAGATTGGAATACAGCCGCTTAAAGAAATGTCTTTTGTCGGCTTTACCCCTGCAATACTGCGTAAGGCGGATGAGGCAATGGCAAAAATCGGCGGTAATTAATCTTTTCAGCTAAAGCAGCCTGGGGAAAACTGCAGTTAAGTCTAACATGAGACGCAGTATTATCGAGATGACACCGCCGGCAGCAGCCGGGGGTGTCTTCTCTCTCGTCATCTGCAGCAATTATAATATTATTGGGAATATGAGGCTTTCCAGTCTGATACTTTCCGGTTCTGCATCGTTGCTTTTTACTGCCGCATCTATTTTGATTATTCTGTATTCCAATACCCGGCTAAGAATTACTTTCATTTTATTAATTTTTTCAGCGGGGTTTTTCGGACTTCTGACTGCTCAGGGCGGAGCCTCTTTCCGGGGTGCAATGAGCTATACCGGATTACCAATCACATCTGTACAATCTATTAATATATTGTTGGATTCCGATCCAAAGAGTTTGCCTCGAGGTGGGTGGGTTGCTGATGCAACCCTGATAAGTGTGGAATGCGAAAGTATTGAGAGCGATGCCCGGGGAAAAGTTGTGATATTCGGCAGGGATAACTTTGATGAACTTGGTGAAGGCCGGTATGTTCACCTTAACGGCTTACTTGAAAAATCAGAAAGTGGAGATACCGGAGCTCGGTTTGATACTTCTTCATATATCTTTTTAAGCGATGATTGTGAGTCTGGTGAATGGAAAAGGCCTTTTTACCGGCTTCGGCATCGAATAACAGCGGAACTTGAACGAAGATTGTTTTCCGGGAGCTATGACAGTGGCACCTTTCTGAGTGCTCTGCTGCTGGGGCGGAAAACAGATCCCGGATCTCCGCTAATCCGTTATTTTCGTAAATCAGGCTGCATTCATATTTTAGCACTCTCGGGTTTTCATGTCGGCCTGATCGCCCTGGCGTTGCAGGGAATACTTAAACCAATTACCGGGTTTACTGTGTCATTCCTCCTTTCTGCCGTCGGAGCTATTGCATTTCTGGTATTTATCGGTATTCGGCCGTCTTTGTTTCGAGCGGTATTAATGTATGTTCTGTACACCAGGGATTCCCTTCGGGGATATAAAACATCACTTTTCAACTATTTGTCTGCAGCTTTTATTCTGCAGGCGTTAATCTTTCCTCTAACGGTGTACAGTTTGTCTTTCCGCCTCAGTTATGCCGCTTTAGCCGGACTTTCCTTTGGTGGAACAGCTTTTACACGAATAATCTCCAGATATTTACCTCTGAAGATGTCAGCTGTGCTGGGAGCGGGGCTGGGAGCACAATTAACTACACTACCGTTGACAACTGCGGTTTTCGGTCTCTGGTACCCAATAGGAATAGCAGCATCTCCATTGCTCACAATACTCAGTGCCGGGGCAATGGCTCTTGGCAGCATACGATTGATTTTTTCCACAGGCAGTCGTTTTGGTCTTTTATTGAGTCATATACTTGATATTCTGGTTACAGTTATAAGCCGTACAGCTGAAATATTCGGATCGGTACCTGTGGTGAAACTATTACCGGGTTTCTCTTGGCTCATTGCAGCCGGGGGGACTATAATCCCACTAATTATTATCCGGAGTATTCACCGCGAACACCTATCCAATAATCAATCACGATTCCCCAGCCTCTATCCGGGCATTTCTGGACAGCCGGGAGCTGGCCCCCAGGAAAAGATGGGGACAGAACTTTCTCATCAATCCAGGGGCTCGCAAAAAAATTATTTCATTTCTGGAAATTACAGGGGACATGAACGTATGGGAAATCGGCCCGGGGTTAGGCGCCATGAGCACAGACATGTTAAAGGCCGGTGCTTACCTTACCGTATTCGAAATAGATCCGGCCTATTGCCTGTGGCTCAAAGAATCGTTGGATTCACCGAAAATGAATCTGGTGGAAGGCGATGTTATAAAAACCTGGAGGAAGGAGTGGGAAATCCTGAAACCAGACAGAGTTCTGGGGAATCTTCCCTATAATGCCGCTTCCGTCATCATTGCTGCATTCATAGAATCAGAGCGTCTTGCTGATATCTGTGTCTTCACAGTACAGGATGAAATGGGAAAAAGAATGACGGCAAAACCCGGGACAAAAGATTATTCATCCTTCTCCGTGCTTTGTCAGACCGGAGCCGGGATAAAGGACGGCGGCAGGCTTTCTCCAGGATCTTTTTATCCGGCACCTAGAGTTAACTCGAGGATAGTCGTTCTGCACCCGGCAGAAGAATTCGGTACAATAAATAATCCGCCGTTATTTCGGCTCATCGTTCGATCCATGTTCTCCTCCAGGAGAAAAACTCTTTCTAATAATATAATTTCAGCTTCCCGCAACAATGAGTTCCCGGAGCAGGGGAGACTCAAAGAGGCCTTTTCCGCTGAGGGTATTGAATTGTCAAGAAGGGCGGAAACCGTATCACCGGGGGAGTGGGTTGCTGTGGCTAACAGGGTAGGAAAGGGATAAACCATAGAGTGTTTCAGAAAACTAATAAAACCTGCCGTCTCTGCGGCTCAGATGAAATTGAGAATTTCACCACAGTCTCCGATGGTATCCTCTATCATCGTTGTAGGAACTGTTCATATATCTCCCGGGATGAAGCACACAGGCTATCAGCAGAGAATGAAATGAAACGGTATCAGCTTCACAACAACAGCCCTGACAATCCCGGTTACGTTGAATGGATTAACCGTTTCCTTGAATTTATCTTCAAAACGCCTCTTCCCGGCGGTAGCCGTATTTTGGATTTCGGAAGCGGCCCGGAGCCGGTTATGGCCGGCATGATGGAAAAACGCGGGTATCAGGTATTTACCGAAGATCCTTATTTTTCTCCAAAAAAACCCGGGGGATGTTTCCAGATGATTACATCGCTGGAAGTCTTCGAGCATCTGCCGAACCCCTCCGAAGTACTCAAGTTGCTGGCTTCCAGGCTGACAGAAAATGGACGACTATGCGTTTCAACAGAGTTTCTTCCTGGTGATATGAAGAGATTTGAGTACTGGCGGTACCGCTCTGATGAAACACACATTGGTTTTTTTACCGCCAAGGGCCTGATTAACGCCGGTGAGAAAGCGGGTTTTGAAATGGAAAACTGTGATGGAGTCCGTTATATCTCTTTCCGTCTTGCCGAGAGGTGACGCTCATGCTAGTTTATCTCCAATTATGGCCTTGTTTTTAATAGTTTCAGTACCATTCTGGTTTCTCTTTGTTGTATCCTTCTATAAATCGCCATCCCGGGGCTGGAGAAGCCTTCTTCTGCCGTTTCTCGGGGGACTGCTCATCGGTATGGCAGCAATTACAATATCATTGGGTTTGTTAACCCGGACTCCTTTCAGTATGAACCTGCCCCAGCTTTACCGTTGGGCATGGATTCGCGGTCCCGGCTGGCCGATGATAATCACAGTCCCCATAGTCCTGTTCAAGTATCTGCGAAAGCCCACATCCTTTTCCCGTATCAGAGAGATTGCCGCATGGTTGAGCGGAACGGCCTTTGTTTACACGTTCTGGTATGCCGTTACACCGGATCCCGGGTTTGATTTTTACCGCTTGTTGTTTGTTCCTTTTTTATGGTTGGGCTGCATCAGTTCCGTTTCCTGGCTTGTCGACCGGGGATTGAGGATTGATGGCTGGGTACGCTATCTTCTGTTTGCTGTTGCCGAGTTGTTGTCATCACTACTTATTTTTCTTCCGGTTATCTATACCATGGGAGATGCATTTTACTCCTTCGTAATATCCATCATCCTGACAGCGGCAGCAACATTCCTTATATTCATGGACTCCCGTGGGCGACTCAGTTAAACGACTGTTAATTCCTTTAAGCCTCCTGTTACTCCTGTTATCATCGTGCAATCTTCAGACCGTTCTGGTTGTAAGCGACCCGTACATCAGTCTGGCTGAAGATGAAACATGGGGCCCATTGCGAATGGATTTTATTGTGAAATCACGATTATCCGGGTTTAAAATAGTGAAAAAACAGACTGGGCCTGATTTGGATTTATCCAAAATATTCTCTCAAAATACTTTTGAAACATCGACTCCTGATATCGTTGTACTCAGTCCCTGGAATGCCCAGTCACTTCACAAGCTGTCGGGAAGTCCAAGGCGTTGCATTATCGCCGGGGGTAGTCTACCGGAAAACTCTCAGGAATTAGAAATCCCAAACCTTTCTTCCGTTGTTCCCGACCGCTCTGCAGTTATGAAGCAGCTCGGGAAACTCTCGAGGGAAATAACAAAAAGCAGCGGGAAACCGGCTGTAGCCCTGTTCTCTCCTGAAACTGAAAATCAGAAAAAAGAAAGAAACATTCTTCTGGAAGCATTTGGGAGTTCTGATGGAATTATCATTCGAGAAATAAACCCGCTCCAGAATGGAGGAGTAACGGAACTTCCTGCAGACTTTGCTGATATAGCAGAAAATGCGTCTGTTCTTCTTCTTTTTGCCGGTCCTTTGAATATTACGGCACTCTCTATCAGTGATGAATTCCTGATTCCTGTAATAACAGAGTCGATTAACAGCTCCTCCGCATGGTATGATAGAATAGTGGCCAGTGTTGAAGATAATCAGAAGGCATTGAGTCTGGCATTATTATCTGAAATGAAGGCTGAAAGCCCCGAAGGTGTAAGATATTACCCTGCGAGGCTGTCAAAGGGTGTTCTTTTTGGCTCTAAAAGCCGATAAGTTGACCAGAGAACAAAAAATGGTTTGACGCTATGAAGAGTGAAACCTATAATTCATCGAGAAGGTGAATATTCGCCATTTCGGTTTACCACTTAAGGAGATAGGAATGAAACGAGGCAGCTTACTGTCGCTCCTGCTCATCCTCTTGGTTTTCGTGTCAGGTGTATTGAGCGCAGACGATACCACATTGCGGATGGAATCCCAGATTATTGAAACATGGGACGGAGAAGACTCCGCATACTTCAGCGATACCGGAGACCCCATAAGCTGGGTTGTTCGCGGCAGCAAATTTTCAGCTGAGGATAGACCCCGATCGGCTTATGTCATGAATGAATGGCCAGCTGACCTGTTCGGTACCAAGCCGGAAGCTCCGGAAAGTCTTGGTGTTCTGGGCATTAACGGTGCATTTAACCGTCAGGGATTCAATCAGATTGAGTTAATACCTGGCACAGGTAGTGGTGATAGTTTTGTAGAAAAAGCCATACCGCTTCCCGGCAGAGTACAGATGGTTGATTTCTGGGTTTGGGGTGCCAACTACGATTACTATGTAGAGTTACATTTTCGCGATTTCCGGGGAATGGCCTACGTGCTCACACCTGTACGCCGGGAGCAGAAAAGGGAACCTGGAAGCATAAAGTATGTGGGATGGAAGGATATGTATGTAGACATACCTAACTACATCAAACAGGCCGTTAATTACAAACCTGAGCTGGCCACTCTCAGTCTCACCAAGATTGTTTTCACAACACATCCTGCAGAAGTCGTATCTGACTTTTATATCTATCTTGATCACTTGAAGGTGCTTACCGATATGCAGGAGTCTTATTACGATGGGTTCGATCTAACCAGTCCTCAGAAACTGGAAGAAATCTGGGGAGCGGGGGAATAGAAGATGAAAAAATTAGTCGTAACAGTATTTGTTCTGGCCCTGGCACTCACAGGCCTGTTCGCCCAGACTGAGATAAACCCTGCGGATACAGGCGTTGTTACCGCACAGCAGAAACTTAAAGAAATCTCTGTCAGTAAGATGGAAGATGCCGGTTTCTGGTATGGTGTATTTCCTGGGGATAACGGCCTCATGGAAATTCGTTCATTTCCCGGTGGTCCTCTTGAGAAAGAAGCTATAGCCGATGAAGAAGCCAATGGAATTGCCGAACCCGATGAGAACGTTGTTGGTGCCAAAGTCTCTTTTTATCGTCGAGGTGTTATTGATTTCACCCTGAAACCAATAAGGCCTCTACCCATTGAAGGAATCACTAAAACCGTATCTGTCTGGGTTGCCGGTCGTAACTCAAATCATAGAATGGAATTACTTGTAACAGACCACTTCGGTAATGATGCAATTATTCCCATGGGTAAATTGAACTTCTCCGGCTGGAAAAAGCTGACAGTCACTATTCCTCCCAATATTATTCAGAGAAATTATCACTATGCCGACCGCATGGGGATTTCCATTGTCGGATTCAATATTAAATGCGATATCGATGAAACCTATGGCCGCTACTATATTTACTTTGATGATATTCGGGCTGTTACCGATCTCTTTGCTGAAGAGAGCCGGGACACCGATGACATGATGGACGCCTGGTAATAAATGTATAATTGTGAATAATCAAGGCCCCCTATCGGGGGCCTTTTTACGTTCACGGGATTAAGGAGTTTCATGGGAACTATGGAAATTGTTATCGAGGAATTAAAAAAAATTGATACATTTACCGAGTTAAGTAACGACGATCTGTCTGCTCTGGCGGAAATCTGTACCCCCATACAATACCCGCCACGGGATATCATTGCCCGGGAAGGAGTTGATGCTTCGAGTCTTTTTGCCTTTATCAAAGGCAGTGTCGGTATCTGGGTGGATTACGATACGGATAATGCCGATCTTCTGGCTGTCCGGGATGCTCCCTGCCTGGTTGGTGAAATGAGTGTTGCCGACCAGCTTCCCAGGAGTGCCACCATCGTTGCCGGGCCATCTCTCTCGGGATACAGCATCGATGCTGTTTTATTCCGCAACCTTCTTGAGAAACGGGGAAGTATTGCATTAAGCCTGATGAAGGGTATTTCCCGGCTGGTCCGTTTAAGTAACAACAGTTTTGTCAGCGAGCTCCGAGCCAGTAATGCTGAACTTCTCCAGGCCAATAAAGAGCTTAAAGCAGCTCATAAACAGCTTGTACGCCAGGAACGCCTGTCCAGTCTGGGAAAGTTTTCCTCCATGATTATACACGACCTACGAAATCCTCTCTCGGTAATCCGGGGTTATTCCGATCTTCTGGAACTCAAACTTGAAGGGAAATCAGAAAGTCTTCATAAATACGCCACCCAGATAAGAAGGGAAACATCCAGACTTTCGGGTTTAACCAGTGAGTGGCTTGATTATTCCAGGGGTGAGATACGTCTGAGCTATACACCGGTGAAGATGGAAAAACTCTTTGAACAGCTTAAAGAGAGTATCGAGCCCGGTTTGAAAGCTAAAAATCTCGATGTCAGCTGGAACATCAATTTTGACGGTACGGCACTTCTGGATCTTGATCGTATGCTCCGAGTGCTTGTAAATCTCAGTGATAATGCCCGTAAAGCCTGTAAACGTGGAGATTCCATTGCATTTACCGCGTTGAGTAAAGATGGGCATCTTCTTATCAAAATTGCCGACAGTGGTGAGGGTATGGGCAAGGAAACTCTCAACCATGTCTTTGAACCCTTTTATTCCACTTCAGAACGCGGAGGAACGGGACTGGGAATGCACATTGTCAAGACAGTGGTTGAAGCCCATGAAGGATCCGTTGATATCAGCAGTAAGCCCGGAGCCGGTACCACGATAACCATCAGTTTGCCTTTGCGGCTTTAAAAAATATTTTTTATTGACCTCTGACGTCTCTCAGGTGTTACATACCGCCGAAAAGTTGAATTGAATTTTCCACCGTTGCGGCAGCCAATTCTCCGGCATCTTCACCCCGGATATCCGCCAGAACTTCCAGAGTGTAGCCAATGTGCCCCGGGTGATTGGTTTGCCCACGAACAGATTGCGGTGAGAGGTAGGGTGAATCAGTTTCAACCAGCAGCCTCTCTAAAGGGACTATCAGAGCAGCTTCCCGAATTGATTGGGTATTTTTATACGTGATATTTCCGGCAAAAGATACGTAAAAACCAAGAGCAAGCGCCTGTTCGGCAACATCCCGATCCGATGAAAAACAGTGGAAAACACCCCTGCGGCACTCAGATTCCTTTACCAGTGCAAGAACCCTCTCATCTGCCGCTCTGTTGTGAATAATTACTGGAAGGCCCGTTTCAGCGGCCAGATTCAGATGACATCGGAATGCCTTTTCCTGAATATCTCCGGGGGCATAATTCCGAAAAAAATCCAACCCGGTTTCACCAATGGCTCTAACCAGAGGATGCTGCACTTGAGATATTATTTCGGCGAACCTTTCCTTCCAAATTCCCTTTTCAACAACAGTTGAAGAGGGGTGTATCCCTGCAGATAGTCTTATTCCCTTAACAGATTCTGCCAGCTCAAGACGTTTTTCAAAATCAAGCTCATCAACAGCCACTTCTACTGCTCCACTGAGCCCTGAGGAGAGTAGTGCAGGTAAGAGAGATTCAGCATCTATACCTTTTTCTTCCATATGAAGTGCATGAAAGTGGCTGTCAAATAACGGGTAGGGGAGATGGAATACGATATTCCTGTCTTTCTTCATCTGTGTGTTCCCAAAAAAAGCCCTGCCTCATAAGACAGGGCTGGTATAATTGCGGATTAACTAATTCTTTCCTACAGCATTGAGGCTTTCAAAAGCTTCTACCACCCGGTCGACAAGTGTTTCCTGACCCTTGCGGAGCCATGTCCTGGGATCGTAAAACTTCTTGTTCGGTGCATCGGCTCCCTTGGGATTACCAAGCTGACCCTGGAGATAGGCTTCGTTCTCCTTGTAGAACTCCAGAACACCTTTCCAGGTGGCCCATTGGGTGTCGGTATCGATATTCATCTTCACAACACCGTAGCCGATGGCCTCACGGATATGTTCTTTTGACGAACCCGAACCGCCATGGAAGACATAGGTAACCGGGTGAGCGTCGGAAAGACCGTGTTTTTCAACGATATATTCCTGGCCCTTTCCGAGGATTGAAGGGGTGAGTTTGACATTGCCCGGTTTGTAGACGCCATGAACATTACCAAAGGCCGCTGCAATTGTGAAATTCGGACTGATTTTACTCAGCTCCGTGTACACGTAATCAATTTCTTCAGGTTTGGAATAGAGGTCTGCCGGATCCCGATCGGAATTATCAACACCGTCTTCCTCGCCGCCGGTAATGCCAATCTCCATCTCAAGAAACATGCCCATGGCACTGGTTCTTTTCAGGTATTCCTTGGTTGTGGCAACATTCTCTTCCATGGGTTCTTCAGAAAGATCCAGCATATGGGAGCTGAAAAGAGGTTTGCCGGTATGCTTGAAATGCTCTTCACCAGCATCAAGAAGGCCGTCAACCCAGGGGAGAAGCTTCTTGGCACAGTGGTCTGTATGAAGAACTACAGGCACTCCGTAGGCTTCGGCAACCCGATGGACATGATAGGCACCGGAAACAGCACCGATAACATCAGCACGGCCCTCAGCAGGTTTTAAACCTTTGCCGGCAAAAAACGTCGAACCGCCGTTTGAAAATTGAATAATAACCGGTGAGTTTACTTTGGCCGCAGCCTCAAGAACACCATTTACCGATTCCGTGTTAACGCAGTTTACTGCAGGAAGGGCAAAACCTTCGCTTTTGCAGATTTCGAATAGTTTTTTAAGGTCGTCACCATAGACGACACCAGGTTTGATATAATCGAGAACTTTCTGACTCATATCGACTCCTTAGATTTTTAAGTCCCAACTTACTAGTTGTCGCTCATCTGTCTTATTTTATCAATAATACCGTGTTGACCCAACCCTCTGACGCCGTTTAGGATAGCGCGAGTGCCGGCGTGGTGGAATTGGTAGACACAGCAGACTTAAAATCTGCTGACCCACGTGGTCGTACCGGTTCAAGTCCGGTCGCCGGTAAAAATATTAAAACCTGTATATATGAAAACACATCGCGACCGGACTTGAAGGGTTCCCTCGCCGACCGGCATAAACTGGGCGGTATAATTCCACTTCAAAAAAGTGAAACCTTTTTTCTGGATTCTTTTTATATGTTGTTTTAAGGAGATATTGAAAATGGATGCAATCTACACTTTGCTATTTGATAAAGTTGTTCAAAAGGGACCGGAAATTCTAAGCTCTCTGGTGATATTTTTGGCTTTTTTCATATTGTCGAAAATTTTGAAAAAAATCACCTCTTCAGCTGCCAAGCGTTTAAAAGTCAATAGTAACCTGATCCGCCTTTTAGCCAAAACAGTGAGTGTTACGATTATTATTTTCGGTCTGGTAACAGCTCTTGGTACAGTGGGAATTAATATTACCGCTATTGTTGCCAGTCTTGGATTAACAGGTTTCGCTCTCGGTTTTGCGTTGAAAGATACAATATCTAATATTCTATCAGGTGTATTGATTCTCATGTACAAACCTTTTGAATTGGACCATTACATAAAAATTACCGGTTTTGAAGGTCTTGTCGTCACTATTGACCTTCGTTATACAGAACTTGATTTTCTTGGCGATAAAATTCTGATTCCAAATTCAAAACTATTCATTGACCCTATAACCGTTGTCTCTAAAGGAAAAAAACAACTCCACTCTGACATGGAAGAAAACTGAGCAACACGAGCAATTCTATCTCGGAATTTTCTCGGTTATGCACCGCATACAGATAACTCATTACCTCATCCATGACTGAACTGTAATGGAATCATCATTCCCAAAGATATATATTACTTGATAACAAGTATATAAAATGGAGTCATCACATATGAGGAAAGATAAAATAACATGGAGCCTTACAGTTATTCTGTTATCAGCTGCATTATTGCCTTTAGGAGCAGAAGAACAGCAGGCTGTATTTGCCGGGGGCTGTTTCTGGTGCATGGAAGCACCCTTTGAAGCTGTCAGAGTCGTCTACGACGAT
>DEIH01000007.1:770-3420 GCA_002352375.1 Spirochaeta sp. UBA2779 | reverse complement strand
GGACCTCACAGTTGTGGAGGGCTGGGTGGATGAATCTATTTTTTTAAATGCCAGTGGTAAATTCAACCTGCCGATTCCCGTTTCTCTCTCCTACTCTGATTTAGCTGATGTGGGAACATCGCTGATTGGAGCTGATACCGTACCCCTGGATATTGCACTGGGCCTGCAAGTAGACCTTATCTCTTTGAGCGGCGCTGAAGTGAGTCTCCTTCTCGATATAAGGAATCCAAATGCTTTCTCTATGGAAATTTGGAATATGTACGGTAGCTTGTTGGTAGGTCACCAGGAATGGGGAAAGGTCGGCCTGGATAGCAGTCTCTACCTTGGTGGGGAGGAAAAAAAACTGCGGTTGTCTCAACGAAAATCAGCTTCGCGGAAGTAGGTCGATCCACTTGGAACATTCTCAGCGGATCCAGCAACACCAAAGTAAGATTTGATGGCGACATGGGTGTGGAAATAGATATACCAGGGTTTAACAGCTCCGACTGGAACTGGGATGCTGACGCGGACGTGAGCATCATTCGCTAAGGATTTTCGCATAGTGATATATCCTGAGAATGCAATGTAATTATGTTGATAGTTATGGCTAATCGTATGTTTCTGCTCCTCTTTGCAATAAGCCGCTAAGCAATATCCTTCTGTTATCTAACCAAGGCTAATAATTTTCTGCAGTTTAAACCGCCTTTAATCAGTTTCCGGAAAAAACTGAAAAGGACTCCTTATTTGTACCGTATATCAGGCAGAAATGCGCGCCGAAAGTCACCATTTTCCCGCAATGCGGGCATCTATATCTCTGCCTGAAGGAAAACCTGCCTTAATAAAGTCGGTTGAAGTAGTGCACCGCATCGATAAAATGATACCATACCGCTATGATAATCAAAGACGATCCTTCAGTTGATAAAATTGTATATCTTATACGTCATGGCCTAAGTGAGGCTAATATAGTTCCAGTTGCCCAGACTCCTGAATCACCACTGAGTGAAAAGGGCTTGAAACAGGCAGAATCCATCGCCGAACGGTTTTCAAATATTTCATTCAACAAGGTGATATCCAGTACTCTGCCCCGTGCAGGTCAGACTGCACAGAAAATCTCCGATTCTTCCGGTGTTTCAATTGAGTTCTCCGACCTGTTTGTTGAAAGAATCCTGCCATCATCATTGCATGGGAAACCCTATTCTGATCCAGCAGCCGGCAGGATATGGAAAGATTGGGAGAAGAGTCTTGTTTCAATGGATATCAAGGTTGAGGATGGTGAGAATTATCAGGATATAATCCTTCGGTCTGAAAATGCCCTTGAGTACCTGCTTCAACAATCGGAGAAGACTCTGGTGGTTGTTTCCCACAGTTTTTTTATACGGACTCTGATTTCCAGGATTCTTTCCGGTGATGAACTGACTCCTGCATTGTTCGGGAATCTCCAAAGATCGGCTTCCATCGAGAATACAGGAGTTTCTGTAATCGTCTATAAAAGAGGAAGGGATAAAACTTCTTATTGGAAACTCCTGGTCCATAATGATCACTCACATCTTTCAGAGCTTTAAGTGTTGCAGATTCGTTCTCAAGTGCTTTCTTACTAACTGAAACCTCTCATCAGTGCCTTTCATTATACCTGTTCAGGTATACAGCTAATCGGGGCAGAGGTTATCAGTGAAAAAGAAGGACCGTCCCGAAGGACGGTCCCGGAAATTAACGGTCAGTTCAACTATTTATTTAAGTTATAGAATGCATCACGGCCGGCAAAGCTGCTGCGACCTTCCAGATCTCCTTCGATACGAAGAAGCTGGTTGTATTTGGCAACCCGATCGGAGCGGCTCATGGAACCGGTTTTGATTTGTCCGGTTTCCAGGGCGACAACGAGGTCGGCGATGAAGGTGTCGGCGGTTTCACCGGAACGGTGAGATATAACGGCGGTATAACCGGCGCGTTTGGCCATTTCCACAGCTTCGTAGGTTTCGGTGAGAGTACCAATCTGGTTCACTTTGATGAGAATTGAATTTCCGATACCCAGGTCGATACCTTTTTTCAGGCGCTTGGTGTTGGTTACGAAAAGATCGTCGCCCATTACCTGACACTTATCACCTATCCTGTCGGTGAGCATTTTAAATCCGTCCCAGTCGTCTTCGTTCATTCCGTCTTCAAGGGAAATGATGGGATATCTATCAACCCAGTCTGCCCAGAAATCAACCATCTGTGAGCTGGTGAGTTTTTCACCGGTACTCCATTTAAGTTCATAAAGGTAGGAGCCATCAGCCTGTTTCTCGGAAAACTCGGAAGCGGCAGGATCCAGGGCAATCATTACCTCTTCTCCGGGTTTACGTCCGGCTTTTTCGATGGCTTTCACAATGAACTGCAAAGCTTCTTCGTTACTCTTGAAGCTGGGTGCAAAACCGCCTTCATCACCTACTGATGTTGAGAATCCGGCTTCTTTCAGAAGAGATTTCAGATTGTGAAAAATTTCGGCAACCCACTGGATAGCTTGACGGATCGAATCGGCTCCAACGGGCATTACCATGAATTCCTGGAAGTCTACAGAGTTATCGGCATGGGATCCGCCATTGATGATATTGGACATGGGGACGGGCAGGACGTTGGCGTGGAATGTCCCGAGGTATTTGTAAAGATCCAGTTCCAGATACTGTGCAGCAGCTCT
>DEIH01000007.1:265-735 GCA_002352375.1 Spirochaeta sp. UBA2779 | reverse complement strand
ATCATGGTTTTATCCACATCCACCTGATCCAGTGCGGAAAGACCGATAACCGCGTCGGCAATGATGGTGTTAACATTCTCCACAGCTTTCAGAACGCCCTTGCCCAGATATCGGTTTTTGTCTCCATCTCGAAGCTCTACGGCTTCATGGACTCCTGTGGAAGCCCCGGAGGGAACTGCGGCACGACCGAACGAACCATCTGCCAGCATCACATCAACCTCGACTGTGGGATTTCCCCGGGAATCTAAAATCTCACGAGCTTCTACGTATTCAATTGTATCCATAGTTTTGAATCTCCTATTAGTATTCTCAACTTCAAATATCGTTTTTTGCGGGAGGAGGGTCAAGCATCATTGCTTCTCTTTCATCGGAATATAGTAGAATATCAGTAATATGAATAAAGTAAAGCTGGATGTTACCGAGGAGATGCTTGAGCGGGTTGTATTCGGGATGGAGAATCAGAAGGATTG
>DEIH01000007.1:0-167 GCA_002352375.1 Spirochaeta sp. UBA2779 | reverse complement strand
ATTCTACATTCCGGTACCGGTGTATTCCGGAATTTCAAAGATGCTTTAAAAGGCCGGCCTGAACTGGAAGGTTTATGGCGGCGGTACAAAAAAAGAGAGATGAGAAGAACCGCCCTTTCGTGGCTGTCACGCTGGTCTGAGGCTCTTGCCCTGGAAGCTCTGGGACC
>DEIH01000189.1 GCA_002352375.1 Spirochaeta sp. UBA2779 | reverse complement strand
CTTATCGCCAAAGGAGCCTATCCCGCTGAGCTGGATATTCCCCTGCCCTTCACTCTGGTATCCAACAGTGAGAGTACCGGAGAATTGCTGCTCATGCCCGGTTACTGGTTCCGTTACAATATGTACGCCCTGGCAAGGAACGCTGCAAAAACAGCCGCCCGGGATAAAAGGATTGAGAAACATCAGGAGCTGGAATTCGACTGGCTGGCCCCGGATACAGTGGATCAGATGAGGGAGGCCCGGCTCATTCTGGAAGGCTGGGCAGGTGAATCAGAAGCGGTTACTTCAGGGCGCTATTCTTCCGGCCGGGCTCTGCTGGAAACTGAAGAAAGCCCGGAACTCTTTGCCGGGGCATCGTACAAGGTGGAAGCTGCCCGCCGCCCGGTACGGATACTTCATGCCGGCCGGGCCTGGAAGGACTACGGTAGAATGATTCGATATTATGCCGTCCGAACCCTGGCCGCAGACCCGCAGGATTCCGATTCAGCCGTAAAAATCGGTCCATGGGAGAATATCGGGGGTCAGCTTATGCTCCGATCAGATCTTGAAAATCTCAAGGGAAGGATACGCTCCGGGGAAATCGACAGTTGGCCGGATGTACACCGGGTCTACCGGGAAATCGATGCATCTTACAAGCTGAAAAGACAGACCCATGCCGAGACGGTACTAAAGGATTTTCCAGGCAAGGCGGCAGAGGTCAATAAAAAAGAAGCACTGGAAACCGCCGCCTTCATACTGGAAGGTATACGTAACAGTAGAAAAAAAGATTACGTGAATCACTTCCGGAATATCACCTTCGAAAGTGATGCCGAGAGAGATGCGGTAGTAGGCGTTTTTGATGAAAACGAATTTATCCTGGAGGCGGAGAAAGAATTTGAAGCCGTCGGTAAGTTGATACAAGTTTAACAACTGCGAAATGCAGGCTTGATTTTCTTGTATACTACTTTCAGGATTTACGATAGAGTATATCCGGGAAGGATGTAATGACGAGAAAAAATCTCATCGAAGACATTTACCATAACCTCAGAACCAGAATCCTTACCGAGAAGATTTATCCCGGGCAGAAGATATCTGAGATTACCCTTGCTTCTGAGTATCTATGCTCACGAACCCCGGTGAGGGAAGCACTCAAACGCCTGGAAGATGACGGTCTGGTAATTATCAAACCGAAAAGCGGTACCTACGTTAATAACGAAACATCAAGAGATTTTATTGAGCTTATGCAAGTACGTGGGTCTCTGGAAAGCCTTGCTTTCCATCTTGCATTGGAAAATGTTGCCGCCAGAGATATCAATCAATTGGAGAAAACCATAGGCAGCCTGGACAAATTGATTGCAGAGGAACCTATTGATATGATGGAATTTGCCCGGCTTCACTACGATTTCCATTACTCACTTATCAAACTATCGGGAAACAGCCTTCTTCTACGTCATTTTGAACGGCTGAACCTGAGAAGTAGTCATATGTTTTACGAAATGATGGATAAGAACCGTGCGGTTAATACCCAAAAAGAGCACAAATTGATCATAGAACTGTTAAAAAATAAAGATGAATCAGGAACTGGCTTTATTGAGAATCACCTCCAACGAAAAATTAAACGTTTCCTTGATAAGGGAGCCACCGAATGACATCAAAAGAGCGGGTTATCAGTGCAATAAATGGCCATCGTCCGGATAAAATCCCCGTACATGAAGATTTCTGGAGTGAAACACCGGAGGTCTGGAAAAGCCAGGGGTTACCGGAAAGAATCGAATACTTCGCTCCCGAGAATCCGAAAGAACCTCTGGACAACTGGATTGAGGATTTTTTTGATTTCGATCTTTCTGTTATGTTTCTGGATGCCTCTCCCCGAATGCCCCAGAAAATATTGAACAGGGATGGGGAATGGTACACCTATACAGACCGCTGGGGTTACACCGCAAAAAAGCTCTTCGGGAAATCAGGTACTATTGAATATGTTGATACACATACAAAGTCCCGTGAAGACTGGAAAATCCTGGCCGGCCGCTTTGTTCTGAAAAGAGATGATACAGCCCGGATCGACGACCGGAACTATTTTGAACATTTCACCCCCTACCCCAGCTGGCAGCAAGCCCGAACAAAATTCAAAAGACTGCGGGAGAAAAACCGATATATCATTTTCAAGGATTACGGCCCCTGGGAGGCCACCTGGAGACATCGGGAATTCACCCGGTCGCTGATGGACCTGGCAACAGATCCGGGATGGATTAAAGAAATGGCCTGGACTCATCACAATCTCCGCCGGGATATACTGGAAAGAAGCCTCGAAGAAGGTATGAAACCGGATGGCCTGCTCCTGGTAGACGATCTGGGAAGCTCTCAGGGTCCTTTAATCTCACCGGCTATGTTCAGAGAAATCTTTAAGCCCCTGTACGCCGATCTTGGAACATGGCTGGCGAAACACGGTATCACCTTCTGGCTTCATACCTGCGGTAATACCGAAATGTTCTTCGAAGATTACATTGAATGCGGAGTCCGGGTAATCAACCCCCTCCAGGTATCAGCAGGGTTGGATGCGGTAAAACTGAAAGATACCTTTGGCAGCCGCCTTACCTTCTACGGGAACATCGATGCCCATCTGCTGGACAACAATCCATTACTCCTTGAAAAGGAACTGCGCCGGCGGATTGACACCTTCAGGGACGGCGGGTGGATTTATCATTCCGACCATTCAATTCCTCCGACAATGGATTACAAGCTTTTTTTTAAAATGCTCGGCATTCTTCGGGAGAGCTGAATGGAATACCGCAATCTGGGGCATAGCGATCTGAAGGTTTCACGAATATCCTTAGGCTGTGTTACGTTTGGGAGGGAGATTAATCAGCAGGAATCCTATGCCATAATGGACTATGCCCTGGAAAAGGGAATGAACTATTTTGATACCGCCGAGGCCTACGGAGAAGGTGCTTCAGAGTTGGTTATCGGTTCATGGATGAAAGAGAGAAATACCCGGCCGAAGATTTATCTGGGGACTAAAATCCTCCCGCCATACAGCCCGGACAAAATCATCAAATCCTGTGAAAACAGTCTTGAAAGAATGCAGATTTCTGAAATTGACCTTTATCAGCTTCACGCCTTCCATGAAACCGCTCTCCGCCCGGATGTACTATACGCTTTTAATAAACTCATTAAAGACGGAAAGATTCGCCACCTGGGAATCTCGAACTTTTCACCGGATCAACTCCGGGACTTTCTAAAATTACAAAGAGATCTGGGTTTGAATCAGATCTGCAGCCTGCAGAACAATCACAATCTGGCCATACAAAATCTTAATACTGAAGCATTGGATTTTTGCCGGCAGAAAGGCATCGGTTCTATCAGTTTCAGTCCCCTGGGGGCAGGATTTCTCACAGGTAAATACAAGAACAGCATTCCAAAAGATGCCAGGTTCAATCTTCAGCCGGGTCATCAGGATCTGTATTTTAACCAAGATGGAGCAATGGCCCTTGAGAAACTGGAAGCTGCTGCTTTAGAAACCAATATATCCATGGTGGAATTGGCTCTTGCCTGGGTGCTGAATAATCCGGAAATCACCACGACCCTGGTGGGAGGACGGAGGATTTCTCATATAGATCAGGCATTTACTGCAAAGAATGTGGCGTACTGGAAATCAAATAGCTCACTATGATACAATCTTACATACAAGTATAAGGATATAAAGATATGAATACCGACATCAACCGCTTCAAAGGACTCTTGCCTGCGCTCCTTACACCCTACGATAAAAACGGAAAAATCAGCTCAGATTCTTTGCAGAAACTGACGGATTACTGCGTCGGAGAAGGTGTCGACGGCTTCTATGTCGGCGGAAGCACCGGAGAGGCTTTTCTTCTTTCCACTGAGGAAAGAAAACAGCTGATTAAACTCGCCATGGAAGCCGTTGCCGGTAAAAAACCGGTAATCTGTCAGGTAGGTGCGGTAGGTACCGATATTGCAATAGACCTTGCACAGTGGGCCGAAAAAAACGGCGCCGATGCCATTTCCGCTGTAGCTCCCTTTTATTACCCATTCAGTAAAGAACAGATTCTGAATCATTACACCGCCATCACCGACAGTGTTTCCATACCTATGATTGTCTACAACATACCCGGCTTATCGGGAGTGTCCCTGAGCGAAGATGATTTTAAACGTCTTTACGAACACGATCGTATCATCGGTGTGAAGCATACTCACCACAATCTCTATGAAATGGAACGTATCAAGTCCATCGATCCTGAGCGTCTCGTATTCTTCGGATTCGATGAGGTGACTCTTGCCGGTGTCGCTATGGGTGCAGACGGGGCTATCGGGAGCACCTTCAACCTCATGGCTGCTCAGTACATCCGTCTTCGGGAACTTTTTAATCAGGGAAAAAATGCCGAGGCACTGGAAAAACAGAAGATGATAAACGACATTATCAGCACAATGATTCCCATGGGCGTTTTTACCGCTTTGAAATATGCCATAACCAGTCGAAGAGGTATTCCCATGGGCAATGTCCGGGCCCCCTTCACCCCTTTAAGTAATGAAGAGAAAAAAACTCTGGATACAGTCCTCGATAAATACGGGATATAAAGCAATATGAACTACAATTTCAGTTCGAAGAAAGATGAGTATAAATCAACCCTTACGGAAAATATCCTCCCTTTCTGGCTGAACAACTGCTTAGACGGTGAGTACGGCGGATACATGACGGCGCTGGACCGCAAAGGCGTTATTATCGATACCGATAAATCCATCTGGGTTCACGGTCGGTTCAGCTGGGTTCTGGGCAGTGCTTATGCTGATGTAGAGAAAAGACAGGAATGGCTGGATGCCGCAGGCAGCGGTCTGGAATTTCTGGATAAATACGGCTTTGATAATGACGGACGGATGTACTTCCGTGTAGCCCGGGACGGCCGGCCGGTAATCAAACGAATTCGTTATTTCTTCTCTGAACTGTTCGCCGTCTCGGCTATGGCCGCCTGGTGCCGGGCAAGCGGTGATAACTCCAGAATAAAGCCTGCCCGGGAACTCCTGGTCAAAGTTATCTCCTTCCGCAGCAATCCTGATATTCTTATTCCGAAATTCGATCCTGTAGTCAGGCCTGCAAAGGGTATGGCCGTACCGATGATACTTCTGAACACCGTTCAGGAACTCCGACGGGCCGACCCCGGAAACACCCCGGAATATAACCGTATGATTGACGGTTTTATCAATGAAATCCGCGGGTATCTCAACTATGATCACAAAGCCGTCCTGGAGCAGACCGGGCCTGAGGGTGAACTTCAGGATCACTTCGAGGGAAGGCTGCTCACCCCGGGGCATGCCATCGAAGCCGCCTGGTTCATATTAGCCGAAGCCCGGGAACGTAAGGATAAGAAACTCACAGAGCTCGGCTGCACCATCCTGGACTGGATGTGGGAATGGGGCTGGGATAAAAAATACGGTGGTATCATCTACTTCCGGGATGTGCTGAACAAACCGGCTTCGGAATATTGGCACGACATGAAATTCTGGTGGCCTCAGAACGAGGCTGCCATCGCCACCCTCATGGCCTGGAATACCACTGAAGACGATAAATACCTCGAATGGCACATACGCCTGATGGACTGGATGGAAAAACTCTTTCCTGATAGAGAATACGGAGAGTGGTTCGGATACTTCCACCGGGACGGCAGGCTCTCCACAGATCTGAAGGGAAATATGTACAAAGGCCCATTTCACGTTCCCCGGATGTACTACCAATTGTGGGAAGTACTGGAAAAGGCCGGATACTAAAGGAAATTATGCATATTCTGGCCGTTCTGCTGCCAATTATCACCGTAATTCTCATGATGACCGTATTCAACTGGCCGTCAAAAGCGGCTTTGCCACTGGGCTGGCTGCTCACAGTTCTTTCAGCTGTGTTCATCTGGAAGGTAAGGTTTACCGATGCCGCCGGGTATACTGTTTACGGTATACTCAAATCCTTTGATATTCTCATTATCATATTCGGAGCCATACTCCTGCTGAACACCTTGAAGCATTCCGGAGGTATGGACCGGATTTGCCGGGGATTTGACTCTGTTTCCAGGGACAGGAGAGTTCAGGCTTTGATTATTGGCTGGATGTTCAGTGCCTTTATCGAAGGTTCTGCGGGGTTCGGCACTCCGGCGGCCCTGGCGGCTCCCCTGCTTGTAGCCGTGGGTTTCCCCCCGCTGGCAGCAGCGTCTTTCACATTGATTATGAACTCCACTCCGGTGGCCTTCGGAGCGGTTGGCACCCCGATTCAAGGGGCCCTGAGCAGTGTTGCCGCACTGGTGGTAAAAACCGATTTAAATCCGATGGAATTTACGACTAAGCTCGTCCAAAATACAGCCCTGATTCATTTCATCATCGGTTCCTTCCTCCCCATTCTGGGATTGATGATGCTTACAAAAGTTTTTGGAAAGGAAAAGTCCTTCAAACCGGCCTTTGATGCCTTGCCCTTCGCCCTGTTGGCAGGGTTTGCTTTCACAATTCCCTACCTCTTATCAGCAGTATTCCTCGGTTATGAACTCCCGTCCATCATCGGCGGAATAACAGGACTCGCAATTATTGTTCCTGCCGCGAGAAAGGGATTTCTGGTACCCCGGAAAATCTGGACTTTTAATGGATATTCTGAGAGTAAAGAAAACTCTGTGCCGTTGAGGGAACTGACAACCGAAAAATCCATGAGCCTCCTCAAGGCCTGGTCGCCTTATATCATTATCGCCTTGTTTCTGCTTATCACCCGGATTCCCTGGTTCAGGGTAAAACCGATTCTCAGTTCCGCCGGAATTACCTTCCCGGGATTCTTTGGAATAGCTGACAAATACAGACTTAAATGGGCCTACCTCCCGGGGATTCTACCCTTTATGGCCACAGCTGTGCTGACGGCATTTATTCATAAAGCCCGGCGTTCGGAGATTAAAGCCGCCTGGAAAGATTCTTTCCGTCAGATTTCCGGGGCTGCGATAGCCCTCATTTTCGGTGTCGCCATGGTTCAGCTGATGCTTCATTCGGATATCAATTCTCAAGGAAACCCCTCGATGCTGAGCGAACTGGCAGGATTGCTGGCGTCGGCATCCGGCAGAGCCTACACTTTCGTTGCGCCCTTTATCGGCGTGCTCGGCGCCTTCATGTCCGGTTCAAATACAGTTTCCAACATACTCTTCTCATCCCTGCAGTTTGAAACTGCCTTAATCCTCAGCCTGCCCCCGGTAATCATCACTTCATTACAGGTTGTCGGCGGGGGAATTGGAAATATGGTATGTATCAACAATGTAGTGGCTGTTTCCGCCACAGTGGGGATATCAGGGGAAGAGGGCCGGATTATCCGGAGAAATTCCCTGCCCATGGTAATCTATTCATTACTGGCCGGGCTGGTTGGCGTTATTCTGATTGCCATTACCGCAGCTTAAACTCCCGGCTGTGCTAAACCGGAACCGGAGCCAGCACTGAAGAAGTAGTGAAAAACCAGCCCGCAATTATCCGCATCCACCATGGGTAGATCCAGCAGATAATTCCAAGCCGTCTGAGCTCCGTAAACAGGGTCAAATCCCGGTTTATTCTCGTTTATCTGAGCCTGAGACTTCCCCCGGCCCAGGGTATCAATATTCAGTACTACAAAACCCCGGCGGGCAGCTTCGATACAGTAAGGGGCATTGGTTTCTTTGTTGTTCTGATACCCATGAAGGTAAATCAGCCCAGGGGCAGGATTATCCGCATCAATGCCGTCGGGAATCATCAGCTTGGCGGCAATCACCTTCCCGTTCTCCCCGGTAAAGCGAACCCGCTCCACATGCACCCGGCCGAAATCTGTTTGTACCATCCATGAGAGCATCATGGCCAAAGTGGTTATAATAACCAGAATAATCAGAGCAATCCAGGCACCCTTACTTCGGGTTCGAACCAGTTCTTTATGGATCATTTGTTCTCCTCGGCTGAAATCATGCCCCTATTTTAAGCCATATAGACTCTGACGACAGCTTCATTTGATTTTAACTGACCTCTGCCGCAGCTCAGGATTATCATAAACGGTATGGTGCCGGTTCAGTTGGAAACCGAGAATTGCGGCAATAGCCGCAGGGAAGCCCAGATGGGGGCCGAACACTTCAGAAACTATCACCGCGGCAGCCAGGGGCACATTCAGGGCACTGGCCAGCATCCCCGCCAGACCGGCAGCCTGGAGGATGTGAAGATTCCCGGGACTATCAGCATAACCGAACAGAATTGCAGTAAAAGTGCCGAGAAGCATCCCGATCTGCGCCAGAGGTCCGAAGAACCCCGCACTCTGACCACTCCCCACCGTCAGTCCCACCGAAACACTGCGAACCACCACCATCAGGAGAGCTGTAAAAGCAAGTGGCAGAATCCCGGTCAGTTTGCCGGAAACTATCGAAGGATTATCAAAGAGGCTCTGGAGAAGATCCCCGGCGCTTCCAAGCATCATCGGGTTTACCAGCCATGTAATACCTACAGCTATTCCCGCAGCACCGGCAAATCGGAGCTCAACTCCTTTAAGACTGTCCCGCTTCAACAACCGGGTTGTGCCGCTGTAGAGCAGCTCAAAACCGCGCCCACCCAACGCTGTAAGCAGAGAGATTACCAGAAGGGCCGGAAGTATGGCCGGCCGGATGGGGGCTATCACAACATGTATTTCGAAAAAGTGACTGAAAGATAGGTACCGGGAGATGAACACGGCAAAAGCACTTGCGAGAACCGAAGGAAATAAATCGCCGTAACTCATATTACGCTTCTGGATAATTTCCACAGCAAAGATACCACTGCCCACTGGTGCTCCGGTAATAACACCGACAACTGAGGCCACACCGCAGATGGCCGCAGTCCGGCGATAAGATCGCTCTCCGGCGGCAGGTTTAAAAAGGCCGATCAGGCTGGAGGTGAAGCCTGAAACCACCCGGCCCAGAGGTCCTACAAAACCCCCGTTTCCCCAGGAGGCCAGAGTGGTAAAAGAAGAAAAAAGTTTTACCAAACTCTCTCTGAAAGGAAGAACGCCCCCATTATCCCTGACTCCCCGAATGTACGAAGGAATACCCTCACCCCGGCTCCCCGGGGCAATCCGGCTGATAAGGGCGGCAAGTACCGCACCGCCAAGAGCAAAAAGAATCACAAATGGACTGCCGAAGCTGATATTCACAAAACCCCGAATCCATTTGATAACAGCAAAAAATATTCCGACAACAAGAACACCCATCAGGGCCGAGATAATGGCAATAAGTACCCAGGAACCAAGGTATCCCAGTGATTTGAGGAAGTTTCTATCAGTATCAAATTTTTTCACATTCATTCTGAAATCCTCAAAAGAGATTCGACACATTTATGTGAATTTCTTCAGAATCTACAAGCATGGAGGTTCTCTTTATTCTACTCCATCTGAACGCTTTATCAATCCAGAATTCCTGCAGTCCATCGGCACATACGGGAAAAGAAATCAGCATACAGATTCCCCACTTCTATAGAGTTAGCATAGTCATTACCCCGGGTCTCAACCCGCTCAAGACCCCAGTCCACCAGGCCCCCCACCCAATGAGGCGCTACATCAGAAGCCCAGGCGCACACCCGGCCCTTCCCGTGCACCCCGGTTACCAGCAGAGGTTCTGCATCAGAGAGCATCTCTAAATGATGGCAGCCGTCGAAAGAAGCCTTATACCGCCTTGATTCCAGAATCACTTCACTCCCTTCTGCAGCTTGAAAACGGTTGAAGCCGCCGACACCCGGAGCATCAGTTCCAAAGGGAAGCCCGGCAATAATGGGATGATTATTCTTTACCGATATCAGGCAGGGTCCGGAAGAATTCACTCTGTCATCATCGGGACTGATAATGACAGGCAGAAGATTGCCCAGCAGCGTTCCATGATATTCACCCCCCAGACCCTGATAGGATTCCCAGCCGCCTATCATCAGCAGGCCCATCCCGTCAGCAACCCTTTGGGCAAAGGCACTCATCAAATCCCCGGAAATATTCCCGGCAGGGTAATCACTGATGATGAGAGCAGACCAGTCCTGATTCAAAACCTCCGGATCCAGGATCGAATCCGAGGGAAGGTGCTCGTACTCAAGTCCATAGTGAGTCATCACTCCGGCAAGGTAGGCGGCAGCACCATCAACATCGTCATCACCGAGGTAGAGAAAAGGACCATTCATGTTTTCTTTCATGGAAATAAGTC
>DEIH01000256.1 GCA_002352375.1 Spirochaeta sp. UBA2779 | reverse complement strand
GAACGTTTCCTCAGATTCCGAAGTATGGAAAAATCATAAAACATGGAAGTGAATCTTATTCATACCGGTATTATCATTCTTTAAAGCTATATTTTCAATATAAAATTACTTTTATAGAATTATTTAAGTTGTTGGTTGTACTTCCTCATAGCGTTTTACAACTGTAGATCCCTCCACAAATCGGGTTGGTACAGTGATATCCAAGGTAATTTCTTCTCTGGAGATATCGGGGGTTTCAATCAGATGAATTAAAAGAGCAACACTCTCCTGTCCGAGTCTCTCATAATCCTGGGCTACAGTTGTCAGATCCAGGCCCAGCTCCGAAAGATAACTCATGTGGTCAAAGCCGACGATGGACAACCTTTCAGGAACCACGATACCTTTTCGCTTTGCAGCATCGGCAAGCCGGTAAGCACAAAGGTCGTTCACACAGAAGCAGGCGGTTACATCGTTTTCCATGAGGCTCTTTAATATCTCGTCGGCGGCATCAGAACCAAGAACAGCCTGCTCATCAGCTTCATTTCCAGGATAACGGGTGTGAGTGAGAACGGGGTTGATAGGAAGGCTTGCTTCGGTGAGAGCACGGCAGTATCCATGGTAGCGCAGAGCTGCTGGTTCAGCATCAAGTACTCCGATGAAACCCACTCTTTTATGTCCCATGTTCAGAATATGAGTTACTGCCTGCCGGGCACCTGAAAGATTCTCGGAGCGAACTACCGGCAAATCCAGCTCGTCCAGGGATCGATCCAACAGGAGGATCGGATAACCGTCCAGTGAAAGGCGGCTGATTTCGTCTATATTCCGGTTACCGATAGGATAAAGGATCACCCCTGATACTTCATGTCTCCTGAGCTCTTCAAGAATTGCCCGTTCTTTTCTCGAGGATTTTTCCGAGTAATGCACACTGCAGAGGTAGCCCATTTCATGACATGCGGCAGTAATTGAACGGACGTACTGCATACCACCGGAAAAGAACCCCTCTTTGTGGGGCAGTACCAGAGAGATTATTCTTGGCCCGGTTAATCTCCGGGGTGATACAAAAGAACCTTTCCCCCTGCGTCTGTAAATTACACCTCGAATTTCAAGTTCTTTCAGAGCTCTGACTACGGTTATTCGAGAGGTATTGAATGTTCTCATCAACTCAGCTTCTGAAGGTAATTTTTCGTTAATTTTGTAGCTGCCTGATACTATGGAGGTTGAAAGTTCTTCAATAATTTTTTGATATAGCGGCTGCATTATTTAAAACATAGCATATCGAATAGAAAGTGACAAACCTCGTTCTAATCCTTATATATGTGGATTTTATGCATATTAACTGCTATTCCGATAGGGTATATAATTTTTTACTTTTAACTTGACATATCATGTTAGAGAATTTAGAGTTTGTCTGTGATTTCAACCTCTTTCGGAAAAAACCGAGTCCTTTTCGCTCATTACAGAGTAGGAATGACTGACGGTGTTTCCCTGGAGATTGCCAAAAGACGCCATATTTTGGAACAAGACGGATTTATTGTTGCATCCATGGCCGGACCGGGAAGCTCCGGGTCGGATTTCGTTCTGCAGTCAATGGATTTCAATTCAGAAATTGCCAGGAAAATTGCCGATAATGCTTTCGGAGAAATCAGTGACTATCCTAATGAGTCCAGCCTGATGGCAGATATCGAAAAACTATCCGGACGGATTGAAATTGAGATTAATCAAGTAATTAACGAGTTCAAACCCGATTTTATCCTGCTGCACAATATTTTCTCACACGGACGGCACATCGCTTCAGCATCGGCATTCCGGGCAGTTCTACTGAAACATGCCATACCGACATTGGCAACCCATCATGATTTCTACTGGGAGCGAAACCAATACCGCTATCCTTCCTGCTCGTCAGTCCGGGCCTTTCTTGAACTGAATATCCCGCCGGAGATTCCGGGAGTAAAACATGCCTGTATCAATTCCCTGGCGGCCTCGGCACTGAAAGAGAGAACGGGAATTAAAGCCATGGTTTTTCCGGATACTCTTGATTTTGATGCGGCTGAGTGGTCGATAGACTCATGGAATTCCCGTCTGCCGGAGGATGCAGGGTTCAGCAGCAAGGATATCATCGTACTTCAGGCCACCCGCATCGTTCGAAGAAAGGGTATTGAGCTCATTATTCCTGTACTGAAATATCTGAACTCTCCGGAAAACCTTAAAAAACTCATCGGAAAAAAGCTTTACAACGGGAAAAGAATAAGTGAAGAATCCCGCTTTTTTTACCTGATTGCAGGATATACGGAAAAAGATGCTGAAGATTATCATAAATCACTTAAACATCTGCTGGCCGAGGAAAGAATCCCCCATCAATTCATCGGTCACCTGATTGCAGCAGAACGAAATGAGTCCGGGGGGAAACGCACTTACTCCCTCTTTGACGTGTATCCTCATGCAGACATTGTCTCCTATCCGAGCATGTACGAGGGTTGGGGCAACCAGTTTCTTGAAGCGGTGTTTGCTCGAAAACCAGTAATGCTATTTGAATATCCGGTTTTCAAATCGGATATCAGAGATAGAGGATACTCGGTGATAAGCATGGGGGATCGTGCAGAACCAGACAGGGAAAACGATCTATTCAGACTACCCGACGGCAAAGCTGAAGATATTTCCTCTAAAGTGTTAACAACTTTACTGAGTTCGAAAACTTCCGGATTACTCCAGGAGAATTTCAACATTGGAAAAGAGCACAATTCCTATGAGGCTCTGGAATCACTACTGGCCGAAGGAATGGCACTTTCATGATCCTTGTCGATGTCGGAAATATGACAATGACTTTGGATGGTAATCCACAACCGGTTCCCGTTATCAATAACAACGGCAGCACTGAGTATCGACAGAACGCCGGTGATTCTGAAATCGTAGAAACAACACTGATGATACAAGGTAAAGGAGATATTATCTGGCCGAACAGGGAAGGAGAACGTTTTTCTCTGAAGTCAGCTCATAAAAAACTCAAAGCTATGAATCGGCAGAACTCGGGAATCAGCCTCTGCTGGCCTGCAACCGCTTCAGTTCAGGCAGTTGGAATGATAGATGGTAAAACAATGTATATTTTTCATGGCGAATCTAATCCGGATGGAAAAACTGGAATTCTGGATCTTTTTTCCCGAAAGCCGGATCAGGTGAGTTTTCGATTCCGTGGTAAGACAGTGAGCTGGAGAATGATGAGTGTTCGCCTGCCCCTTTTGGCGCGGGAAAATAATTTTAACGCTCCGATTCAAAGAGTTTCTATGTATCAGATCGGCTTGATCGGGCCTGATGGAAAAACAGCGATTCCTGCCGAAAGTGGTTTCAATATACTTGTGGATGCAGCCCGGATTCTCAAAAAACACTTCGGCAGACCGGCACCTGGAGATGTAATTCACATATTCGGGTATGCAGAGGGACATGACCGGGGATACCCGGATTATACACCATCCAAAAGACTCGGCGGAGCAGATGCACTTAAATCAGCAATTTCCAGGCTTTCGGAAACAGGATATGAAACTTCCCTTTATTTAAACGCCAGACTGGCGGATTTAAACAGTCTGAGAGATTACCCTTTTCTGGCAGGTGCGATTCTCAAACACCCTGATGGCCAGTTAGTAATTGAATCGTACCGGGGGCGGGATTTTGCGGTGATGAACCCCTCCTCCGATGCCTGGTGTGCACAGCTGCTCAAAGAGGCTGAGAATCTGAAACTCCTGGGTGCCGACTGGGTTCAGCTCGATCAGGTTGCCGGACGTGCGGCAGCTGTAAAACCCGGAGAAATCTGGGGAAAAGGCTATCGGAAATTAATAGAAGATATACATAAACTGGGTTTGAAAGTTTGGATACAAGGGGTAAGCAACTACTACCCTGCCGATGCTTTTGAAGCCACATGGAGACCGGTTACGGTTCTTAATGACGGTACTCTCCGCGGGGGGGTTCCCCTGGGAGAACCGGATACGGCTCTGATTGAGTCCCTGGGGTTCAAAGGTACCCTCGTCGTACCCGAGAAAAAGCGTACATTTCTAAATGACTCGAGCCTACCGATAATCTACGACCGAAATGCCAAGGATGACGAGCTCCCGTTATGGGGAGAATCCTGGAAGAAGGCAATTAATAAGAATTATTACCCCCGTATCCCGGGGGAATTTAATGGAGGTATCCAATGAAAAAGTTGGTAATCATGACGGCGCTGATACTTGTAGTCTCAGCATTCGTGTTCGCAGCCGGGGAAAAAGAAATGGCGGCAAATGCACCCACAAGACTGGTTGTATCATCCCGTTTATACTCGCAGCCGGGAGAGCAGCAGTTTCTGATTGACGAGGTGTTCCCTGCTTTTGAAAAAGAGAACAATTGTATCGTCATGTTCGAGATTCTCGAAGATGATCCCCTGCTGAAGAGGGCTCAGTTCCAGAAGGAATCCGGTCGGGTAACAACCGATGTTGTTATCGCTCATGCCGGACGAATGGCCGAATGGATTAAGAATGACTATGTTGTTCCTCTTCCTGTGGATCAGTGGACGGACAGAACTTTTTCCAAGGCTTTTTCAACCAGCATTTCCGCAAATGGTAAAACCTACTTCGCACCTGTAGGCGGAGATGTTTATCTGATGCTGATTAATAAAAAAGCCCTACCCTACCTGCCGGCAGGTGCCGATGTACAGGATCTTACATGGGAGCAGTACGTCGATTGGGCCGTTGCCGTTGCAAAGGGTGAAGGTGAAGGCAAAGCCGCTGTAACCGGTGTACCGATGAAATCCCTCATCTACATGTACGGTGGCATGTTCCTTTCCTACGGTGGAGAGTTCCCTGTTATCAATTCACCGGGAGCCATTGAAGGATGGACACTTCTTTCGAAGATGAAAGATGCTTATACACCGACAGTGAATACTTACGACAACGTCTCTGCTCCTATGAAAACAGGTGAAGCATGGATGACCGTTGCTCATATGGTACGCTGCGGTGATGCCTATCAGTCAAATCCGTCAAATTACGTTCTGGCCCCTGCTCCTAAAGGTCCAGAGGGAATCGGCTCCATTGCCGGAACCAGCGGATTCGCCGTTACTAACGGTGCTCCCAACGAAGAGCTGGCCATCAAGTTCGTCAAATACATGACAGAACCCTCAATGGCCGTTAGGGTGGCTCGTGGAACCGGTGGTTTTATTCCTCCCATCGACGAAGCCATCGACCAGCTTGGGGACTCAATTCAGGATGAAATCATCAGCAAGGGCATAATGGTAATGACAAATGGTGTCGTATCCGGTGTTCCCGGCGGCGATTACACCTCCTGGGGTGCTGTCAAACAGGTTTACGATGATGCTTTCCAGGAACTCATCTTAAAGCGCGGAGCTGTGGATGTTGATTATCTGAACGAGGCCCAGGCTCGAATCAACGCATTGAAAAAGTAAAACAGTTCTCTAATTCCCGGTCTTCTCCCCAAGGGTGGAAGACCGGGTTTCAAGATTAACACCGGAGGATCACATGCCGGATACTACAGAGATTCAAGACAGAGAGACCAAGCGGAATTTAACTCCATACTTACTTATTGCGCCTGTGGTTATCTATTATATAATCTTCTGGCTTTTTCCAGTTATCAACGCTGTAGGAGGAAGTTTCCTCTCAACGTCTCTGGATAAGGGAGGTATTTTCACCCTGGCCAACTATAAGGCTGTTTTTAAAGATCCGATATTCTGGCAAGCCGTTATTAACACGACGATAATCGTTATTATTTCAGTAACCCTTGAATTTTTTCTGGCCTTCGGTCTGGCCCTGCTGATAAATGTTAAGTTCAGAGGCTCCAGTTTCTTTCTTTTTCTTGCCATTATTCCCATGTCTCTGCCGGCTGTAGCTGTAGGGGCCATGTGGAACAGCGGGCTGGCCACCTATGGATGGCTCAACAGTTTTCTTATTCGTATCGGCCTGATAGACCCGTCCAATAAAATCCTGTTCCTTGCGGGAACTCATTTTTCAAGAATGATACTTATCATACTCGTAGATGCCTGGCAGGTAATTCCCTTTATGATGATAATTCTACTTTCAGGGATGCAGGGACTGCAGCCTGAGATGGCGGAAGCCGGTAGGGTGTTCGGAGGAAACCGCTGGCAGGTTCTCAGGAAAATCACAGTTCCCATGCTTAAACAGACAATAATAACCGCTATGATACTAAGGATTATTGCGGCAATACAGATATGGCTCATCATCGTTATGATATTCGGTTTCAACAGGCTGCCTGTACTAATGGAGCAAATAGTATTGAACATCGATCAGTACATGGCTGAGGAGTTCTTCAGGAAAGGAATGGCCCTCTCAGTAATAGTGGCTGTTCTGGTATCAGGAGTATCTTTTATATACCTGAAAGCCTCGGGGGCGTTTGACGACCCGGGAAGCAGGGAGGGGGATGAATGACAAACAATCTCCGCCGCAATGCCGGGCGAACAATGAGAATGACAACCATTTACATTCTGGTAAGTGGTGTTGCCATGATAATTATTTTTCCTATGTTCTTTCTTTTCTCTTTTTCACTGATGTCAGATTATGAAACTTATTCAGAGTGGCCAAAACCACTGCTCCCGCGAACCTCTGTAGACTACAGAATGGACCATAGTGGAAATGGTAATTTCAGGCTTTCAATATGGAATGTCTCGGAAAACGATTGGATGCCCTTCGGCCCCGAGGAATTAAACCGGAACCCCGATGAGATTAAGAAATTATCAAGATTCCTCAACAACTACGGAAATACACAGTTCTCAGAGGAAGAGATTCTTACTGCAATGAAGCTTACCGATCAGGATGGGTTCTACGAGTTTGCCCTCCGGAAATCTCTGATCCATAATTACAGAAGATTTTTTAAACTTTACAGCGGTGCTGCCAGGTCTGTACTCCAGAGTCTTTACACAGCGGGAATGACTATTTTCATATCCGTATCTATCGGGGGTATGGCTGGATATGCCTTTGCACGATACGTTTTTAAAGGAAAGAACATACTTAAACTTTCTGTCCTTTTTGTCAGGATGTTTCCACCAGTTGCCATTGCAATACCCATGGTGGTGATTCTCGGGAAAATGGGTATGTACGATAAACCAGTAGGGCTATCTCTGATTTATTCCATCAATCAGATATCCATGAATATATGGATTACCGCCAGTATTTTTATGGGAATACCTGAATCCCTGGAGGAGGCGGCTCAGGTGTTCGGAACCAGTAAAACTGGAGCATTCTTCCGTGTAACCATGCCCCTGGCTGTTCCAGGTCTGGCAGCCTGTGCCATGTATTCCTTTATATATTCCTGGAATGAGGTGATCAATGCTGTTATCCTCACTCAGTTCAATCCAACTTTCCCGGTTGTTGTCTATAAATCCCTGTTGGGGGCCAACGCCCAGGTTCACCTGATTGCCGCAGGAAGTATCGCCCAGGCTCTACCGGCAATAATTTTCACCCTCTTTATACGTAAGTACATTCTTCAAATGTGGGGAGGGGTAAAAGTATGACCTCAGAAAACAACAAGGAGCGTTCCATGCCAGTTCTTACTCTTACAAATCTTGCAAAAAGGTACAATCGAAAAGTATGGGGTGTCCGCAAAATGGACCTTGAGGTTGAAGACAAGGAATTTGTCGTTTTTCTGGGTCCTTCCGGCTGTGGGAAAACAACCTGTATGCGGATGATTGCAGGGCTGGAAGTAACTACACGTGGCAGTATAATTCTTCACGGTAAAGATATAACCGACCTGCCCCCCCGGAACAGAGACATCAGTATGGTATTTCAGAATTATGCAATATGGCCCCATATGACTGTTTACGAAAACATCGCATTTGCCTTGAAGCTACAGAAAAAATCCAGATCTGAGATTGATAGAACGGTAAAGGAAGTAGCAGCAATGGTTAAAATTGACCAGCTTCTCTCCCGAATCCCCGGTCAGATGTCCGGAGGGCAGCAGCAACGTGTTGCTTTAGCCCGGGCCCTGGCGGTAAAACCCAAATTGTTCCTGATGGATGAACCTCTTTCGAATCTCGATGCCAAACTCAGAGTGGTGATGCGAACAGAGTTAAAAGCGATTCACCAGCGTACCGGAGCCACAAGTATTTTTGTTACCCACGATCAGTCAGAGGCCATGAGTATGGCCGACCGTATTGTTATTATGAAAGACGGGGAAATAGTTCAGGTAGGAACGCCGGACGATGTGTATTTCCGAAGTGCCGATATGTTTGTTGCCGGTTTTATCGGAACCCCGCCCACAAATTTTTTCCCGGTTGAAATGAAAACTGCCGGAGAGAAAGTTGAACTGTCTCATCCCCGTTTCGCAATACTCATAAGCGGATCAGATGCAGACCGCTTAAAAAACAATGGCCAGAATTCTCTGATACTGGGTGTCAGGCCGGAAGAAATTAAAGTTGTTCCAGAGAAAGATTCACTATTGAGTGTTGAAGTGATGGTTGTGGAGCCTCAGGGATCTTTTCAGATAGTTGCTGTGGAGATAGAGGGAGAGATAGTGAAGATTGTTGTTGGATCTGCTGGTAAAATTCAACCTGGAGAGCGACTACACTTATCCTTTGTTGAAGAACGGCTCCATTTCTTTAACGCTGAAACAACAAAAAGAATATAACTTTAATTTATTTTTCTGTTACCAATTGTTTTTTATTCAAAAGCTTTAATCATTATGTATACTGTTGGAATGGTTATACTCGTCACCGGAGCCGACGGTTTCCTGGGGGGACACATCACTTCTATTCTTCTTGATGAAGGACACACTGTCAGGGCTCTATACCATCCGGAATCATCACGCACAAAGCTCCCTCCGCATAAAAATCTGAAAATAGTGGAAGGAAACATACTGGCCCCCGAAAGTCTGCTTAAGATTTTCAAAGGCAGTGTTGATGCAGTTATTCACACAGCAGCAAGCACAAGAATGTATCCACGACGTCATAAATCTATCTGGGACATAAACTTCAAGGGAACAAAGAATCTTGCTGAATGTGCTGCCGAGTACAATGTGAACCGCTTTGTCAGTATCGGCACAGCCAATTCTTTCGGAGCCGGCAATCTGGAAAATCCAGGTACCGAAAAAAATCCTTATACCGATGGAAAACTGGGTGCTGATTATATGAATTCGAAACGTGCTATTCAGGATTGGCTTCTTGAGTTCTCCGAAAAAAAAGGCTTTCCGGTTATAATCATCAACCCGAGCTTCATGATCGGTCCCGGAGATAGTAAACCGGGATCGGGAACAATGATGCTCAGACTTCAAGGCCGTAGAAGACTCCCCATCAGCAAAGGGGGAAAAAACTTCGTTGCTGTGAAGGATGTCGCCCGGGCTGCAGTAAACGCATTGACAATGGGGCGAATCGGAGAATGCTATATCTGCGGAAACGAAAATCTTCCTTACAGCAGAGCTTTTCCACTCTTTGCCGAAGTAATGGGTATGAATACACCATCATTAAAAGTCTTATCACCCTTTATTCTCGCTTATGGAGCTGGTCTTTCTTTGATTTCGCTTTTTACAAAAAAAGAACCCTTTATAAGTCTGATGATGGCAAGAGCCAGTATACATGACTATTTCTATTCACCCGAGAAAGCCAGGAAGGAACTTGATCTGCCGCAGACACCCGTTAAAACTGCCGCTGCTGAAGCGTTCAATTGGTTTCAGGAAAACGGATACTGTGATTAATCTGAAAGGAAAATCAGTTCTCATTACCGGAGGCAGTAAGGGGATTGGAAGAGAAACGGCCAGAATGTTTGTTGAATCCGGGGCCAGGGTAACCATTACCGGACGATCTGCCGAGGATCTGGTAAAAACCCGGAAAGAACTGGAAACCTCAAGCAGCTCCATTTTGTCTGTAGTTGCGGATGTCTCCAGAGAAGAGGACTGCCGCAGAACAGTTGATACCGTTATAGCAGAAATGGGTAGTATTGATGTTCTTATCAATAATGCCGGGATGTCTGCCAGAGGACTTTGCTCAGAGTCATCCATCGAATTGTATCAAACCCTGGTGGGAATCAATTTCCTCGGACCGGTAATGATGAGCCGTCTCTGCCTGAAAGAGATACAAAGGAATAAAGGAAGCATCGTATTTATCTCTACTCTTGCGGCTCTTAAAGGTATTCCCGGATTATCCCACTACAGCAGCAGTAAAATGCCGCTGACAGCCTTCAGTGAGTCAATACGGGGAGAACTGAAAAAAGACGGTGTGCATATTTCAATAATTTATGTAGGATTCACCGGAAACGATCCTGATAAAACAATTTATGATTCCCAGGGGAATCGAGTTCCCCTGAAGAGGAGTAAAAACAATCTGACTCAACAGGATGTGGCATCGGCAGTTGTAAGGGCTGTACTCGGCCGAAAAGAAATTATCACCCTTTCTGTACTGGGAAAACTAGCTGCATTTTTCTACCGCTTTTTCCCCCGTTTATCAGAACTGGTTCTGACAAAACAGGCACTTAAAAGTCCTCAATACGAGGAATAGGCATGAGTTTCAACCCTATCTGGCTTACACCGGTTTATTTCATCATCCCCTATCTCATCTACTGGTTTGCCCCGGAATCATCCCTATGGGGACATCTGAGCGGTAAGGGAAAGAAGTCAGCTGAAACAGTTTCCCGAAATACACTGTATTTGCAGAAATTCCTGGGGTTCATCCTCCTCGGTCCTGCTGCCTTGGGAGCTGCGGCAATATGGGGGCCGGTTTCTGATATCAGATTCGGACTCCAATGGCCTTCCGGCCCTCATGCTTTGCTCTGGCTGTTCATTTCAACGGCAGTTGCCGTTCTAAGTATGGCTCTTCGATCCAAAAAATCCCTGAATCCTGATTACTACCCCCAGGTAAGACTGTCTCAATGGAAATCCATCGATATATTCCTGAACAGTCTGTTCTGGGTGGTCTACCTTTTTTCTTATGAGTTTGCTTTCAGAGGTATGATGTTCTTTCCACTTCTTGAAACACTCGGATTCTGGCCGGCGGCTATTATCGGAACAGTTATCTATTCATCCGTCCATATTCCCAAGGGGGCTCAGGAGGCAATAACCGCTCTACCCTTCGGTTTTCTGCTTTACTACATCGCCATGGACACATCATCCATGGTGATACCATTTATCGTCCATCTCATCCTTGCATTGATGAACGATTATCGATCTTTAAAAGCCAACCCGAAAATGAAAGTAATCTGGAGTTGAGTATAATTTCAGTAGTTCTTCAGCATATAAAATGCACTAAGAAACTTCCTGCATCAAACTTATAAGTCTATACTGCTCGAATGTGGAAAAATAATGAACAGTGAAACTGTAGCTGATGATTCTCCGGAAGTTGTTGTAATCGGATCGGGTCTGGGTGGTCTCTGTGCAGCGTATGAACTGTCAAAAAAAGGGATTCGGGTATTAGTCCTGGAACGTCATAATCTTCCAGGCGGGTTCTCAACAAGTTTTGTCCGGGGCCGGTTTGAGTTTGAAACATCCCTTCATGAACTGGGCGGCGCTTCGGCATATGAATATCTGAAAAATGATGATTTTCAACTGGAGTTCAAAAAAGTACCCGAGGCCTACAGGTTGTTGCTGACTGAAAACGGAACCGATTTCCTTGCTCCCTTCGGTATTAAAGAGTTCAGCGACGCGATTATAAAAGCTGTGCCCGGAAGTGAAGGTCCGGTAAAAGATTTTATGAAAGTATGTGAAGAATCTTTTAATGCATTCACTTATCTGGGAGATAATTCTCCTCCAGATCCCCGTCTACTGTTTAAAAAATACGGTAATTTTATTCGTACCGGCGCCGCAGTTACCGATGAGGTGGCTGATGCGGTTAAACTTCCTCAGGCGGCAAGGGATCTGATTTACCCTTACTGGTGCTATCTGGGTGTGGCTACGGATAAAGTGTCCTTTTCTCTCTGGGCCTCTATGATATATTCCTATCTGAACTTCGGCGCTTACATTCCCAAGGGCCGTTCTCATGCTTTCTCAGTATCCTTTGCACGGGCTATTACTGAAGCCGGCGGAGAAATACGTTACAATGCAGAAGTTTCTAAATTGAACACGGCCGAGGGACGGGTAAACGGCGTAACCCTCAACTCCGGAGAAACCATCAACTGCCCTCATATTGTTTCCAATGTGAGTCCACACCATGTTTTCGGAAATTTAATAGATCCGGCACAGGTTCCATCCAAAGCCTATAAAATGGTAAACGCCCGAAAACCGGGCTTCAGCTTTTTCGTTGTTTTTCTCGGGCTTGATGCCGACAGAGAAACTCTGGGACTTACCGATTACTCCTATTTCATCGCACCACATATGGATACAACCAGGTTGGTTGAAAGTTTGAAGAACCGCCACGATCCCAACCCGATGCAAGCGACGATATGTCTGAATGCCGCCGATGAATCTGCATCCCCTCAGGGTACAACGATACTGTCCATTACAGCCGGTACCGATCCGAAAGCATGGGAGGATATTGATCCCTGGGATTATCCCCGGGCCAAAGAAGAATTTGCAGATCTCCTTATCCGGCAGTTTGAAAAGGCGACGGGAACCGAGATACGAAGTCATATAGAAGAAATTGAAACCGCATCCCCGGAAACATTTTCCCGTTACACAGCTGCCTGGGATGGAACAGTGTACGGTTATGAACCTGCGCCCTGGGACGGAATTATTCCCCGGGTGCTGGCGGATAATAAGGAACGTTTTTTTAAAGGTTTACAATTCTGCGGTGGTAACGCATCACGCACCTATGGATTCGGAAGTTCAATGCTCTCGGGGAAAACAGCCGCTGAGAAAACCATTGCAGAGATGAACTCATGAAAAAAGATACATTAAAAGTTACAATCAGGGGACCGTTAAGAGATCTGTGGCGATTTATTTCACATATCAGCGAGCGCCGCAGGATTTTCCGCCATTCCTCTGCAGAACGCCCGGGTGAAAAGCACAGTATCAGACTGAGAGAGTCCCTGCATCCCGAAGTTCAATACCTGCTTGTCGATAAGATCCAAGCTGAGAATGACTCTACAAACAGCTACACTCTTATTCCCGATACATCGCAACCCGGCTCTATATCTATAGCAGCCTTCAGTGCCGGTCAATATCTTTCAGTTGAGGTGCAGCTGGAATCCGGGTTGAGGATAAGCAGGCCCTACTCTATCAGCAATTCCCCTGAAGAAGCACGCAGGGATAATGCCTATGTTATTACTATAAAAACCGGAAAAAATTCATTCATACCCGAAGAAATGGTAAAGAACTGGGAAGTCGGAACGGCCCTTAAAGTGTCAGATCCCTGGGGTCAGTTTTATCATAATCCTCTGAGGGATACTGAGCATCTGGTATTTATCGCTGGTGGTTCAGGAATTACACCGTTCCGTTCCATGGTAAGTGATATACTATCAAATCAAGAAAATATCAGTATCGTTCTGGTTCAGGGTGCCGCTGTTCCAGAAGAACTGCTCTTCAGTGATTTCTTTCTGAATATGGAACAGAGCAACCCTGGAAGATTTAAATGGATTCCTGTTCTCTCAGAAACTACTGATACGGAAGGAATAATTAAGCATACCGTCCTTACAGGTTTTATTAACGGGGTTATTCTGGCTGATGCAATGAATTCCCGGGAAAGTTCGCTTTTCATCTGCGGTCCCCAGGCTATGCATTCCTATATTGATAAAGAGCTGGTAAAAGCCAACCTGAAAACGAAGATGATTCGACGGGAGAATTACGGTATCCCCGGAAGCCCTTCCGGTAAAGAACCAGTAAAAATAACGGTAAAAATGGCTGGTTCCACCCATATAATTTCTGCGGATAGAGATGAAACGGTACTAGTTGCTCTGGAACGGGGCGGTCTTAATCCGCCCTCCCGGTGCAGAACAGGATCCTGCGGCTGGTGCAGGGGTTCTTTACTGAAGGGAAAAACCCGCTATGATAAAGAGCCCGAGGGACTCAGGTCTGCTGACCGCAACGCAGGATACTTTCACCCCTGTGCTGCGAAGCCTGAGTCAAACCTGGTTGTTGATATTCCCGCTAACCCGGGAATCAATACAGATAAATAAGGAAATGTTTTATGGTTATCGTCGCTGATTCTGCTGTGCAGATTGCCAATAATGAAATGCTGGAGCTGGGAGTTGAGGTTGTTAACTACCCTCTTCTGGTGGATGGAAAGCCCTACCCTGCCTCCATGGAGATGAGTGAAGAAGCTAAAGCTGAAATAAGACTTATTCTCAAGGACAAGAACAGAAATGTGGGAACCTCCGGTCTTAAAGAGGATGAGCTTCTGGAGATATACAAGAAGTATGAGGGTGAGCCGATACTGAGCCTTCATCAGTCCAGTAATGTATCCACTGCTACCGCTCAGGTAATCACAAAAATTATCCGAGAGCACCCTGAACTGGATATCACATTCTACAACTCTCAGCATCTTGTTTCCGCTTACAGCCTCATCGTTCAGGAAGCGGCAAAAAGAGTAAAGTCCGGTGCCAGCCGGGAAGAGATGGATTTCTTTTTGAAAACCGTCCCGGAACAAACCCGGCTTTGGGGTGTTGTTTTCGATTTGTTCTATCTGAATCGAACCGGACGCATCGGTAAGGCCAAAGCGGTAATGGGAACCGCCATGAAGATAATACCCCTACTTTGCTCCTCAGACCCGCCAGGCAATCTCAAGTCAGCCGGAAAAGTAAAAAAACCAGCCCAGGCCATCAGGAAAATAGTTGATGTAATATCCGCCGACCGTGAAAAGAAACCTGAGTTACCATTGAAAGCCGTTATCAGCGTTATCGGCCCTCATAAAGACGAAGCTGAAGAACTGAAAACTGAAGTATTGAAGCTCGGTGGAGATGTGGATGTAAATCTTCAGGGAACAAATCACAGTAATCTACCCCATGCCGGACCCGACTTCTTTGATATCGGCTATATGCTGACCAACTTGTAGGAGCCTTTTCCGATAAATGAATCGAGCCTGAGCCCCAAGGATTTTATATCGCTACTTCGCGGGGGTTTTACCTACCTAGAGCTTAACCGTTTCCTGCTGGACCGACTCAACGTGTTCCCGGTACCTGATGGTGATACCGGGGCCAATATGACATCAACCCTGGCATCGGGGATAGAAACTTTAAAAGGGTATGATAAATCATTTAAAGATATCGGTATTCATTTTAATGAGGAGCTGAATCGTTGCAGCCGGGGTAACTCAGGTTTCATCCTGGCACGTTTTTTTCACGGATTCTTTGAAGCTATTGGTGATGCAGGGGATTTAACATCAACAGGGTTCTTACAGGGAATCTCCAACGGCAGTTATCATGTCAATGGTGCGTTGTTCTCCCCTGTCGAAGGCACCATGATCAGTATACTCTCAGCCCTCAGATCAGCACTGCTGAAGGTTAAGCCGGTAGAAATGTCTCAGACACTGAAGCTGACTGATACAATCTGTACTGAAGCTCTATTTAAAACACCGAAACAGTTACCGGTACTTGCCAGAGCCGGAGTTGTGGACTCCGGAGCACTGGGTCTTGTGTTCATTTTCAGAGGGATGCTCGCTGCTTTTACAGGATCTGAACCAGTAAAAGAGGAGGAATCAGATTACCGTGTTGAACCGGATCCTGATTCTGGTGATGCTGAAGAAGAGTTACCTGAGTAAAGATTCTGCACAGAAGCTGTAGTTATCAGAAACAATGAACAGGATACGAATCTCGAAGAATGGCTTAAGAGCATGGGTAACAGTATCGCATTGGTGAACGAAGAAAAGTTGATGAAAATTCACATTCATACCAATGAACCACAGGCTGTATTCCAACGGCTGGAGAAACTGGGAGAGCTTGAATACACCAAGGTTGATGATATGCAGGAGCAGTCCAGGCTCGTATCAACCGAAGGCACCAGCGGTGGAACTGTCTCTATTCTGGCTTTTATACCCGGTGAAGGATTCGAATGTATTTATGAAGATCTTGGTGTTTCCAATTGTTTTATTTATGGTGATACTCTGCCCTCCCCCGAAGAAATATCTGAAACCCTGAACAGCATCGAATCAGAACATATCATCGTGATGCACAATAACTCCAACATTCTTCCTTCGGTTATGGCCGTCAGAGATATCACCACTAAGAAACTCTCCATCATACCCACTAAAACCGTTATTCAGGGGATAACTGCAAGTTACGGGTTCAGTGCCGATGATACAGTAAGTGATAATGTCGATTCCATGAACGGCTTTATGAATGATGCAGTTGGACTGTTTGTATATAAGAGCGTCTTGAATACCAGGTTCGGAGACAGGGAGATAAAAGTGGACGACTGGTTTGTTTCCCGGTCTAAAGAAGTTCTTGCAATAGGTACTTCGGTGGCTGATACCGTATCCAACGCCCTTGAGAATCTGGAGACTGCAGATATCACAGATGCAGCCATTTACCAGGGGGATGGTTTCGACCCGAGAATTCTTAAAGATGTCGTTCATACAATGAAAACAATCCTGCCAGAAGCTGATGTAGAAGATCATTTTGGCGGTCAGAACCGTGCGGCCCTCATCATCAGCCTGGAATAGGAGAACGTATTGATTGTTATCAAAACAGCGGCAGCCGTTACAGCAGCATATCTTTTCGGCTCAATTAATTTTGCCATTATTTTTACCAGGATGGTCAGAGGGGAAGACATCCGAACTCTGGGAAATAAAAATCCCGGCGCCTCCAACATGGGAAGAATTGTAGGCCGAGGCTGGGGAATTCTGGTTCTTGTACTGGACGCATTGAAATCGATTATTGTGATACTTCCCGCCAGAATATGGTTTTTCAACCAGGGAGGAACTCTGGATTACGGGGTTTTATACCTCATGGGAATCATCGCTGTTCTGGGGCATATTTTTCCAATCTGGTACAATTTCAAAGGAGGCGGCGGGGTGTCCACAATGCTGGCTGTTTCTCTCTGGTTTGTCCCTCTGGAAATACTGATATCCCTGCTGACCGGCGGCTTACTGGCTTTGGCTTTCATGCGGAACAAAGGAAACTGGCTCACCCAGTGGTCGCCGATCTTTTTCATCACTCTGACACCCTTTCTTACACTGGGGGTAAATCTCTCCTTCAATATTCCCATCTGGAAAAGGGTATCTCTGGGCGGGCATCCATGGACTGTTGTTGCAGGCTGTTTTGCCCTCTCCCTGATGATGCTTGGGCTCAACTACCGTCTGGTAAAAGCCAAAGCCACTGGCGGTGGTTGGGAAAAACACGAAACGATTTAAAAGTCTATTTTTTAAGGGTTTTACAACAGTAGGATTCTAAACCAGATCAGGAGTCCCTGATATTTCAGCCCGGTACAATCTCTGAATAAACACTTCTGAACCTTCAGTAGAGCAGGCCACATCCGATTTTATCGTTATAGTAACCTCTGAGGCCGAAGTTCCGGCCTTTCTCCCCCGGCTGCAAACCTGCTCCGCCAAAGCCTCAATACAGCGTTTTTCAGCTTCAGCCAATGTTTCAAATAAGTCTTCTTCCCCTTCAATGCCGTAAATCCTGAAACCTCCGGAATAGGTAACGGCAACCCTGGCATCACAGGAGACTGTAACATTACTGGTAATCGCACCCACTGCATTGGCCACATCACCATTTTCACAGAAGGTGAGGTTCCCATTCAGCCGGCCGACGGCATCACCCAGCATCAGAGAAGCCGGGGCTCCCAGCCCGATAACAGGAGTGGTGATTTCCGGATTCAGCTGTATCAGACTGTTCCCATGATTCAGAATGTGCTCCAGGCCGCTTCCTGGAACGATGTCCTTTCCCAGCATCTTTTCCAACAGTGCAGTTCCAAGATTTCTGGAAATCATAGCGCGTATGTGCCTGGCAAGGTGGGCAGGGATTAAACCTGCAGAATCTGCAACCAAAGCCAGATAAGCTTCAGCAAAATTTTTGTCCCAGAGGGAGAGCAGGCCTTCATAATGAAACAGATCTGTAGGTGTAAGTCCGGCCCTCTGAATACAGTAGGAACTCTCCAATCTTGCCGATTTAACCATCTTCCAGGTTCCGATTCCATGACGTTTCATCAGCTGGCCGATCATCAGAGGCCCCTCTTCCAGGGAATCGTAAATAGCGTGTTCTCTGGATGTCAACTCAAAATCAGGAGTTTTACCTGTCCGGTAAAGAAACTGAAAAGGAACAGTGGAATCCGGCCAATCCCCGATTTTTTCCCGGGCAAAATTCAGTGAATCAAGAAGCATCTGTTTTGAATCGTTCATTGCAAAGAGTTGAGAAACCGGAGCTATTCTCCTGGGACCCAGTATCCAGTCCTGACGCAGGAAAATAATTTCACTGTCTCCTCCCAGACCGGAAGTGAGCATGTCCACAGCTTTAACATGGGTGTCCCATCCACCTATCCGGGCGCCATTCTCGCAGACAGATACCCGGCCGCCCTTGAGAAAACCGATATCCGAAGTGGTGCCTCCCACATCGATAACCACGGCATCTTCCAATCCAGTGAGAAACATGGCACCGGCCATGCTGGCTGCCGGACCGGAAAGAGCCGTTTGTACCGGGAATTCCCTGGCGTAAGTTTCACTCATCACCCCGCCGTCTCCCCGGACAACCAGCAGAGGAGCCTCTATACCGGCCTGAGACAT
>DEIH01000003.1:488-5052 GCA_002352375.1 Spirochaeta sp. UBA2779 | reverse complement strand
AAAAACTCCTTTATATATCTATGGCCTCAGGCCATTTTTACCAATTTCAGTTTCACTTGTAATTTCCTCAGGAATTTCCTGGTAACGGCACCCTCCGGACGGAGCAGAAGAATTACGATCAGGATTATACCATAGATTATCTGTTTCCATGAGGCTACACCAGTGGGAAGAATCAGAGGTAACCCCCAGAGTATGGGAGCCGCAAGAAGGGGGCCCCACAGAGTTGTATATCCCCCGAGAAAAAGCATTGTCATCGTCGTTCCGATAATGTGAAATGTAAAAAAATCCGGAAAGAGACTGTTCATCAGAAAGGCGTAAAAAACACCGCAGGCACCACCGATGGCACCAGCCCAGGTTTGAAGAAACATTCCCAGATATTTTGTGTTCACACCGAAAGATGTTGCCAGATCTCTATCTACAAACTTGGCTGAAGCGGCCCGTCCCAGCCGGGAATTGTCAAAGCGGTAGATGAAAAAGCCGGTTATCAGAACAAAAATATATACGTAGAGAAGCAGGTTTTTTACTACCGGTATTCCGAACATACCCATCGTTCCACCGATAACATCCCAGTTTTCAATAGCCGTTTTCGTAATGTAGATAAATGTGAATCCTACGATAACCACTGCAAAAGTAGGGGCATCACCGATACCGAATGATACCAGGAATGATATAAAGGCACCGATGGCGATTCCGACAAGAAGCGCCAGACCAAAGGGCCAGCCCCATTGGGTTGCAGCATATCCGCCGAAATAACCGCTTATCGCCATATTGGCTACAACCATAAAATGGAGATGAGCTACCCTGTATGGAAGGTACAGAGCCCAGGTCATCAGTATGTAAATCGAAGTTATCGCAAGATAATAGTAGAGTGGCAAGGACAATTTTTCTCTCCTAATTAAAGCTTCATTCCGAATAAGCCTTTCGGCTTAACCAGAATTGCTATCAGCATAATTACAAATGCTACCGCATTGGACCAGGTACCTGTCCAGTATCCCTGCACCAGGGCCTCAAGAATACCAAGGGAAAGTCCAACAATCAGGCCGCCCTTCAGATTTCCGAGACCGGCAATAATGGAAACAGCCAGAACTTTATGCCCAAGCTGATCCCCCAGGCCCGGAGAAGCCGAACCCAGGAGAATCGCCATCAGGATTGCCGTGGATCCGCCAAGAAAACCTGTTAATGCATAACTCTGAAATCCGGTTTTCAATATGGGCAGACCGACAAGTTTCGCTCCGTTGGGATCTTCCGCAATGGCTCGGAAGGCTCTTCCCTGCTTTGTTTTGTATAAAATCCAGAACAGACCCAGAACAAAAATGATACCCACGATAAGGGCCAGAAAAGCTCCTCTGGACATGCTTATTATTCCGATTTTCAGAAAGGCTCCCTCGGCCCGGCCAGTCAGAGCATCGGGGAAGGCGATGGGAAAGCCTTTATTGATGCTGTGGGAAAGAAAATCGGTGATTATCATTCCCAGTCCCATGGAGAGTACCATGGTGGAATTGATATCAACTTCTCCCCGTTTCTTCATAATGTGCTGAAACATTGGAGCTGTAATAATGTTAAGCAGGATTGCAGAAACTATTCCTGCAGAAATCCCCAGAAATAGATTATTTCCTGTCAGACCCAATACAATCCAGGCAATATACATCGAGAAAACGACGACTATGGGAAATGAAAAATGAATTATCATGGCGACGAGTAACAGCAGGTTGAATCCTGTTACAAGAAGAACATAAATACTGCCTAGAGAGAGTCCGTTTATTACCTGAGCTATAAATACTTCCACATCAGGCTCCCAGATATGCCTTTCGGATTTCAGGATTGTTGAGTAGATCCTCTGATGCCGCACCAAGTACAATATTTCCAGTTTCCATTACATACCCTCTATGAGCACACTTTAAAGCTTTGTATACATTCTGTTCGGATAACAATATTGAATAACCTTCACTGTTCAGATTTTTCAGAATATCGAATATATCATTTACGATTTTTGGGGCAAGTCCGATGGACGGCTCATCCACCAGTATCATTTTGGGAGAGGACATTAATGCTCTGGCTATGGCCAGCATCTGCCTTTCGCCACCGCTTAAGGTGCCTGCTACCTGATTCTTTCTATCTTTGAGGATGGGAAAGGATGAGAACACATAGTCCATTTTGCTTTTTGCACCCTTGAGGTTATGGTGAGCACCGAGAAGAAGGTTGTCTGTTACTGTCATAGAAGAAAATACACCCCGGCCCTCGGGAACCAGGAATATTCCTGCTCGGACAATTTTATCGGCGGAATCCCCTGAAATTTCCCGGCCCTGGAAGTGAATCGATCCGTTTTTTATTTCGTTAACCCCGAGAATGGTTTCAAGCAGAGATGTTTTTCCTGCTCCGTTAGCACCGATAAGAACAACAATCTCTCCGGCTTTAACTTTTATATCCACACCTTTTAATGCGTTCACATGCCCATAGGATACAGATAGGTTTTTCACCTCAAGAATATATGATTCTCCGGATTTATTCTGTTCCAAGGTACGCCTCCATTACTTTTGGGTCGCTTTGAACCTCTGAAGGAGTTCCCTCACATATTTTGGCACCGAAATTTAGAACCGTTACATACTCTGCAATATCCATCAGCATCTTCATATCGTGGCTAACCACAACAGGTGTTATTCTCATATCCCTGATTCTTCTGATTATTTCTCCCACCTGTTCTGTCTCTATTGGTCCCATACCGGAAGCCGGTTCGTCCAGAAGAAGTATTTCAGGTTTATAAACAGCAGCTCTCGCAATTTGGACAAACTGACGCTCTGCCCATACCAGATCGCTGGCCCATCTATTCACGCTGTTTTCCATATCCACCAGTTTGAGTATGTCCATGGCCCTGTCTTTTATTTCTTTTTCTTTAGGTGAAGTACGGAAGGGAAGTCTGAAAAAAGTTTCAGCAATATCTGCAGCTGAGAAGTCGTAAATACCACTCATTATATTTTCTAGAACAGTCAGGGAAGGAACCAGTTTTCCAGCCTGAAAAGTCCTACGGATACCTCTGTTGGAAATAACATCCGGCTTTAAACCGGAAATTGTCTCTCCGTTCAGGATAATATCACCACCAGTGAGTGGAAGCAGCCCGGTAATGCAATTGAACATCGTTGTTTTACCGGATCCGTTTGGGCCGATAATCCCATGGATTCGGCTATCTTCAATCTTAAAACTCACTTTATCCAGAGCTTTCAGACCTCCAAAGTGTTTACTTAATTCTCTTATTTCGAGCATTTAAGATCCTTACATCGTTGTTATCTGAACACAATAGAGTACAAAAAGGAAATTGTCTATTAAATTGAATATAGCAAAATATTCATTTTTCCGGGATCCATATTCCTTACTCCTTGAATGAAATAATTTTCTGATAGCAGTTCCCTAAAACCTCCTTTCATCGGAGAATACCTTCATGAGTGAAATTTCAGCCGATGAACAGCGGGTTCACCGCATCGATACCTTCCGTCAATCTGTTGACGGAACTTATAAACCTCTGATTGATTCGGTATTTCTGATTGTTGCCATTCACTTTTTTGCTGTAGGGGATGTCTGGAAAGGACTTATTTCCGCATCGACATTTATCGGTTTTTTTCTTTCCATTCCCTTAACTGGGCTACTTTATCGCAGCACGGTTTCCCGTTCCCGTGTTCTCATGCTGTTAACGTTTATTTCAGCTCTAGCCATGATAGCAGCTACTTTATCATCTTCCGGAATTATGTTTGCTCTCTCGGTAACCGTATCATCAGCGGCAGTGAGTTTGAGGCAGCCTTTTTTTACTGACCTCTATCGCGAGCAGTACCCTTCATTCCGCCGGGCACAACAAATATCCCTGGGCTTGAGATTGGGACAGGTATTTTCAATGGCTGCAGGGCTGCTTTACGGCCGACTGCTGGACGTGAATCTGAATTACTGGAGATGGATCAGCATCTTCAGTATCCTGGTATTTCTTTTTACGGCCCTGCAGCTGGCAAGACTTCCAGGAGCACCGGTGGTTCCAGGGGAAAAATCATGGCTGCAGGCCCTTTCCTTTCCCTTCAGAAACCCTGTTTTTCTCTATGTGCAGGCATCCTGGATGCTCATCGGGTTCGGTAATCTGTTAACCCTGCCCCTTAAGGTTGTTTATCTCACCGAGGACGGCCGGGGACTGGGGCTTTCCCCGGCAATGGTAACATTGGTTATTGTTGTAATTCCGGCTGTGATGAAGCTGGTATTCAACCCACTCTGGGCACGTCTTTATCAAAAAATGAGTTTTTCGTTATTCCGTATTTCGGTAAATATTTTTTTCATGCTTTCTCTCTCTTTGTATTTCCTTACCGATAACCTCTCGGTTATTATTCTTTCCTCGATTCTTTTCGGGATGGGAACATCCGGGTCCCCCTTTGTCTGGCAGCTCTGGGTTACCCGCATAGCACCATCCGATGAAACCCGGGTTTATCAGTCGGCTCATGCCTTTCTGGCCGGGATAAGGGGTGTTGTGGCACCTTTTATTGGTTTTGCTGTTCTCCAGCAGTTTTCCCTTAGGGTGATCGGTTTGAGTGCAGCT
>DEIH01000003.1:0-411 GCA_002352375.1 Spirochaeta sp. UBA2779 | reverse complement strand
CCATCAGTAGCGTTTCGTAAAGACTTTACGGGCGTTAGGTGAAAGAGGTAATATTCAGAATATGGCATCTTCCACGCAAGTTTATGATGAAAGCAAGATAAAAACCTTAAGTTCCCTGGAACATATACGCCTTCGCTCGGGTATGTATATCGGACGTCTGGGCGACGGTTCAAACTCGGAAGACGGTATCTACGTTCTGATGAAAGAAGTGGTGGATAACGCGGTTGATGAATACATAATGGGCTTTGGTAAAAAGGTTGATGTAAAGCAGAAGGACGGTACAGTCTCCTGCCGGGATTACGGCCGGGGGATTCCCCACGGGAAACTGGTGGAATGCGTGAGTGTAATCAATACCGGCGCCAAATATAACGACGAGGTGTTCCAATTCTCTGCGGGCCTCAATGGTGTGGG
>DEIH01000065.1:5019-17422 GCA_002352375.1 Spirochaeta sp. UBA2779 | reverse complement strand
CCGGCACCGGTGGATCCGACTACGGCGATGGTTTCTCCTGGCTTGATTCGGAAATCCAGACCGTTTAGTACTTGTTCTCCGGGAACATAGGAAAAGGATACATTCTCAAATCTGATTTCACCACAGAGGTTTTCACTAGAGCAGTCCTTTATCTTCCGGCCTTCATCGGGTATACGGTCGATGGTGTCCATCATGTCAAATATCCGCTCTCCACCGGCCATGGCGGACTGAAGAATATTAAATTTTTCAGCAATATCCCTTACTGGATGGAAAAACTTCTGAATGAGTTCAATAAAGGCAATTAAAATTCCCAGGGTTAACAGTCCCTGGTCGTGGAGGCTGGTTGAATACCAGATAACAAGTGCCACAGCCAGAGAAGAAATAGTATCGATAAGCGGTCGGAACACCGCCATGATTTTCATTTGATGCAGTTGTGCATCGAGCAAGATACCGTTTTTTTCGTTGAACTCTCTCCGGCTTCGTTTTTCGGCAGCGAAAAGCTGTACAGTTGACATTCCTCCCAATCGCTCGGAAAGATAGGCATTAACCCCGCTCAATCCGGCTCTTACCTTCCTGAAGGATTCACGGACTCTTTTTTGAAAAAGAACAATCAGCAGGATTGTCGGTATCAGAGCCGCCATCGCGACAAGGGCCAGATGTTTATCCAGAGCGAAAATTACAATAACGACACCGGCCATGATGGCCCCATCCTTAAGAAATGAGATTGTGACATTGGTAAAAAATTCATTGATGGTTTCCACATCATTTGCCGTCCTGGATACCAGGCTGCCTACTGGTGTCCGGCCGAGGTATCTGAGGGATTGCCTTATAATATGACTCAGAAGCTTTCCACGTATATCAGCCATGATTTTCTGACCGATCCATGAGGCCTGATAAACTTGTACAAAGGTAAAAATCAGAACAATCAACAGGAGGAAAAGGTACTGGAGAGAGCGTTGTTTCAGTCCGGAAATATCTGTCGATCTGAGGGTTTTAACTTCGCCGGGAGAAAGGCTTTCCCGGTCTGAAATACTAATGGCAAAGCTTTCTGAAGTCTGATTTTTTATAAAAAGATCCGGATACAGGTTAATTACAGAGCGAATAGTACTATCCGGATTAATGAGAGTGTACCAGTCCTCCTTATCGAGCCAGCCAACATTTTTCCCTGCAGTAATATCTTTTCTACCAAGATCGGATAACATCTTCGGAGAAACAAAGAGACTATCACCGATAATGGTACCTTCAACCAGCAATCTATCGGCAAGTTCTTTTCCTAATACCCCCTCTACTCTGCCTTCTGCTGTATCCTTAACTACCTGCAATGTTAAACGTCTTTCGCTGCGGAGCAGATGATCGTCCAGCGTCCTCTTCATCACAATGGGCATTAAAAGTTCAGCAGCTGTTGCCAGAATAAGTGCGATGAGGGTGAGTACTGAGGCTGTTTTGTACGGATAAATAAAAGACAGAAGTCTTTTGAACACTTCCGGAGAATTACCCCGGATTATTTCATCAGGAGGAGTACTCATATTTCTTCCTCCTCAATACGTTCCAGGTTCTGTAATTCGGAAATCTCCCTGTAAAAGCCTCCGGTGGAGAGTAATACCTCATGGCTTCCTTTAGCACTTATCATGCCATCTTCCAAAACAACACATACATCGCATCTGGAAAGCGCAGAAACCCTGTGTGAAATCATTATCGTTGTTTTACCCCGGCGGATTCTAAATAAATGCTCCAGTATCTTTTCTTCAGTTTCAGCATCAACTGCAGAAAGAGCATCATCAAGAATCAGTATCTCTGGATTGATAATCAGGGCTCTGGCTATGGCGATCCGTTGTTTCTGACCTCCGGAAAGTGTAACACCTTTTTCACCTACTCTGGTTTCAAGACCTTCGGGAAAAAAGGGGAGATCGGAAACCAGTCCTGCGGCATCTACAACTCTTTCAATCTCTTCTTCCGGTGCATCAGGCTTGGCAAAAAGTATATTCTCTCTGATGGTTTCAGAGAATAAAAATACATCCTGTGGTACTACTCCGAGTGTCTTTCTGAGGGCCGCTCGGCTGAATCTGCGTATATCGATGCCGCCGATAAAAACAGAATCTTCAGGAGGGTCTAAAAGCCGGGGAATCAGTTTTACCAGGGTTGTTTTTCCGCAGCCGGTTTTTCCAAGTATTCCCGTGGATCCTCCCCGGGCTGCAGTAAAGCTGATATTCTTGAGAACTGGTTCAGATTCAGGATAAGCATAATTCAAGGAGCGGAATTCCAGGTTGCCGGAAGGTTCCTCTGAAAGGGCATCGGGAAGATCGACAATATCGGGGACTTCTCTGAGCACAGTATTAATTCGCTTCATAGAAGCTGCGCCTCTCTGCATTATATTAATCACCCAGCCGGCCCCCATTGCCGGCCAGAGCAGCATACCCAGATAGGATAGAGCGGTTACAAAGTCACCGGGACTTAATTCTCCTCCGATAACCTGCAAACCTCCAAAATAGAGCAGTAAAAGCACTGTTAAACCTGCAACAAAGCTCATTGCGGGGAAGAGCATGCCCCAGAACCGCACCAGGGACATATTGGCACTTCCGTAATCGGCATTGATTCTATCAAAAGCATCCAGGGCCCGTTTCTCCCTGGCGAAAGATTTAATCACACGTATGCCCGCCAGGGTTTCCTGAACGTGTTCACTGATTCGGGCGAAATTCTCCTGAACTCTTCTAAAAAGCGGACCGATCAGCCTGCCGAGAAAAAGTGCCATTGAAGTTACCAGAGGAAGGGGGATAACAATAATAAGTCCCAGCTTTCCGTAACTGATAAATAGAGTGATTAATATCACAATCAGCATGAATACGCCGTCTATAAACGCAATCAGAGCCATACCGGTAGCCATTCGTACCGCATGGAGGTCGTTGGTGGCCCGGGCCATCAAATCGCCAACCTTGGAGCGGATGTAAAAGGACTCTGTCAGCGATAGAAGTTTGCTGTAAAGCTCGACTCGCAGGTCGGCCTCAATCCGCCGGGCCGTACCGATAATGAAGTTTCGCCAACCATAGCGTCCCAGGGCAATCAGTACAGCCAGGCCGGCAATTATCAGCATCAGCCTGCCTACAGCGGAGGCATTGCCTGAACCCCCTGCAATCAGATCGACAGCAGAGCCCATCAGCCGGGGAATAACAATCTGACCGGCGTCGGTGAGTATCAGAAATCCCATTCCTGCGGTATAGGCCCATTTGTATTTTTTGATATGAGGTTTGAGAGTTTTAAACTCTCTGATAACAGATGCTTTCTTTTTTGCCATTGTGCTAAGAATAGGGACTTTCCAGCACAAGGGTAAAGTAAAAAACAACCTGCCAGCATAAAAAAAACCGGCAACAAGGCCGGTCTTTTCATGATTCTGCAGCAAAAAACTACAGTATGTGCTTCAGAAATTTCTTCGTTCGTTCTTCTTCTGCATGATCGAAGATTACATCCGGGGGAGCAATTTCAACAATTTCCCCTTCATCCATGAATACAACTCTATCAGCAGCTGCCCTGGCAAAGCCCATTTCATGAGATACAACCATCATGGTCATGCCTTCCTGAGCCAGATCCAGCATAACATCCAGAACTTCCTTCACCATTTCAGGATCCAGAGCACTGGTGGGTTCATCAAAGAGCATCACCTTGGGTTCCATAGCAAGGGCACGGGCGATGGCTACTCTTTGCTTCTGCCCTCCCGATAGTTGTCCGGGATAGGATTTCTCACGGTCTTCAAGACCGACACGTTTAAGGAGCTCCCTTGCCTTGGCACGGGCTTCTTCCGGAGTTTTACCCTTCACCTTCATCGGTGCCATGGAAATATTTTCCAGGGCAGTCTTATGAGGGAAAAGATTGAAATCCTGGAACACCATTCCGGTTTCTTCACGGATTTTTCTGATATCAGCTTCCGGTCCCACCAGAGGATCGCCGTCGACAAAAATCTGACCCCCTGTAAGGGCCTCGAGGCGGTTGATACTGCGTAAAAGAGTACTTTTCCCAGAACCAGAGGGTCCGATAATCAGAACCACTTCACCTTCATCTACGGTAAGGTTAACACCCTTGAGAGCCATAACAATACCAAAATCTTTTTCAGCACCCCGGATATCCACCATAAGTCTTTTTTCACTCATGTTTATTCATCCTGTCTTCCATAGTGGCTACCATCTTGGAAAGAATCAGTGTGATAACCAGGTATACAAGGGCCACAACGGCATAGGTTTCCAGGGAGAGGAAGGTTCTGGATACATGCTCCCGGCCCCGTCGGAGTATATCCCGTAGTGCGATAACCGATACCAGAGATGAATCCTTGAGCATAGCGATAAATTCATTTCCGATGGCCGGAATAATAATTTTCATGGTTTGAGGTAAGATAATCAGGCGCATGGCCTGTCCCCGGGTCATACCCAGAGCCAGGGCTGCTTCCATCTGTCCTTTGGGAATAGCTTGAATACCTGCTCTGAAAATTTCACCCATGTAGGCACCGTAACAGATAGACAGTGCGATAATCGCTGCAGGCAGTCCATCGAGATGAAAAAACTTCCCCAATGCAAAGTAGATGAAAATGAGCTGAACCAGCAGAGGTATACCGCGGATTAACTCCACGTACACCCCGGCAATCAGGTTTAAAACCCGGCCCCGGGCAATCTGCCCGAGACCTGTGAACAATCCCAGGATGATGGAGCCGAGTATGGCACCGGCAGTTACCCCGAACGTTAAGGGGGCACCTTTGATAACAACTCGGAATATCTGATCGTAGGGATCCTTAGTGATGAACAACAGCGTGAGCAATGCCAGAATGGCAAAGGCTATTGTAATTCTCCAGGAGTCTATAATCCGTCCATCTCCCCGGGTGGGGAGGAGGGCCCCGTCGGTTACATCGATCCGGGTTCCTCCCTGTTTTTCTAGCGGAGCCACTTATCTACCAGTTTGGCCTGGGTTCCGTCAGCGAAGATCTTGGCCAGTCCATCGTTCAGGAGAGCCAGGAGTTCTGCGTTGTCTTTCTGTACAGCAACACCGAATTCTTCTTCGGTAAAGGGTTCACCAAGAACTTGGAGTTTTCCTTTGAAGTTTTCGTTGGCAGCCACATAGTCAATGGCGGTTACAGAGTCACATACCACTGCATCCAGATTGCCATTTACCAGGTCTTCAACAGCCAGGCCCACATCATCATAGGCTCTGCGGTCTACAGAAGGGACATCTTCAACGGCAAAGTCACCGGTGGTTCCCTGCTGGACACCGACTTTCTTGCCGGCAAAATCAGCCAGCATCTCTCCACCGGAATATCCGGCTGGAACAATCAGGATCTGTCCTGCATTAATGTAGGGGTTGGTAAAGTTCATGGAAGCTTTTCGCTCTTCGGTGATTGTTACCGAGCTGATAATGGCATCGTAGGCACCATTGGCCAGACCAGCGAAGATGCCGTCCCATCCTGTGTTCTGAACTTCGTACTCAAAACCGGCGGCATCAGCTACAGCATCTAGAAGGTCCATGTCAAACCCGACAATATCGCCGTTATCATCAACGAATTCCATCGGGGGCCATGTGGCATCGGATGCAAATACATAAACTTTAGATGCATTGTCGTCGGCTCCGCCGTTTGCGAATGCGGGTACGGCAAGGATGGCAAGTACTGCCAGAATTGCAAGTAAGCTCTTTTTCATTGCTTAACTCCTTTTTGGATATCAACCTGTTATTCAGGTCTTTGACGTATTATATACATGATTGCATGACTCTTACAAAAGACTTTCCGGCAATAAAACCAGTATTTAGCTATATATAATACCTATAATTCATTAAAATTGACCTCTGACCCACGACTATGGCATTCTTCTGCCATTCATTCCAGATTATATTTCTTCATCATTGAACGAATGAACTTTATTCCTTCTTTCAGAAATGTATCACCGTCGGGGGCAAGTTTTCTCCAAACCCAGGTTGACATATTTTCAGTTATATCAGAGAAACCTTCCATTCCAACTCTACCTTTATATCCAATTTCCGACAGGGCTCTGAATACACCATCCCAATCAACCAGTCCTGTTCCGGGAATACCCCGGTCATTTTCACATAGATGATAATGCATGAGTCTTTTCCCGGCAGCTTTCGTTGCCTCGTAGAAGTCTTTTTCCTCAACGTTCATATGGTAGGTATCAAGGTGTACTTTTACATTATCCTCACCAATCATATCGATGAGTTTTAACGCCTGCTTACAGGTATTCAGAAGATAAGATTCATATCGGGTAACTGGTTCAAGTCCCAAATCTATGTTTGATTTCTTTGCATATAAAGCCACTTCACGAAGACAGTCTGCCGAATATTTCCAGGTATCATCGCTTGGGGGTGTTACCGCCGGCTTTAAATATTGAGAATATATAACGCCGGAAAAAGAGTCAGAATCAATTGCCGATGTGGCATCCACACATTTTTTCAGATAGTCCACGCCTTTCTTTCGGATATCTGAATCATCGCTCGTTATATCAGTCTCACCTAATAACACCGTTGATGTAACGATATCCACATCCAGGGAATCGGCTCTTTTTCTCACAGCTTCCGGGTCAAAGGTTTCCAGACACATTAACGGTATTTCAAGAAAGTCAATTCCGCTTTCTTTTACTTTATTTATGATATCAAGAGTGTCATTTGACCACTGTGAACACCAGGCATAAGCATGAACACCTAATTGCATAATTATTCTCCGTAAAAGTCTAAAAAGATAGAGTATTATAGCAGGTAGAAGTATTAAGGGTTATTTTATTCTATATTCAGATGTCAGCCATGTATGGATACTCTGGTAATCAATAAATCCCTTTACATCCCGGTATACCTGTAACATGGTTGGCAGCATTCTGAGGATACCACCGCCAAAAAACCTGATAGGACTCAGTAAGTCTTTCGGGGGATTGTACTGTTCCTCGACGATACCATCCCAGTTTTCAGCATAGCTCCCGGCGTTCGGGTAATCTGCAATAACTCTATTGCGAACATAACCCACGTTAGGATGAACTTCCAATGTCAAAGGTGTATGTCCCTCATACCAGCGTTGGAGAAACTCTGATTCGGTGAGTCCTTTACGTTGTCGGAAGAGGGTTAATAAACCAGCACCCGGGCTTTTCTCTCCCAGTTTCCACTCCTGCTTGTGAATGACAGGAATGGCCACCTCCGAGATAAAAGCTCCGGCAAATCCCTCTGGTGGTTCCGGCCAGATTACTTCCGGTTTAACATTTTCCAGAGTGATAAGGGCTATTAGATCTTTGCGAAAAGGTATTATTGATATGCCCGGGGGAAGGATGTCTGAGAGGGCCACAACAACTTCATCCGCCAGTTGAATCAAAGATTCTTTGACGAAATCAAGAATATCGTTCCGGAATAAATCACGATTGCTGTTATCCCTGCGGATCAGGTAGAGTATTCGCATTTTTCTATAGTAACTTCTGAGCAGTCTCCACGGCTACACTTGTCTGTAAAGCCGAGTCAGGGTTACTATTGATTCACTATGACCCGCCGACAAGTGCCCCTTCGTCCGGCGTTGCTGATAACCGGAGGTTTCGGATTTATCGGACAGGCTCTTGTCCGGGAACTCCTTAGAGACAATCCGGTTATTGACGCCTCTGAAATACGGATCTTTGATATTCATTCACCGACTATTATTTCCGCTGATCCCAGAGTCCGTTTTATTAAAGGAGACATACGGGATTACGGAGCTCTAGCAGTGGCCATGAAGGGGGTAGATGCGGTTTTTCACCTTGCTTCCATGGTGGACTGGGGAACTCATAAGCCTCAGACTGTCTATGAAATAAATACTGATGGAACCGCCGGAGCGCTGAAAGCTTCACAGGAAGCAGGTGTTTCGGCCTTCATACATACAAGTTCCCTGGACGCTGTAATTACAACCAAACCATTGAGGAATGTAGACGAAAGCATTCCTTACCCGGCTCGCTATCCCAATGCTTATTGTGGAAGCAAGGCTGAAGCGGAGAAACTGGTTTTTGCTGCAAACGGACAAGGTGGAATGAGAACCGTATCCCTGCGGCCTTCAAGTGTCTGGGGCGAAGCCGATCCTTATCATATCAGTGCTTTGGTGAATCTGGCAAAGTCCGTTCCCTATGTACGAATCGGCGATGGTTCGGCCGTTCAGCAGCTGGTGTATGTAGGAAATCTTGCCCACGCCCATTTAGCCGCATGCCGTGAAATACTGGAAGCTGCTGCTGAAGGGCATGAGTCTACCTGTTCCGGCAAACCCTATTTTATCACTGATGGACCGGCTGAGAATTTCTTCCATTTTTTCGATCGAATTGTGGAGAAATCCGGTTACCAAATACGTCCTGCAAATCTTTGGATTCCCCGGAGGTTAATGCTCCTTGCAGGAATCCTGGCTGAATCCCTCGCCTGGCTTATCAGGCCGATGGTACGTTGGAATCCGAAAGTGAGTCGTTTTGCAGTGAATTACACCTGCAATGATTTCACCTATACATCTGCCGCTGCTGAACGGGATTTTGGTTTTATCCCTGTTTATACCATCGGGCAGGCAATGAGCCGAACTATTGATTGGTTTCGAAATAATGAGACAGTCAATCCTCCTGTGATTACTGCATCACCGGAAAAGGAATAATAATGAGGAAGATTTTTGCTTTTATACTTAAAATCCAAAAGAGGTCAGCTGCCCGGAAACTTCGGCGGCGGGGGCTCAGTTCAGAAGAAGCCGCTTCAGAAAATATTATTTCAGGTAAGTCCTGGGATGATTTTTGTGATCTTCTCAAGGATGCCGGAGGAGCGATTCTGGGCTTTGATTCTCCTCTTGATTCTCTCACCAGATCGGAAGGTTTCCGTTACCTGTCCCGGCTTACCAGGGCCGGGTTGGAAAACTTTGTTGAAGGCGGAAATACCGGGGCTCCTGTTCTCCGGCGTCTTGTTCATGAAACGGTGAAAATGGGCAATGACAACCCTGATTTTTATTATCAAAGCACGATAATAGACGGACGTCGGCGATATCGGATTACCGGGAACCTCGGAACGACACCATTTTTAATTTTTTCCACACAGGAGGGGGACTATTCAGATTCAGCCGGTGCCTCCATGCCCATAGCCGGACAGCTTTCTACCGACGAAATGCTGGTTGGTGAGAATGGTAGAATTGAAATTATTCTCTCGAATGAGAGGGAAGGGGAGAACTGGCTTCGTACAACTCCTGATACGAAAATGCTGATGGTTCGAGAACTCTTCGGGGACAGAGACAGGGAGAGAACATCTGTACTTCGAGTCGAAGCCCTGGATAAAGCAACAGATTCCGAGGTTCTCGAACCCAAACATCTTGAAGATGGGCTGAACAGAGCCGGACAGCTGGTGGCTGGTGCTTCTCTGTTGTTTGCCCGATGGAGTCGGGAATTTTCAGGTACAACCAATCAATTACCCCGTTTTAATCAGGAGCGGTCCAATGCTGCAGGCGGTGATCCTCAGATGGCTTACTATCACAGTTATTGGAGCTTGAAGCCGGGCAGAGCTTTGGTGGTGGAAACGACTCCTCCAGAATGTGCAACCTGGAACTTTGTTCTCTCCAACCATTGGCTGGAGAGTCTGGATTATCGGTTTTCCCAAATTCATGTGAACAAGCACACGGCGTATTACCGGCCTGACGGTTCAGTACGAATACTTATCTGTCATGAAAACCCTGAACTTCCTAATTGGCTTCATCCCCAGGGACATGATTTCGGCGGCATGTGTTTTCGCTGGAATCGTGCAGATTCCTATCCACAGCCAACCATCCGAGAAATAGATATTAACCGGCTTTCAACCTTTCGGGATGAAGAGTCGCAATCTCCGGCTAAAAGACTGGAATATATTCCGTCTATACCGAAGGGACGGGGTAATGGCTGAAGCTGCCGTTAATGGAGTATCCCGGGGAAGAGTAAATGGATCTCTCAGAGTTACCTCCCGGGATTATGCTCATCCGTACAGACCCTTCCCCCTTGGCTTAATTAACTCTATAGGTACCGGATTTGAGAATATGGGAGTTTCCCGCCCACTAAAAACTGAATCTATTATTCGAAGTGCTGCCGGAGCTGCGGGGGTGGATTCGGATGCTGACTGGTTAAGTAACGATTACCGGGAAGGCTTGGAAGTTCTGGTTGATTCGATTAATTCTGAGGCCCGTCTGAATACCGTAGGGAAAATGATTACCCGGGGACGCCTTACCTCAGCTTTAAAAACCCGCTTCAATGCAGAAACTCTGATTAATGCCGATCCGGGCCTTCTTGAAACACCTCTTTCACCGCCGATTATTATTACCGGATTACAGCGTACCGGTACCACTTTGCTCCACCGTCTGATGGCCGCCGATCGTCGGTTCCGTTCTCTTTCCTCCTGGGAAGTTCTCAATCCTCTGCCTCCAGGGAAAAAATCCGGGGAAGATTCACGAATAAAAACAGCAAGATGGACTGAGAAAGCTGCGTCATGGATGTCCCCGGATTTTTTTGCTGTACACCCTATCGATTATCAGGCACCCGAAGAAGATGTTCTTCTTCTTGATTATAGTTTTCGCAGTACTGTTGCCGAGGCTATTCTCAGGGTGCCAAGCTATTCAAGCTGGCTGGAGAGCGTTGATTCTGAACCGGCATACAGGTTTATGCGGAAATTACTCTTACTCTTTCAGTCAACCGAATCTCGCCCTTTCTGGATATTAAAAACTCCCCACCATCTGGAATATCTTGATGTTCTTCTTTCGGTGTTTCCCGAAGCCCGGGTTATTCAAGGGCACAGAGACCCTTCAAAAACCATTGGCAGTTTTCTAAGCATGGTATCCCATGGACATGGAATGTTCTCCGATTCGCCGGATCCTCTGGAGATAGGAGAACATTGGATGCGCAAATGCCTGAGGATGACAACCAGGGGTATGGCTCACCGAAATCGACTTACCAGGGAGGCGGAATCCCGGCAATTTCTGGACGTTCATTTCTCCAATCTGGTTTCCAATCCACTATCGGTACTTGAAGATATCTACCATTTTATCGGTCTGGATTTTGATAAGGAAGCTGAAGCTACGGCACGGAAGTTGATAGAAGGTCATGGTCGGTATCGCTACGGAAGACATGACTACCAACTCTTGGATTTCGGTTTCACGACACCGGATATACGTGATACTTTCAGCGAATATCGGTGGAAATACAATGTACCTGATGAGGATTGAAAATGAGTGTTCAACAGCAGAGATATGATTCAAACAGTGGAGCCATCCGGACGGGTTTGAGGGATTTGAACGATCGAAATGATCCTCCTTACGACGAATTGCGATCTGAAGACCGGATGGATGGAAGGACGGTTCTGATTACAGGGGCCACTTCGGGTCTGGGTTTTGCAGTGGCAAAAGATCTGGCGGCCAGGGGAGCCCGTTTATTGCTGGTTTCCCGAAGGGAAGCAGCAGAAGAATTGGAAGCAGTACGATCTGCCTGTCAGGGTGTCGGTGCTTCGGTGAAAATACTGAGAGCTGATATGAGAGATTTTAGCAGTATCCGATCTCTTGCCTCCGGTCTGTCAGATGCCGGTGAGCGTATTGATGTGACAATATCCAATGCCGCAGTTGTCCCATCATCTGCTCGGGAAACCATAGATGGGTATGAAGAAATGCTGCAGGTGAATGCTCTTTCTCCGGCTCTGCTGATTACCGAACTGCTGAATTATGGGGTGATTCCCAATAACACGTTTGCAGGAAATGGGCTGGACTGTAAAAGGGAGCTGCTGCCCCGGATTGTTGTTACAGCTTCAGAGGCCCATCGTACGGTCTCAACTCTCATGCTGGAGACTCTGAATACCATCGAACCTTACCGAATGTCAGAAAGTACCTCTCGTTACGGGTGGACGAAACTTCTTCTTCTCAGTTTTACCCGGGAATTAGCACGCCGGCTTTCCGAGGATTCAGTAGATGTCAGTGTTCACGCTCTTTGTCCCGGGCCTATCGCATCGAACATTGCCCGGGAGGCTCCGGCAATCGCCCGGCCATTCTTAAACCTGTTCTTTCGCTTTTTATTCCAATCACCTGAGAAGGCAGCAAATCCGCTTGTGTATCTGGCGGCCTCGAATCGGATTGAAGGGCAAACCGGATATTATCAGTTTCTGATGCGTAAACGTCCACCTTCGGATCTAGCCGAAAGTAGTAATAGCGGAACGGCTGTGTGGAATGCTTTTGAGAAGATATTCCGGAACTGATACCAGATGCGTACTTTATAATCCGATTACCCAGGGCTATTCTGTTGGATATGTTGAAAGGGAATCGGCTTAAGCCTCGATTAATCTTTAAGTTCTCCGTCTTGTCTTTGTCTCCGGGATTATGCTAAGTTTTTTACAACAGAGGGCCGGGCTGCTGGTGCCGGCACCTTATATAAAGTACTCAAGAAGTTCATATATT
>DEIH01000065.1:4121-5000 GCA_002352375.1 Spirochaeta sp. UBA2779 | reverse complement strand
CCGCAATACGGGCGGGAGTTTCTACAGTCTGCCGTAAACGGACTACTATGGGCGGATAACCGGTTCGGGTTATGGAATTTTAGGATTCTGCCTGAGACGGTTGTTCTCCTGTTATAAACGGGGGAACAATTGATCGATCATCAGAAGATTATTATTGAACGCCGAAAAGGCCGGGATAAGCAGGCATTGAACCTCTTCGATGAGCTTAATTCAGCCCTTGTTCTACCCAATCTGAAAAAACTGCGTTTGCTTACCCTGTATGAGGTTTCGGGGCTCAACCGGAAAGAGCTTTCAACCGGGGCACCGGGCTTGCTGTATGAACCCAATAACGATAATGTTTTCCTGACCCCTCCTGCTCTTACCAGTGGAGAAAGTCTGATGGCCCGGGAACTTCTCCCGGGTCTTTTTGATCAACGTGCGGATTCTGCTGCCCGGGGACTCAGACTGATATTTCCCGAGCATGAAATAGATGTCCGACGTTCAGATCTTTTTATCTTTCAGGGAAATATCAGACCGGAAGAAACCGCAGGAATCAGAAAATGGCTTATCAACCCGGTTGAATCCCGTATAAAAAAACTCACCTGCAGCTCTCTGGGTGAGGAGGTTCCCGACCCCGGGGATGTTCCCCAGCTCATCGGCTTCCGGCAACTTGATAACACCGGGCTGGAAAACCTGCGCTTGGGTTACGGCCTGACTTTAACCGGGCAAGATCTTGTTTTTATCCGCCACTGGTTTTCAGAACACGAAAATCGGGATCCGACTCTGGCTGAAATCAAAGCTCTTGATACCTACTGGTCGGACCACTGCCGGCATACCACTTTCGAGACGGAGTTGAGTACCATCACGGTGGAAGAAGGGCCTGAGTCTGATGAAATCACC
>DEIH01000065.1:0-4038 GCA_002352375.1 Spirochaeta sp. UBA2779 | reverse complement strand
GATGACTGGGATGTTTCTGAGGAAATTAACGCCTGCACCTTGAAAGTGGATGCCCTGATAGACGGGGAAAAGGAACCATGGCTTTTATCTTTCAAGAATGAAACTCACAACCATCCAACCGAGATTGAACCCTATGGCGGGGCATCCACCTGCCTGGGGGGTGCGGTAAGAGATCCTCTTTCCGGCAGGGCCTACGTCCATCAGGCTTTGAGGATTACAGGCGGCGCCGATCCCAGGCAGGATCCGTCTGATGCGAGGCCCGGGAAACTTCCCCAGAGACTCATCGCCCATGGCGCCGCCGGGGGATATGCCGGATATGGAAACCAGCTGGGGATAGCCACAGCCTTTGTCCGTGAGTTCTACCATCCGGGATACGAGGCGAAGAGACTTGAATGCGGGGCGGTAATGGGGGCTTCACCGGCTGCTCATGTCGTCAGAGAAAAACCACTTCCCGGGGATAAGGTGATACTTGTCGGCGGCCGCACCGGCCGGGATGGAATAGGCGGCGCCACAGGGTCGTCGGTATCTCACGACGGGAACTCCCTGGAGAAAGCCGGTGCCGAGGTGCAGAAGGGCAATCCCCCGGAAGAGCGGAAGCTGCAGAGACTGTTTCGGAATCCAAAAGCGGCTGGGCTGATTCGCCGGTGCAACGATTTCGGCGCCGGGGGTGTGTCGGTGGCGATTGGGGAGCTCGCTGACGGTCTGGAAATCAATTTGGATGAGATCCCGGTGAAGTACCGGGGTTTGAACGGACTGGAACTGGCCCTCTCGGAATCCCAGGAGAGGATGGCTGTGGTGGTTCATCCCGACGATGCGGATACCTTTATCACTCTGGCCGCCGAAGAAAATCTGGAAGCTGTTGTTGTCGCTGAGGTAACTCAAGGCCGCCGGCTGAGAATGAACTGGCGGAGGAAGCCGGTGATAAATCTCAGCCGGGATCTGCTGGATACCAACGGGGTGCGCCGGCAGGCTGAAGTGCGGGTTCAGCCGGGTTCATCTGCCGCCTCCTCTTCCGATTTTTTTCAGGATCTTCCCCTGAGTGCGGAGTCTTTGAAAGAAGTGCTGAGTTCTGTTGAAATCTCCTCCCGGCGGGGGTTGGAGGAACGTTTTGACGGCAGTGTGGGGGGAACCACGGTTCTGGCCTCCCACAGTGGTGTGAAACAGCTCACCCCGGCAGAAGCTTCGGTTCATCTTCTTCCAGCTGAAGGTAATGTGGAAACTGCCGGAGTGATGGCCGTGGGTTTTGATCCGGTACTTACATCGGTGAGTCCATTCCGGGGAGGTCAGTACGCTTTAATCGAAGCTCTTTCCAGGCTTACAGCTGTAGGGGGCAGCTGGCGAAACGCTCGATTCAGTCTTCAGGAGTTTTTCGGCCGCACCGACCGGGGGCCTGAGGCCTGGGGGGAACCCCTGGCGGCTTTGCTGGGTGCCCTGACGGTTCAGCGGCGGTGGAACCTGCCTGCCATCGGCGGGAAAGACAGTATGAGCGGCAGCTTCGGGGAGCTGAATGTTCCACCGACTATCATTGCCTTTGCCGCGGCGGCCATGGATGCCACCCGGGCGGTTTCTGCTGCTCTCTCCCGGGGGGGATTAACCCTGGCACTTGTATCCCGAGGGAATAACACCCCGGGACTTGCCGCCGGTTCACCGGACTTCGACTGTCTTGAGGCCGGCTGGGACTGGGTGGAAAGTCTGGGCGGCAGAGGTCATTTAAAATCCGCAGCCTCAACGGGAAGGGGCGGATGGGCCGCAAAACTGGTGCTTATGTGCCTGGGCAACAGCATCGGGGCGGAACTTGAAAACGTCCAGAATCCGTTTTCTGTGGACTATGGGGGGGTAATCATCGCATCGGATTTAAGCGCGGAAGAACTGACGGCCGATGCCGGGAAAACCGGAGTTCGGGTTAGAATCCTGGGACGCAGCAGCGCGGATCCGGTTATCTCATGGACCGGAGGATTGATAAACCTGGAAGAAGCCGGGGAAGCCTGGAGGGCCCCCCTGGCTGAAGTCTGGCCTGAGGAACGCAGCCGGAATGAAAGGGTTGAACTGGCTTCCGGGGGGAAATCTCAACTCCTGGTAAGTGGGCAATCTCAGGGAAAACCGAGGGTGTGCATCCCTGTATTTCCGGGAACCAACGGCGAGGATGATGCCTTCAGGGCTTTTTCAAGGGCCGGAGCAAAGGCCCTGGAACATGTTTTTCTCGATAGAAATCCTGAGGAACTGGATGAGGCCCTGGCTGCTTTTGCCCGGAGCATTGATGAGAGTCAGATTCTCTACATTTCCGGGGGATTCTCAGCGGGGGATGAGCCGGATGGGGCGGGGAAGTACATCGCTGCGGTACTCCGGCAATCGAGGGTAGCCGATGCGGTGGCCGGGCTTCTTGAGAGAGATGGGCTTGTTCTGGGTATCTGTAACGGTTTTCAGGCCCTGATTAAAAGCGGCTGGCTGGTAAACGGTCAAAGCGGGATTCCCGGAGAAAATGATCCGACTCTTACCCATAACCGTATCGGACGTCATGTGGCCCGGGTAGTCAGAACTGTTGCCACCGGGGCGGATAGTCCCTGGCTTTCGCAGATTAACCGGGGGGATATCCACTCTATGCCGGTGAGTCATGGGGAAGGGCGATTCACTGGGGCGCCGGATGTACTCAGGCGTTTATCTGCGGCGGGGCGGATTGCCTTTCAATACTGTGATAAGGGTGGTGTTCCGGGAATGGGTGGAGATGTGAATCCCAACGGTTCTGATATGGCGGTGGAGGGGCTTCTCTCTCCCTGCGGCCGGATACTCGGGAAGATGGGGCATAGTGAGCGCTGGCGTAAGGGAACTTTGATAGATGTGCCCGGGATGGAAAATGAGCAGCCGCTGATAAGCGGAGGTGTGGGTTGGTTTTTGTAGTGGTCCGGGATTTGGGGATTCGTGGATGTGGATGGGGAGGTGAGATATGAGAGTCGGGATATTATTTGGAAGCCGGAGTGATGTGGAGAAGATGCGGGGGGCGGCCCGTTGTCTTGAGGAGTTTGATATTCCCTGGGAAGCACACGTTCTTTCAGCCCACCGGGTGCCTGAGGAATTGGAGCATCAGCTTGAATTGATGATAAAGAGAGGCGTGAAGGTTTTTATCTGCGGTGCGGGTCTGGCGGCTCATCTGCCGGGGGTGGTGGCTTCAAAGACCGTACTGCCTGTGATCGGGGTGCCTCTTTCGGCGAAGCTGAACGGGATGGATGCTTTGTATTCCATGGTTCAGATGCCCAAACCTATACCGGTGGCCACTGTGGGAATCGATAATTCGTTTAACGCCGGGATGCTGGCGATTCAGATGCTCTCTCTTGGTAATGGTGATCTCTCTCGCCGTCTGGTTTCATGGCGTGAGCAGATGAAAAATGATTTTACCGCTGATAACGGCGGAGGGGTGGAACTGTGAAAAATATTAAAAAAATAAAGATGATTTATGAGGGCAAGGCCAAGAAAGTGTGGTCTACCGACGATCCGGATTTTATTATCGTGGATTACAAGGATGATGCCACGGCATTTAACGGGGTGAAAAAGGGCACTATTGTCGGAAAGGGTGTTGTGAACAACACCATGAGTAACCTGATGTTCACCATGCTTGAAAAAAACGGGATTAAAACCCATTTTGTAAAGAAACTCTCTGATAGAGAGACCCTCTGCCGCCGGGTTTCCATCGTTCCTCTGGAGGTGATTGTCCGGAACATCACCACCGGGAGCATGGCCAAACGTTTGAAAATTGAAGAGGGGATTGTACTTCCCCGTCCTGTTCAGGAGCTCAGCTGGAAGGATGATGAGAAAGGCGATCCCCTGATTAACGATTACTATGCCCTGGCCCTGGAACTTTCCACCGAAGAGGAGCTGGCGGAAATCCACAGGGCTGCAGGGGAGGTGAACCGTCTCATGAAGCCCTTTTTTGACGGGTTGGGAATTACTCTTGTTGACTTTAAACTCGAGTTCGGTAAAACCGCTGATGGAGTATTGCTGCTGGCCGACGAAATAAGCCCTGATACCTGCCGGTTCTGGGATAAA
>DEIH01000175.1:245-9022 GCA_002352375.1 Spirochaeta sp. UBA2779 | reverse complement strand
CGGCTGTCTGTCTGGGAGCGCAGTGATCACAGAGATAGCGCCCGCTCTCAACAGGGTAGGACCGGCCGCATTCGATACAGACATATTTAAACTTCATTACGGCCTCCCCACCCTTCTTCCATTATGCCTTTGCCTCATCCAAAGCATAAATCAGGGATGCATAGAAGGCGCTGCAGATAACCAGATCGTCCACCCGGTTCACCTCGTTAGGTGCATGGGCCTGATCCTCATCCCCCGGGCCGAAGCCGATTCCAGGGATGCTGTGACGTCCGGAAACCGATACAAGATTGGTACTGAAAGTCCATTTGTCCACCACAGGGGCCTTACCGTACAGACCTGTGTAACCGGCCACTCCCGCTTTTACCAGGGGATGATCCGCATTAGTTTTCCATGTGGGAAAGTAGAGTTCCTGAGAATATTCGGTACCCTTCCATCCGGTTTTAGCATAGTCGGGCATCACGCAGTCTACGTCTTTCGGATCCATACCCAGGGCTTTACCGATTTTATCTTTCACCTGACCGATGGCCAGAGCTGCATCTTCACCCCATGTGAGACGGCGATCCAGATAGAGACGGGCCTGATCGGGAACCGCACACTGGCTGGGGCCCTTCACATCAATCTGGCTGACAACAATAGTGCCCTTACCCAGAAATTTCTCATCATCAGGCTGGAGTTCAGCGTTCAGCTCTTCCATAGCCAGAGCCGCTCTGGCTGCCTTGTAAGCCGCAGAATCCCCGCGCTCAGGGGCAGAACCATGGGCGGAAACACCCTTAAGGGTAACTTCCATTTCCATCCGTCCCCGATGCCCCCTGTAAAGATTGCAGCTGGTAGGCTCGGTGGACACAACCATGTCAGGCACCAGGCCCTCTTCCTCTATAAGGTACTTCCAGCACATGCCGTCGCAATCCTCTTCCATTACCGTGAAGGTGAACCAGATGGTCCAATCTCCGTCGTAGTCCATGTCCTTGAGGATTTTTCCCGCGGTTACCATGGAAGCCGCGCCGCCCTTCTGGTCGGTGGAGCCCCGTCCGTGAACCAGTCCGTCTTCAATGTCCCCGCTGAAGGGGTCTTTGTTCCACTGAGATACATCTCCGGTTTCCACGGTATCGATATGGGCGTCGATGGCCATGATTCTCTTGCCGTTTCCAACTCTGGCCAGAACACTGCCCAGGGGGTCGATTTTCACCTCGTCAAATCCCAGTTTTTCACAGAGGGCCGCGATGTGCTCACACACCTCTTTTTCCTTACTGCTGTAAGACTTGATTTTTACCATTTCTGAGAGGATTTTTGCCGTCTCGTCACGATAGGCCTCGGCCCTTGCTCTGATGTCTTTTGTGATTGCTTCTAAACTCATTTTTTTATCTCCATTTTTTATTGACCTCTGGGCGCCGTCAGGTTGATGCCTTTCCGTGCCCGTTAATTGTTATTTCACGTTGAGCCTTATACCCTAATGAATCTCTTCCATACGTTTCCACAGCAGGCTCCCCTGCTCTCTGGCGCCTGCCGCAATGGCCGACTCATCAATCTCATCGGGAAAGGCCCCGTTCTTCATCACGATCCGGCCGTCGATGATAACAGTTTCTGTAATGCCGGCGTTCATGCCGAAAACAAAATGACCGGCCACATTCTCAGGCACCAGGGGAGTAGGAGCTTCATACCGGGCGATAACCACATCCGCCATGTAACCGGCTTCCAGCCTGCCGAAGGATTCACCGAAACTGCGTTCCATAATACGGTTTCCCGCCTGCAGTGCAGCAAGAAAGTCACCCGGCCACCAGGGACCGCCCTCATCCTTATGCTTGAAGTAAGCCGTCTGCAGCTCTGAATACATATCTGCGCCAATGCCGTCGGTACCCAGGGCCAGGTTGTGCAGTTTTGGAAGATTTCTATTGTATCCGACATTGTTGTTCATGTTGGAGCGGGCGTTATGAACCAGGAAACTATCCCTCTCGTTGAGGATTTCAATTTCCTCTTCGGAAAGATGAACCCCGTGAACCAGAAGAGTCCGGCTGTCCAGCATACCATGACGGTCCAGCCGGGCCACAATATCCTCCCCGTAATTAACGTGGGAGTGAGAGACATCGTAGCGGTCTTCGGCCACATGAAGATGCAGTCCCCGTCCGGTTTCCTTTATTACATCCGCCATCCGCTCATAGCCCTCTTCAGGAATAGTGCATGGTGCATGTCCTCCGATGTAGGCTTCCACCAGACGGGGCTTGTCCCCTTTATCCGCTGAAGCTTGAGTTTCCAGTGCGAAACGCCGGTTCTCTTCAATACCGGCCATCATACCGTCCCGTCCGTTACGATCTGTTACCTCATAGCAGGTAGCGCCCCGCACACCTATCAGCTCCATACCCTGCCTGATAACATCCAGAGAACCCTCGATGAAATCAGGGGAAGCATGGTGATCCACAATAGATGTAGTACCGCAGCGCAGAGCATCAAGGGAGGCGGTAAGAGTGCTGAAATGCAGAACATCCTCATCAATGGCCCGGTCCAGCCGCCACCAGAGATTCTTCAGTATGGAAACAAAGTCAGGTGTGGGGCCAATGGGGGCCATAACACCCCGGCTCAACGCCGAATAGATATGATGGTGGGAACAGACAATACCGGGAAAGACAATCCTGCCGCTTCCATCTATCACTTCATCAGCAGTGACATCCTTTGCAGCGCCATTTCCCACGGCGGCAATCTTATTCTCATTAATAACAACGTCACAATTCTCCCGAATCCCGGGAGGATCGAACTCAACGGCAGTAGCCCCTTTAATAACGATTGTCATGCTTCAAGCTCCTCGGGTGTTTTCTCATCAACGGCTCCGAACAGTGCCGGGCGATCCCGCTTTACCAGTTCAAAGAGACGGAAAAAACCCGGAGCTCCCTCGAGAGAAGGTACATCTTTCACAAATCCTCCATTTACACCGGACTCACCAACTGCATCACCCAGACGCCATACCAGAGTATCTCCCTGAAGCAGCCATCCCGAGTTAGTACTGTTTTCAAAATCTATCTTTGTACTGAACACCGTCGGTTTATCCCTGTAAGGCACACCAATGGTCCACGGACAGAAATGACCACAGTTTCCGCACTCATTACAGTAGGCATCAAGATGAACAATCTGCCCCGGATCGCTGAACAGAGACTCCGCACTGATATCAACCTGGAAGGCTATATTGGCCCGATTGGGACAGACATCAGCACATTTATCACAGATGTAGTTACATTCCATACAGCGGGAACTTTCAGCCGCAGCATAAGGTTCGGGATTTATCCGATCGAAAGGCCGCTCAAGGGGCAGGGTGATTTTACTTTTTTTCGCCCTTATCTCTTTTTGTTGAACATTAACAGGCCAGGAGGGAACCTCCTCATCGTATTTCCACTCCGGAACTACAGAGGCTATAACACTGTCGGCGGCCTGATGTCCCTCGGCGATACATTTCACAATGGTGGCAGGACCGGTACGGCCGTCCCCGGCCAGGTAAACACCGTCATCTTCGGTCATCTGATTGGAGTCGTTCACCACCCGTCCCCGTTCGTCGGCTTTTACACCAAGAGCAGTGTAAGTATCGGTATCCGGCCGGTCACCAATTGCGTAGAGAACCGTTCCCACCTTCCACTCTTCAGTTTTACCGGTAGCTACCGGTCTTCGGCGGCCGGAATCGTCTTTTTCACCAAGCTCCATCACCTGAGCGGTGAGGGTTCCGTCGTTATCAAATCGTTCGGGATTCCGCAGCCATGCAAACTTCACCCCGTCTTCCAGGGCCTCTTCATACTCCTCCTGACTGGCAGGCATCTGTTCGAAGGCACGACGGTATAGAATCCAGCTCTCTTTTACTCCGGGTACCCTCAATGCCGAGCGCGCCGAATCCATAGAGGTATCTCCTGCACCCACGGTAACGACGGTTTCACCGATATTTTCAGGGTATTTCCCCTGGTTAAAATCGTAGAGGAACCTTACAGCAGGAATAATATGAGTGTTGTTTCCTTCCACCGGCAGCTTTGGACTGTTCCAGGTACCGATACCCAGAATTACCTTCCCAAAGCCCTCAGCTTTCAGACCGGCAACGGTGATATTCTTCTGATTGAAACGGAACTCGGCGCCCATGGCCTTTATAACATCAATATCGCTGTCGATGGCCTCCCGGCTGATACGGAAGTGAGGAACCACATAGCGAACCACTCCGCCGGCATCCGGCTCTCTTTCAAACACGGTAACAGGCACTCCGGCCCGGGCCAGGAAGAAAGCGGCACTCAGCCCCGCCGGACCGGCTCCCACAACGGCCACCTTCGGACCGGGACGCTTAACCGGGGCAGACCAGCGCTTACGCCACTCGTCCATACCCTTTTCAACAGCCATAAGTTTAATTTCCCGGATGTTTACCGGTCCATCATAATCCTGTCTGGTACAGTGGATCTGACACTGATGGTCGCAGATTGTCCCGGTTATGGAAGGCAGTGCATTACGCTCGTAAATCAGGGCCAGAGCATCGGCATAACGTTTTTCCCCCACCAGGCGAATGTACTCAGGGATGTGCTGTTCAATGGCACAGGCGGAAACACAGGGGGCCACATAACAGTTGTTCAAGGGCAGTTCCCCGAAATGCTTTACCTCATCGGTTCCCCTGAAGGATTTCTGTGCGCTTTTCTCAGTTACTGCAGCTTCGGCAAGGGAGTTAATGGCATCAACATTGATTGAGGGCAGATTCCATCCGGGAGCGGTTTCAAGAGCTTCGGCAATCTGTTTCTGTCGATTATACCCACCAGGTTTAAGCATATCTGAACAGAGGGTGAGAGGCCGGATGCCCGTAGCCAGCAGACCCTCAGCGGTATGAATGGAAACTCCCCCGGAATAAGATATCGGGATACGCCCTCCGAAGGCCGAGGAAACCAGTGCGGCCACAGTTGCTGTGATGGGATAAAGGGAGCGGCCGGACATGTACATTTCATCACCAGGCAGTTCTTCCCGGTTGTTGATTGAAGCCAGAGTGTTGGTGAGTTTTACACCGAAACGCCGGCCTTTTTCTCCGGCGAAGCTTTCCAGCCGGCCAAGCATAGCCCGGGCATCCTCCCACTGAAGATCGTGGGAAAAGGAGTCGGGGTTCATATCAACATTGTTAAAACCGAGATTATCAAGTATCCCCTTCACCTTCTCATAACCCAGCAAGGTGGGGTTCAATTTCACAAAAGTATCCAACCCCTGCTCATCAAGCATATAACGGCAGATGGATTCAATTTCTGTTGGAGGGCAGCCGTGCATGGTGGAAATGGAGACATTGTGAACAATGGTGCCGGGGATACCGGCAGCTATACCCTTAAGAGCTTCCCGCCGGTTTTCCAAACCCGTACCTTCCAGAAATGCCGGATCGGCAATACGCTCAGTCAATTCTCTCAGCCATCCCTGGAAACGCTCTTGTGAGCCGGAATCTTTCATTCTCTTCAGATAGCGCTGCATCTTCGGAGTTTTAATACCATCCAGATCGTAACCGACAGATATATTAAATACAAAGGAGCGTTCCAGCTCAGGAACACCGAGATTGAACAGTTTTTCCAGAAAGTGCAGGAGTATCCAGGCTTTGGCATACTCCTCCCAGGCCTGACCCAGGCTGAGTTCAGTACTCCACTCAGTATTGAAACCTTCATCTGTCATATCAATACATGGTTTGGGGATTTCCAGAGAATCCATTTTCTGAACAGTTTTCAGCTCAATAAAGCGGCTGCCTGTAAGAAAAGAAGCAATTATATTCTGAGTTACCTGGGTTTGGGGGCCGGCGGCAGGCCCCAGAGGTACGGCGATTTTCTGCCCGAACACATCGTAGATACGTTTATCACTTTTCCGATAGAAGTTATCTTCGGGGATATCAAAGAGAGAACGGCTGTGCCGCCATTCATCCATCATCCGCTCGAGAAGTCCGCCGAAAGGGATCATGCGCATTTTATCGCTCATTTACTGCTCCTTCAGTTGCATTGAGATTTCTGTATTTACGTTCTTTTAAGTATGGTGCTGAAATCGGAGTGTGTAAAAAAATTTTCCGAATTGAGGGGAAGGCATCAGGAGAACCTGCGAGGCTGATTCTGTTTTTTACAGTCCACCCTTGCTCGATCCGAATATCCCGAATGGCGGAAACCACCATGTCGTTCCTGACGATCAACATGCCCTCCTCTTTCTGCCGCAAAGCGGCATTAAGCGGGCTCGGATAGCGTAGCACTACAATACCGCGTTTGTACGCAGCTCGAGCCCGCTGATCCTCTATGTAAGGAGCCGGAAAACCGGCTGGTGAAGTTGCCGGGCTTGCCGTCAACCGCAAATCATCCTTTTTGGATTTAGCCTGAAAAAAAGAAAAAATCAGAGCCTTCAATTCATCTTAAGTACCAAAGCGCCATTCAGAATAGGACCGGCAACCCTCATTGTCAACCATGAATTTCATAAAATCCGTATCTGATAGTAGAAAAACAGGGATAAGCAAAGGGACTGGAATATCCGCCCTTTCACAGAAGATTCGGTTGACAGGCCTCAAACCGGGGAATAACCTGACCGATAGTAGAACAAATCAAAACAGGAGAGATTTATGAAAAGAATGCTGCTGATCATCATAGCTGTGATGTTTATCGCAAGTATGGCCTTTATTACCGGTTGTAAGAAAGAGGAACCTGCCAAGCCGGCAGCTGCCGCTGCGCCGGTTGAAGAGAAAGTCAAAGCCGGATTCATCTTTATCGGACCTGCTGGAGACTTCGGATGGACCTACGCCCACGATCAGGGCCGTCTCTATGCTGAAAAAGAACTTCCATGGCTGGAAACCGTTGTCGTTGAAAGCGTTCCCGAAGGTGATGCCGTCCGTTTCATCGACCGTCTGGTTCAGGAACAGAAAGTTGATGTTATTTTCACAACCAGCTTCGGCTACATGGAAGAAACAGTTAAGGCAGCTGAAAAATATCCCGATGTAAAATTTTTCCACTGCTCAGGTTTCAAACGTTCGGCCAATATGGGAACCTACATGGGTGATATGTTCCAGATCTACTATCTGAACGGTCTTTTAGCCGGATCCATCACCAAGTCCGATAAAATCGGTTATGTGGCCGCATTCCCAATCCCCGAACTCTTCCGTCATATGAACGCCTTTGCACTGGGTATTAAAGAAGTGAATCCCGATGCCGAAGTAAATGTAAAATGGACCTACGCCTGGTACGGCCCTGATAAGGCCCGTGAAGCGGCGGAATCCCTTGTTGCCGAGGGATGTGATGTTCTTGCATTCACCGAAGATACCCCGACAGTTATCGAAGTTGCCCAGGAATATCAGGATAAAGGCAAAGATATCTATGCCTTCAGCCATTACAGCCCGATGCAGGCCTACGGACCGGATGCGGTTATCAGTGGACAGCTCACCGACTGGGGTCCGTTATACGTGCAGATGCTTGAAGACTACAAAGCCGGAAAACTCAACGACATGAGCGATTACGATCTTCTCTGGCTCATGAAAGACAATGTGGTTGAACTCGGTGCTGAATGGGGTAATAAAATCAATCCCAAGTACGTTGATACCTTTAAAGGAATAATGACCGACAGCGCCGATTTCGGAAATATCAGCATCTACGATCTGGTAATGAAGCGCTATGATCAGATGAAGCAGGGCCGAGATGTTTTCGATCCCTTCGTCGGACCTATCTACGACCAGGATGGCAATGAAACCGTTGCCGACGGTGAAATGGCCAACATAGGTAATCTCTTCGCCGAAATGATGTATCAGGTGGATAACTTCGCATCACCTCTTCCTCAGTAAACTTCAATTACCGATCTTAATTGTGTAATTAAAGATAAGGGGCTGTTCCAACCGGGACAGCCCCTTTTTCTGTGGGAGACGGATAAGGCTCAAGCCGACTTGTGCCGTATCAGAAAAACAGAACACCAACCTGTAAATACCGTGTATAGAACTGCCGGCCAGGCCCCGAAAACCAGAAGCAGCACGGTTGCAGCAGTCATCAGAATCAGGTTGAGAACCGGAGCCCAGGATTTCCTTTTAACAAGACCCCACAAAGCCACTATACGAGCCGCTACGATAATGGTGATACCGATCACAGCCATTACCATGAGGATTCCCACTATAGCTCCCATCTCACCGGCTTTGAATCCGGCAACACCGAAGATAAGGGCAAAGACAATTCCCAGAATAAAAAAAACAAGCTCAACCCAGGCGGAAACGATCAAAGCCGTCCTTTGCCAAACTGAACGGCCTGCTTCATTCCGGCCAATCGTCTCAACCGGATCAGGCTTAACATGAGCATTTTCAAGCGGAATATCTTTTACTACAGGCTTTTTCACCTTATTTCTTCGTATCCCGAGAAAAAACAGGAAAGAACCAAGAAAAAGGAAAATTACGGCTAGAACAATACCGACAGTGTCTGTCTTTTCGGCAGTCAGCTCTGTTACACCGCCATAAATACTGAAAAGAATTAAAAGTACTGAAACCGCAATCAGGAATATTTTAAGAACTTTTTTCATCATTTGAAGACCTTTTAAATTATTGTATCACATACAATATTTTCTATTGCATCCTCACCCTCCGGCTGTTAGCCTAAGCACTACCCTCTAACAGCAGGGAAACAAACGCGCGACAGAGGTCAACAAAAAAATCCGGAGGAGCCATTGAACCGAATTCAATCACTGGAAATGCGGGGAATCAGCAAATCGTTTCTTGAAGTGAAAGCCAATCAGAATATCAATCTCACCATCAATGCCGGTGAGATACTCGGGCTGCTGGGGGAGAATGGCGCCGGTAAAACCAC
>DEIH01000175.1:0-164 GCA_002352375.1 Spirochaeta sp. UBA2779 | reverse complement strand
AAAGTTGAGCGGCTCAGGAGCCCCAAGGACAGCATGCGGGTGGGAATCGGCATGATCCATCAGCATTTCATGCTGGTGAACAAGCACAGTGTTCTGGAAAATATCGCCCTGGGTTTTGACGACGCACCGTTTTTCTTTCCCCATAAAGCGCTGCGGGGGCGCAT
>DEIH01000019.1 GCA_002352375.1 Spirochaeta sp. UBA2779 | reverse complement strand
CTGGCGGCGCTTACCGGTGCATAGGCCAGGCCGTACTGTTCTGCCAGGGTTACGGTTCGTTTATCTTCTGCACAGGATGTGAAGAAAAATACTATGAGTGAGCTGAAGATAATTTGGACAACAGATTTTTTAATCAGTTTCAACAGATCGCTCCAGCATGGGATTCAATGCATAGCCTAGCGTGTTGCGGAGTAATTGACGACCCGTTGTATCGGTGATTTTTATCCTGGGCCAGGTCTTTTTCAGAATTCGATTCACCTCCACAGTCTCTTCTCCGTGGATTACAAGGTACGCTGCCCGTTGAACTGAATTTCTGGGGGGGCCTATGGCGGTCCCCTTTTCCAGCAGATATGAAAAAGATGTTACACCCGGGAAGTTCAGAACCTGTTTCTCTCCGGCGAAATCGGCAATCTTTCCCTCCCTGCAGAACATCAGGGGAACGGCAAATGCACCGGCAGTCCGAGCCACCCGGTATCGGGTATCCATCGGGTCGGCATTCCCGGAAAGGGCACCGCCGATGAGTATTTCCACCGGGTTGTTTCCGCACACCGGAGGCAGGGATATATCCTCATACGCTCCGCCCAGCCTCCCGGCAGTCTCATTAACAAGAATTCCGGTATCTGTAATGAGAAACTGGAAATAAATCGGTCCGTTTTCAATGCCCAGGGCTTTAACGCATTTCCGGGAAATCTCGGCGACTTCTTTTTGACGGGATGCCGCGTAGGCTGAAGGGTATCGGTGGGCCAGACAGAGGCCGATATGCGGGGGAAAATCCCGGGTTACGCGGTCGGTAACCGCCCAGATAAGAGTTTCTCCCCGGTACACCCATCCTGATACAGTTATTTCCCTGTTGGTGTGGTATTCCTCGACAATCAGGCGTTTCCTCCTGGACCATTTCAGTGAGGAGTCCCGGTATTTCAGAAAATCTTCCGGGGATTCCAGTTTTACCACTCCTCTTTGTCCCTGGCTGTCCACAGGTTTTATAACCAGCGGCGCTCTTAACCCTTTAAGAACTTCAATTCCGTCTCCCGGACCTGCCAGGCGGTATTCCGGCGATCTGATTCCGGCAGTATTAAGCTGCGCCTTCATCACTTCTTTGTCGGTGAGGGCCCGGGCTGTAACCGAGGTAACCAGGGATGGGCAGCCGCGTTTTTCAGCTGCCAGAGCTGCCGCCAGAACCGGCTGATCGGTTCCCGCAGTAAGTACGGCATCCACCTTGTATTTCAGCGCAACATTCTCGGCTCCGGGCGCATCACAGGTATCCAGGGGAACAAAATCATCAGCCAGAATCCGGCCGGGGCAGTGTTCATCCCGATCTTGGAGTACAACTCGAATACCCTTTTCTATCAGCCCTGCAATCAGGGAGAGCTGACCCGATCCGCCGCCGAGTACCAGCACTGTTTGTTTCATCAGCCTGATACCTCGGCTATCCAGCTTCCGGCAATCTCACCGGCATTCACACCTCGGGGAATCCAATTCCAGGGTCGATAGGCGGCGGCCAGTTTGTATTCCAGTTTCAGCAGGGTTGAAAAAGAAAATCTCCCATGGTTTCCCGGTGAAAAAGGAGGGCTTTCTACCATAACTACCGATGGTGCCGGGTGGAGGGACAGAGCCTGGGCGGAAATATATGGAAAGCTCAGAGTTTCTGCGAGAATACGGTTTACCAGATCCGGGGAAAGAGCCCGGTAGCTTCCCACCCGGACGGAGAAGGGGGCGCCGGTGATAATTGACATATGAATCTGATGTATACGGGATGTAAGCCGCCGGAGAGGAGCGCCCGGGCGTCGGGGGGGGAGGGCATAGGCCAGATCGGCCCCTTCCCCTATGGCCCGAAGTAAAAAGGGGATGGTTTGAAGAGGGTGTGAGAGATCGTCATCCATGGTAATTACCGTTTTATCCCGGCAGGTGGTGAGAGCGGCAAGAATAGCCGACTGCTGTCCCCTGTTTTTATCCAGCTTGATTCCCTGAACCCCGGAACTGTGGGAGATTACTTCCCAGCTCTCATCCCGGCTGCCGTCGTCAACAAGAATAATTTGTGCTGACGGCGCCGAGAGGTCAGTTAAACTGCGAATTAAATCATGCAGTAAAGAGGCTCCGTTATGAACGGGAACAACGATGTAATACCCAAAATCTACAACCCCCATACGGCAATTCCGGCACAGCAGAGCAGGGCTCCGGCAACCACCCGCCTGGAGAGTCTCTCTTTAAGAAAAAACCGGCCGCCGAATTGAATAAGTACCCCTGTGAGGGCGGTGACTGCGTAGGCTCTGGAGAGGGGGACGGTTTTCAGAACTTGCCAGTAGAGAAAAGGGGCACCGAGTACCAGCAGAAGAGCCAGTGGGGCGCTTCCCTTTATAAAGCTGAGGGCAAACTGCAACAGACCATCCCGGAGAATCCAGGATTTGGCACCATAACGCAGTAGCAACTGACCCGAGGCACTGGTTGTAACAACAACCAGAAGAAGGAGAAATTCTCGGCTGTTCAAGAGGCATCTCCTGCGGTACTGCCGGGGGTCATCAAAGCGGTTCCCCCGAGGATGAGCAGGGTGCCGGCAATTTTTCCGGCGCTTAAGGATTCTCCAAAAAAGATGAGGCTAACCACAAGAATTAAAGGGTATGAGAGTGATAGATAGGGATAAACACGACTTACCGGATGTTTATTGAGTATAAAAGACCAGAGCAAACCACGTATAAGGAAAAGTGTGTAAGAGGCGATAAAAAACCCCTTTATTCCTGTTCCGGCCCCGTTTTTGGCCATAGCCTGACCGGTGGTTATGAGGATGAGCACCAGAAGGATGGAGGCTACATCCTGGGCGGCTGGTGGGTTCGGTGTACTTTTCACAACGATAGAATAGCGGTGGATTATCCGACGGTAAACCGGTCTTTGAGAATTGAGTAGATTTCTTTCAGTCGTTTATCCGCCGGACTGCCTATTCCGCTGTCTTTCAGGATGTCACTCCGCTCTTTTGTGAACCATCGGTAAAGCCGGCCGGCACCATCTCCCGAATCCTCTGCAGACGAAGCTATCTTTACCAATGCTTTAAGCTCCTGCAGGTTGAGAAAGAGCCGGGAATTACCCAGAAGTATGTTGAAATTTTTGTTACTGCCGGCTTGTACGATATCTATTGTATTTTCCGGGAGGATACTATCGGGGGATGCGGGTTTGTTCTTTGACTTTTTCTTTGAGTTGTTCTTTGATTCTGAAAGGTTTCGGGCTGATTCGTTCAGTTCTTCAACTTTGTGATTGTAAACCATTGTTTGTGCCTGGGTTATCAGCCAATTGATTTCATCCGGATTTAAGCTCTCCAGAATAGAAATGAGTTTAAGTTTTGCCGGACTTTGAGGTGGTTTTTTTTGAGATGCTTTCGGCTTTGAAGCAGGTTTTCGAGTGGTTACTGTTTTTTTCGTTGTCTTTTTTGGAGCCATTTTTGCCCCTCCAGTACCTGAATTATACCGGATAATGACTGAATGATGTTCAGACTCCGGCAGAATTGTGGCAACTGTGGAAAATAGCTTGGCGAATAGGAGAATAGGACGAAAATAGTACTAACGACATTCCGAGGTGAAATCTGTGAAGCTGATGAGATATCTTGTAATCACTTTGTCCCTGGCCATTCTGATTGCAAATACTTTTATTATTTAAGAGAACATCCGTAATAGAACCTTCGGTTACCTGCAGTTGATAACCGAAGTTGGTTTTGTACCCGGCTAGAGAATCCCATACTTCATAAGAACAAAAAGACTTGATATGGTTGTTGCCATTTGGGTTCTCTCCGTGGGTTGCAGTCCTTCGAAAAAGGTTACTTCATATCCGTTTCGGCTATCCACTACGGCTATTACCTTATCCCCTTTGTAAATAGAAAAAACCAGTAACCCGTCATCCGGCTTTGGGTAGGTATCCAGCCTGGCATTGCTTTCAAATGTGTAGAGAACTTCTTTATTCTCTTTGGAAATCGTTCCTCTGAGTGTTCCGTCAAAATCGGAATCACCTGGTTTGTAGTAAGCCTGAATACGGCGGATAGCTATAGTATTACTTTCCTCCATACGCCCTGCGAAGGTATAGGAGTGGATGCCCATGTCCTTTTTCTTCTGCCCGGGACGCCAGGATCGTTCCATTTCTGCCAGGCCGATTATATCCCACTCATAACCTGCCGGATCTGAAAGGGTGAAACCTATTGCCCGGGATGAGGTTTCATGTGATGCATTTTTAAGATTCATGCGATTAACGTTTTTGCTTGTTCTTACAATGTTCTCAATAGAATAAACCCAGAAATTATGATTTTTGGTGAACATTCCTGCTTTTTCGATGGGGAAGGTTTCCCCGGTAACATCCATCATCAGCTGCCCGGCGCTGGGTTTTGTCTGACATGAGCTGAGAAGGGTCAGTGACATAATGATGGCTGTGAGGACACCAAAAATCATAATATTTTTCTTAAACATATGCAGTACTCCTTGTTTATATTAATCATATAATACGGAGCCTCTTTCAAAATTCCAATA
>DEIH01000192.1 GCA_002352375.1 Spirochaeta sp. UBA2779 | reverse complement strand
GGTATTCCATGGCCTATAGAATTAACGCCGATGTATGTATCGTCTGCGGTGCCTGTGAACCAGTCTGCCCGGCAGAGTGTATTTCCGTAAGGGATGATGGTAAACGTGTGATTGATGAAGTATGGGCTGAAGGTTCCGGGGATATTGCAGTTGTCTGTGAGGGCGGATATTCATCGAATCGAAGGGTTTTATCTGCTGAATAGATGTTGTACGACAAATTACTCTGTCAGCTTTCCTGTATTAATGAGATTTGACGGGTTCAGCTGAAACGCTCCCCATTTCATTCCTTGGATGTAGGAGGATAGGCCGGTATTCATAAAATAACATATATACCTTCTTTATTTCTCAGGATTTCAATGGTATTCCAGAGCAATCCGAATGGTACACTGGGAATGCTATGCGGGTTTTAATCAGACCCCGGGCCTGATTGTTTAAAAGCGAATTCAATAAGGAGCATGGCTTTTCCTGCATCAAGGAAGATTTCGGCGTCTCTCATATTTTTTCTGTTTTAATCCTTTTAAATAGAATTGACCATTATATTCTGCGACTTAAGTAGAAAAAACACCTGTAAAACGTAGAAAAGAATTGTAGCGTTGATAATCGACAATTCACTGCTTTTCTGAAAGTCTGAAATCTTCATGGTTTTTTATTGACATCAAGCTGCTGATGTTCCATATTAATGACTGTGAACAACGTTCCTATATAAGAACCTCGTTTTGGGTGGTGTTGTGGTTAGTAGTGTTCTGAAAGCTATTCAGATATTAGAGACTCTTGGTAATAATGAGAATTTGGGAGTTACCGAATTAAGCAGAAATCTGGAATTTCCTAAAAGCAGTGTACATTCAATTCTGGAAACACTGGCTTCCGAGGGGCTTATTGAAAAGGTGCCAGAAACCAGTAAGTATCATCTGGGATTAAAACTGATAGAGCTGGGTAATCGGGCACAGTTGAACCTGGATATCTGCAAAATATCACATCCTTATCTGAAAAATCTTAATAAGCTTACAGATGAAACGGTTCACCTGACGGTCCTCGATAATGATGAAGTACTGTATGTGGACTGCATTGAGTCTGAACAATGGCTTCGAACCTATTCTGTTATCGGTTTGCGAGCACCGCTCTATTGTACTTCTGTAGGTAAAGCGGTCCTTGCCAATCTGGATTATTCCCATGCACTGAATATCATCCGGGAGAAGGGACTGCAAAGAATTACAGAAAATACAATAACAGATGAAAAAATAATGATTAAAGAATTGGAAACGATCAGAAATAAAGGTTATGCCATTGATAACATGGAGCATGAAGATCAGCTCGTCTGTGTTGGTGCGGCGATTAGAAATGCCAAGGGTGAAGCCTTTGCGTCTATAAGCGTGTCGGGTCCGGCTGCCCGTCATAATATATCTAATATTGATGAATTGGGGGAAAGTGTTAAAGAGGCAACCCGGGAGATTTCCTGGAAACTGGGATATCGATCCGGCTCGATTAATTGATAGTCAATAGGCCGTTGGCCTATGTTTTATTTGTAATGGGGCTGTTCTGAATAAAACATTCAATTCAGAAGAGTTTCAAGGAGGTTTCTATGGTAAAGAAAATCGTTTTTATTGCGATGATGATTGCTCTCGTCTCTGCGTTTGCCTTTGCAAATGGCGGTAGTGATGCTGCTGCGGCAGAGCCGGCTGGTAATGAATCCATTCAGATCAGCTGGTCCAGCATTTCAACGGCGGATACTGCTCTGTCAAAATCAATGCAGAAGTTCAAGTTTGAAGTGGAAAGGCTTTCCGGCGGGAGAATTAGTGCCGACCTGTACAATGGCGGACAGATTTTTACTCAGGAAGGTGAGTTGTCTGCTGCTCGTGAGGGAACTCTTGATATGGCCTATTATGCCGCCGGCTGGGTGGCTGAATGGGTTCCTTATCTGGGACAGATTAACGCAGTTTATACCTTTACAGGGTATGATCACATGAGATCTGTTTATTCAGATCCTGAGATCTGGGGAAAAATTGTCAGTGATGTTTCTGAAAAAGTCGGTGTACGTCCTCTTGCCGCTTTTTACCTTGGTACCCGTGAACTCAATCTCGTTGAAAGTGTAGGTGAAGTACGTCACCCGGATCAGATGTCCGGTGTTAAGTTGCGGACACCGAACAGTCCCAACTGGATCGCTCTTGGTAAAGCTCTCGGCGGCAATCCTACTCCAATGAGTTTCGGTGAAGTCTACATGGGCCTTAAAACCGGTGTTGTTGAAGGCCAGGATAACCCACTTCCTACAGACAGGATCCAGAAATTCTATGAGCCTACAAAGTATATTGTAATGACAGATCATGTTGTTGATACTGTATGGCCCAGCATGAATATCGCCCGTTGGAATGCCCTTTCCAAGGGAGATCAGGATATTATTCTTGAAGCTATTGAGACTGCCAGACAGTACAACGATGAACTCCAGCGCAGCAGAGAGGCAGATGACCGGGCATATCTGGAATCTCAGGGCATAATCTTTATTGACGATCCAGATAAGAAGGCTTTTCAGGAATATGCAAAATGGTCCTATCAGAATGAAAGCCAGAATGTTTCAGGTGACTGGGACTGGGATTTCTATGACAAAATTCAATCTCTTCAGTAACTGACAGTTAATTTACAGCATCCGGTTCCTCCTCAATGCGGGAGGGACCGGTTAATCTCTATTAGATGTAGCCCTGGGGGTTCTATGTTTGGAAATAAACAGCTCTTAAAAAGGAGTGGGCAAACAATTCTTGATATAATTGAGATTTACTTACCCACTTTATCGTTCATGGTTCTCTTTGTGGTATTTCTAATTCAAATAGTCTTCCGCTATTTTATTGTGCCATTAACTTGGCCCCTGGAGTTATCTCTGCTCTGTTATCTCTGGACGATTTTATTTGGGGTCTGCTATGCCGAAAGAGATGATGAGCATATACGTTTCGGTCTGGTATATGAAAACTCGAAACCGAAAATCCAGCTATGGATGAGGATAATCGCGAATATTCTGCTTGTAACATCTTTCAGTATTGCCCTGTACCCTTCGTACAAATATGTCAATTTTATGAGTTTCAAGAAATCAAATGTACTTCTGATTCCCATGAACTGGGCTTATTTTCCCTTTGTAATAATGATGGTAATTCTCATCGGCCGTTTTTCAGTCCAGCTTATCAAAGACCTTAAAATCCTGTTCAGAGGTGATATGTAATATGAACCTACCACTGATAATTTTTCTTATTGCATTCATCATTACATTTCTCCTTAGAATACCTATTGGATTCGGGATGTTGATGTCGTCAATTTTCTACTTTGTTTTCGCTGGTGGCCCTGCGGCACCGGTCAGTATGATGGCGACACAGTTTCTGTCTCAGATGAATGTGAAATTCGTTCTCATTGCTGTTCCGCTTTTTATATTTGCCGCAAAAATCATGAATACCGGTGAGATTACCGATATGATATTTCGATTTGCCAACACTCTGGTAGGGCGCTGGAAAGGCGGTATGGGTCATGTTAATGTTGTGGCTTCCCTAATATTTTCCGGGATGACCGGGTCTGCAATCGCGGATGCTTCCGGTCTTGGTCTCATGGAAATTGAGGCCATGCGAAAGCACGGTTATGACGATGGGTTTTCCTGTGCTATCACTGCGGCTTCAGCAACAATCGGACCGGTTTTCCCCCCGAGCATCCCCATGGTGTTCTATGCATTGCTGTCTGGATCCTCGGTGGGTGCTCTGTTTCTGGGTGGAATGGTACCCGGAGTATTGCTGGCTGTTGCACTTATGGTATACGTCGCGTTTATTGCGAAGAAACGCAATTACCCTGTGGGTGAACGTTATCCCATCAGAGTGTTCATGATTCAGAGTTTCAAGGCTCTTCCCGCATTGTTCACTCCAATCATTCTCCTCGGTGGTATTTACACAGGTATTGTTACGCCAACCGAAGCTGGTGCTCTGGCCGGTGCATGGGCTCTGCTCATCGGAATCTTCGTCTATCGGGCAATCGGTTGGAAAAAGATGATGGTAGTATTCATCGACACGGCCAAAGCGACTGGTGTGGTTTCAATTATTGTGGCTGCGTCCTTCAGCTTCTCCTATATCGTATCAATTGAACACATTCCTCAGATGTTTTCCAGCCTGCTTCTGAGTATTACAGAAAACAAATACATGCTGCTTCTGATAGTGAATATACTCTTTCTTATTCTGGGTATGTTTATGGATGTGATGACGGTAACCCTGGTATTCATTCCCATGGTTCTACCTCTCATCAATCTACTTGGAATAGACCTTGTGCATTTTGGAGTTGTTGTTGTTTTGAATATGATGATAGGACTTTCCACTCCGCCCCTTGGAGGTCTTCTGTTTATAGTTTCGGGTCTATCCAAAACGCCTCTTCACGTGGTTATAAAAGAGAGTCTACCAATGACTACAGTTATGATAGGTGTGCTCTTTCTCATAACTTATGTTCCAGAACTCGTTTTGTTCCTGCCGAGAATAATCGGGTCGTAGGTGAATGGGCAAACCTGCAGCACAGCTGAGAAATCACATTCCCATAGGCGGGCCCGCCAGAAGGGAGCCTGCCGACGGAACCGAAGAGACCATGAGGGTTTCGCTGGGATTTGAACCTCTGTGGTATGCCAGGAGGTGTGGTGCTGATTTCTCAGCGGCTTTTCACAAAGATCCGTATTTCCGTTTCGGGATGATAGAGAAGATGAAGGCAGAACTGGTGAAGGCTTTTCCTTCAATGAATTGCTGGGATACGGAGAATAAAACAGATCAGGCTACGATTTCCGGATGTTACGGTGCTTTTCCAATCCCCCATGCTTTCGGTGTTCCCCTGTTGTTTTGTTCCGATGGATGGCCGGTTCTGGATCCTGTTGGGCATCTGAGTGTGGAAGAGGTTGAGCAGCTATCAGTAGAAGCTGTTATGAACGGCTCGGTTGTGGAAGATCTTATCAGGCAGATGGAGTTAATCGAAGGTGAATGGGGAATAATTCATGGTTATCTCAACTGGCAGGGTGTTCTCAATAACGGTTTCAATATACGGGGTCAGAACATCTTTCTGGATATGTATGAGAGACCGCAGTTTGCCCATTGTTTTTTTTCCCTGATTATAGATGTGATGATAAGGCTTGCAGGATTGATACAGGAAAAACAGAGAAAAAGCGGGTTTTCCATAAATCAATTCAGTGTCAGCAATTGTGTCATGAATTTGATTTCGCCGGAGATGTATGAGGAATTTATTCTTCCACATGATTCGAGAATTGCGGAATCTTTTGATCGCTTTGGAGTGCATACCTGTGAATGGGATATCACCCCGTACCTCGCCGTGTTGAAAAAGCTGCCGAAAATGGGGTATCTGGATATGGGTATAGCTTCTGATATGGCCCGAGTGAAGCAGGATTTTCCAGGAGCAAGAAGAGCTGTTCTGTATTCTCCTGTTAAACTTGAGAATACTGGGATGAAAGAAATTGAAAAAGATCTTGATGCCATATACAGCAATCTGGCACCGTGTGACGTCGTTCTGGCGGAAATTCAGAATACAACTCCGGACCAGAGAGTCCGTGATGTAATACAAATATGTCGTGAGAGGAGCGAATAATATGAGCAGAAAGTTAAAGGGTGTAATCCCGGCAATCATTACACCAGTTGCCGAAAATGGTGAACCGGATCTTGGTTTATTGAAGAAACAGACAGAATATCTATCCTCATCAGGCGCCCATGGCTTCTTCGTGGGCGGCACAACCGCGGAAGGTGCCTTTTTATCTACGGAACAGAAAAGAGATATTTTCAGGGCGGTAAAAGATGTTTCAAATGGGCGGCAGTTTCTCTGCCTGGCTGCCCTGCAGCCCTCCACTGCCCAGGTTGTGAAGGAAATGCATATATTGGAAGATCTTGAACCAGATTATTTTGTCGCAGTAACGCCCTTTTACGGAGAAAAGGACCAGCCGACGATACTTGAGCATTATAAAACTCTTGCTATGGAGTCCCCGGTCCCTCTTATTCTCTACAACATTCCCGGAAGAACTCAGAGCCCTATGAGTGTCGAGACAGTACTTGAACTTTCCCGGGTAAATAATATAACGGGGATTAAGGATTCTTCGGGAGATTTTGTTTTCTTCACCAGAGGTTTTCTCGGTGATTATCCGGAGTCTTTTAAATGGATTATGGGCGAGGACATGCTGGATGCTCCGGCTCTGCTTCTCGGGGGGGGGTGTATTGTTACCGGCCTGAGTAATGTCCGGGTTGAGCATTACATTGAAATTTACAATGCTGCCATAGAGGGGGATGCGGAAAAAGTGAAGGACTGTCAGCGCCTTATCAACCGATACCGTGAAATCTTCACGGTCTGTCCTCCGGCGAAACTCAATGCGGCAGTAAAGGCTGGTGCCGCCTATTATGGAAGAGCTACCCGAAAGATGATAATGCCGGCGATGAATCTGAACGATGAAGAATATGCTGAAGTTAAGAGAATACTTGCGGAGCTGGATAAGTAAAGGGGCGTTGATTTAAAAATGGTGAAAGGTAAACCGAACATACTGTTTCTCATCACAGATCAACAGCGGCCCGATTCCCTCGGGTGCTACGGAAGTTACGCTGCAAATACTCCCCATATTGATTCCCTGTCACAGGGTGGTATTACCTTTGATAACTGTTATGTTCAGAATCCTCTCTGCTGTCCCTCCCGTTACAGCATACTAACCGGCCGGTATCCCCACAGTCATCGGGTGCGGGCCAATTGGTATGCTCCCCGGCCAAATGAGGTGAGTTTCGGAGAGCAGCTTGGTAAAGCCGGTTATGCCACTTCCATGATCGGAAAAATGCATTTGACCCCCTGGTATGATAACTTTGGATTTGACGGCAGAATTATTGCCGAAGCAAAATTCCATACTTCATGTCAGGATGATTATCAACGGTTTCTGGAGCATCATGGATGGTCCAGAGAAAGGCTCTATGATTTTTCAGACCCTACTTATATACAGAATATAACTGCTGTAAAATCAAAACTGCCTGCAAACCTCCACATAGATTCTTTTGTAGGCAGGAGTGTCTGCGAATATCTTCGGGCTGTCGATGGTCCCTTCTGCTGTTTTGCCTCATTTTTAAGTCCACACAATCCATACGATCCTCCAGAACCTTATGACAGCCTTTTTGATGGAGTGGAGTTCCCTCCTGTTAATCTGAGGCCGGGTGAAGTGGATCGCAAACCTCGGGAAGCTTTCGACTATATAAATAACCGTCTTAAATGGCCTTTGAAAACTGATGAACTTACAGAAGGGCAGATACGGAAAAGTAAGAGTTACTACTATGGCACCTGTACTCTGATAGATGACTGGGTTGGACAAATTGTAACAACACTTAAGAATCAGGGTCTCTACGAGAATACTATTATTGTTTACTCTTCAGATCATGGAGATCTTCTGGGTGACCACGGTCTGGTGTACAAACAGAGTTTTTATGAACAGAGTGTTCGAGTTCCTTTAATCGTTCATGCTCCCCATCTATTCTCTTCGAAACGAGTTGAACATCTGGTTGAATCCATCGATCTTTTTCCCACATTCTGTGAACTCGGTGGAACCGTTTCTGGAGAAGGGGTTCAGGGGAAGAGCCTTGTTCCCCTGCTTTCCGGAGATAGTAAGAAACATAAAAATGCTGCATTCTCGGAGAACTATTTCGGCCGTATGATTCGATTCGGGTCTTATAAGTTGGTTTATTATCCGGGGAAGCCTTACGGTGAACTTTACAATCTTGGAGAAGATCCCGATGAGCAGAACAACCTATGGGAAAGACTCGAAGGTTCAGGTATAAAAAGGGAATTAAAAGACAGGCTGCTTGATTGGGCTTTCTCTTCTGAGGATTCCATGCCCCTTCCCGTAAGACCGGATCATCAGGATATGACACCCCGGCAGTTCAGACTCAATCATGGGGGAACAAGAGAACTGAATATTCAGCCCTGGTATCTGCACAATCTGCAATCCCTGTATGAGGGCTGGGAATTCTCGGAAGAGGGAACTTTGAGATAATCCCGGATATTTCAATGTAGACAGACTGCTCCCCTATTCTTCAGAAATTATTTTTCGAGCCTTTTCCAGGTCTTCCAAAGTATCAATGCTCAAAGCTTCATACTTAAACCGGGTTTCAGGAACTTTCATTTTAAAGCCATGTTCCAGAACTTTCAGTTGCTCAAGGGATTCGGTTTCCGATAATGGTGTTTTTTCCAACTTATTGTATTTAAGCAGAAAGGATTTTCTGTAGGCATAAATTCCGATATGCTCAAATACTTTCTGATACTCAGCGTTACGTGGATAAGGAATTATTGACCGGCTGAAATACAGTGCAAAATCATTTCTGTCCCGCACAACTTTAACAACATTCTCATCGGCAAAATTTTCTTCGGGAATCTGATAACAGAGAGTAGCTGAATCCAGATTCTTTTCTGCGGCTATAACTTCCGCAAGTTCATCAATCATCTCAGGTTTAATAAGTGGCTCATCACCCTGTATGTTGATAATCAATTCACAGTCCAGATCTGCCACAACTTCTGCAGCCCTACTGGATCCGTTAGGATGATTGATAGAGGTTAGTACAGCTTTACCCCCGAATCCCTTTACTGCGTCAATAATTCGCTTATCGTCGGTGGCAACAATTATTTCATCAAGAAGTTTCGCCTTTTGGGCCCTTTCATACACATGCTGAATCATGGGTTTGCCGCAGATATCTTTGAGCGGTTTTCCGGGTAGTCTTGTTGAAGCATATCGAGCAGGTATAATACCGATGGATTTCATTTTTTATCCTTTGTATTTAATTCGTTGATGATTCTGGAACGGTCGATTGGCTTAACATTGTCAACAATCCAATTTCTCATTTCTTTCCCTTGTTCGGTTTGTTGGGGGTGGCTTAAGAAATCAAGAGAGATTCCAAGTGCCTTTGAGGTTTCCACAGCGATTATAGGCCACAACTCTCCAATATCCCCAACAACAGGAATGCTGTCTTCCAGTCTCGCAAATGCAGACATTTCCATTCGAAAGGGAATACCTGTTATCTTGGTTTTCGGCAGGCCCTTGTCTATGGCGGCCTGTATCTTCTTACTCTTTTCCTGAAACTCTTTGGCTTTCATCAGGTTTTCGTCCATATCGAGACGAATCAGTGTTTTCCCTTTCAGGCTGCAGGTTTTCAGGCCATTCCAGTACGCCCAGATACCATGACCGGTGTAGCATTCAAACGGGCCGTCGTGAATTTCCTGGGTGAGGGCAACTGCGGATTCAATGATGATGTCCGCTTCATCAATCATCCTGGCGATAAGGGCGCTTCTTCTGGACACCGGGATGCTGTCTGCAATCGATAAACCGACATTTCCTCCGCCGATAAGCTGAGGGACAGTTACAAGAACCGGTTTTCCCGTCTGAGCTCCCATGCCCAGCATGGTTCTCCTGTCGGCACCCCAGCCGGCTACGGTTTCGAAAGGAAGGCCGTATGTCTGGGATATTGTCAGAATTTCTTTACTGAGGTTTTCACAATAAAGCCCCATGGGATAAGCCATATTTCCAGCCGCTTTAATGATGATATCCCCGTCAGCCTCATTTGCTTTCTGAATTATCTCATTATCAAGAATCATCTTTTTTCCTAACTCAGTCATTGCTTCTTCACTTATCAGAGAGAGTTCAAAAACACCTCCCTTGGGGAGAAAATGACTATCAGGATCAAATCCGACATCGGCGGCATTAATTCTTTTTACCTTGTCGAGGCTACCTCCCATTTCGTGGGCGATTACAGCGGAACTGGTGGTGACACTATCAATAATATCTTTACCCATCAGTTCGGCAATTAAAGTTGTTACCCCTTCATGGATATTCGGGCCGCTTCCGGTAACAATCATTATCTTACCGTTTCGCTTTTTAACTTCAACTATTCTAGCAATAGCTTCGTTTAGATTTTCTTGTGATTTATTACCGAGATTCTTAAAATATTGATCGGTTGATTCTGTAGACATTGTCTTCTTCCTCTTATGATTTGTCTTTGAGTTATTATATAGAACAATGAATAAAAAATCATCATAACTGAGTTTCCTTTAGGATCATATTGCCCATACATATAACTTTAACTATATTAAAGATAACAATTCAGAAATAATCTGAAAGAGGTGTATTGTGGCCTATAGAATTAACGCCGATGTATGTATCGTCTGCGGTGCCTGTGAACCAGTCTGCCCGGCAGAGTGTATTTCCGTAAGGGATGATGGTAAACGTGTGATTGATGAAGATGCCTGTGTGGATTGCGGGC
>DEIH01000015.1:4787-10430 GCA_002352375.1 Spirochaeta sp. UBA2779 | reverse complement strand
TGTTCTTTCTGCCGGAGCCGGGGTTCCCACTGGGTTTTCAGCTGTTCTTCAAGCTGGAGGATGTTCTGGAGATACTGTTTGAACAGATCTTCGTATTGGCTCAGCAGGTATGTTAGATTTTCAGCTTCCGGGCCTTTCTTCTTCCCGATGCTTTTCAGGGCATCGGCAATTGGAGGATAACGGTTTATATCGGATTCATAACGGGGGAGGGTGATATTGGCCAGCAGGGTTTCTATAATCCCATTGCTGAACCATTTCTGTTCATCCCCTTTGAGAGCTTTGATTTCATCTTCCAGGGACAGGGCTTTCGGATTTACGATGTATTTACCTGCAGTTGATTTTCCTTTCCGGATATATTCATCTTTTTTAATAGATTCTTTATCGATTTCAACACTGGCGGTTCGTTCAAGGGCCAGTTCCAGGGCAGACTTGATTTTGCTCATAATTGATACTCCCGTTGTCAAAGATACCCTTACCGGCCGAGCACGACAAGGACAGAGATACAGAGTTCGAAAGTGGATTCAGAACAGTCCTGAATATCCATCGCTAACCAGCCCGTTAATAATCTGGTCGAACTCTTCGGTGGGAACGCTTTCGGTAAGCAGTTCTTTGTAGGCGTAGCCAATGAACAACGGGGCCTGCTCCCCGGCGGCTTCTGCCTCACGTCGAATCCTGGAAATAAAACGGTCGTAGTAGCCTCCACCACGGCCCAACCGGGCGCCGTTTTTATTAAAAGCAAGACCGGGTACCAGTATCAGTGCCGGTCCGGGGGAGGAAAAGAACTCCCACTCAGGGCTGCTCTCCAGAGGCTCTCTAATCCCGAAAACTCCTTTCTTAAACGGTCCTTTCAGGGACTTCACCTGGTGGAAGTTCATCAGGTTTCCAGAAACTTTGGGGATGAAAACATCCTTTACCTCATCAATGGCCGCCTGGATAACTGGATCAGCATCCAGTTCGTAACCGAAGGCCAGGTAGGCTAAAAGGCTTCTTGCCTCCCGCCAGTAGACATTTGCCTTCAAATTTTCTGAAGCCTTGTCCGCTGCCAGCTGCCGCTGATTTTTATCCAGAGAGGATAAAATTTTTTGAGCCGATTTTCGGGCCTGTTGTTTGTTCTCGTTGTGCATATCTGCTCATTCTGCCTGGGTGAAAAAAAACTCCGGCCGTAGCCGGAGTTATCCCAAAATTAATTGATTGGACTTCCCTACATTTTTACGTCTGGAGAAGTGAAACTGACGTCTACGCTGTTGGTACGGACAGCGACATAATTGCCGGAATCACCTTTGGCTCCGGGAAGGTCGACATACCAACCTGCTGAAGCTCCGGTAGGATCAGCAATGATCACCCGGCCTTTATCGGCAAGGAAGGTGAGTTTTACAGGAATGTCTTTGTCGAGATTGGCTGAAAGCAAACCGACGTAAGGATTCAGAGCAATGGATTTTACAACTTCCATCTTCTTGTTGCTGTCACTCTTGTAAACCTGTGCGCTTAAGCCTTTGGGAACTCCGGGTGCCGACGCATTAACATCGTAGTTAAACCAGAGAAGCCAGGAGTCTCCCAAACCCCAGGATTTGCCGCTGGGAACTGAGTTGCCGAGGATGTGGATTCCTACCCCGCCATGTCCATCTTCACCGCCGCCTTCATAACGGACTGTGAACTCGTAAACCATTGAGCCGTTCTGGGGAATAGCCATCCAGGCTTTAGCACGGGGTGCTGCTGCATCTTTCTGGTATAGACGTGTGCCTGCCAGATTCCATTGGCCTTCGGGGCTGCCGAAGTATCCATGGCCGTCAGCGTAGACCATGCCGGCCGCCAATGCTATGACGGCGATGAGAACGATTGTCCTTTTCATGTTGCCTCCTGATGTCCCGACTCAAAAGCCGGTATGGCTATTATATGCCCTTGTATTACTAAAAAGGGGAAAAAATATCCTCAGGTTACTGGTTTTTTTCAGAATTCTGCGATAATGCACCTTCAAAGCCCTTTTTAAGCCGATTGCTCACCCTTTCGGCGCTGTGTTAGTCTCTGTTCCGTGAATACTCAACGTCCATTAATCCAATTTGCTATTAACGCCGGTCTGATTTTACTTGGAGCTCTGCTCTTTGCTCTGGGTTTCCCTAATTTTATCGCTGACTGGGGATTTGCCCCTTTTGCGTGGATTAGCCTTATCCCCATTGTTATACTCATTCGTCGAGTTTCATGGTGGTCCAGCCCTATCTGGGGGGCCTTTTACGGTTACGCCACGTACGCCTTGTTCAACTACTGGCTGGCCACTTTCAACCCGGTAAGTTTTGTCCTGGTTCCGGCCATTTATGCCGGCTGGTTTTTCATGGTGTTTCTCCTGCTCTCTCTGGCAGATAGGGCCTTTGGTAACTTCGGCTGGCTGGCCCAGCTTTTAATCTGGCTTGCCTTCGAAGTGATTCGGACCAAGGGCTTTATCGGCTATGCATACGGTGTTATCGGCTACAGTCAATACGGCTGGCGCTCTCTGATTGCTATTGCAGATATTTTCGGAATACTCGGGGTGAGCTTACTCGTGGCCTATCCCTCATTTCTTATAGGCGGATACCTTCTGGATTCGGGTTTTGGATGGACCGGAAGCGGGTTGAAACCTGCCGGAGGCTGGAAGAAGCCAGGCAGGAAGTGGGCGATTCCCGCTATTGTATGGGTTGGAATGGTGCTCTCTGCCAATATATACGGTATTGCCTCCAAAGTTGATTATTCAGAGACAGAGACATGGCGTCCGGCTTTGATTCAGCACAATGTCAACACATGGCTTTCGGGAATTGATGCCTGGCGGTCGGCTCTGGACTACCTGCTCGAGGAAAGTGAACTGGCTCTGGAGGAACAACCGGATGCCATTATCTGGTCGGAAACATCTTTTGTTCCGGCTATAGAGTGGCATTTGAAGTACCGTAAAGACCGGGATCGGGTGGATCTGATTCTAAAGCTCAAGGATTTTCTGAAAAAACAGGATATTCCCGTTATCCTGGGAAATAATGATGCGGTGCAGGATGCCGGGAAGCGGATGGAGTACAACGCCGTACTGCTGTTTGATAGGGATGAGATAGTCGACAAGTACCGGAAGATTCACCTGGTGCCTTTCAGTGAGCATTTCCCGTATGCCAAAACATTTCCCCGGCTTATGGCATATATCGAGTCCCAGGGAACTCCGATATACGGCTATGGAACAGAGTATAAAACTTTTAATTTGAACAAATGGGGTGGACCGGTTGTGAGCCCTCTCATCTGCTTTGAGGATACCTTCGGATACCTCACTAGAAATTTTGTACAGAAAGGTGCACAGGTGATGGTGAACGTCTCCAACGATTCCTGGAGTACCGAAGCGACAAGTGCCATTCAGCATCAGAACATGGCGATTTTCCGGGCGGTGGAAAACAGACGCAGCATGGTACGTACCACTACAGCCGGGCTTACCTGTGTTATCGATCCCAACGGGAAAACCATTTCAAAACTGGATATCTTTTCCCGGGGCTACCTGATTGCCGATGTTCCTGTGTACACAGGGCGAACTACATTCTATACCCGCTACGGCGACTGGTTTGAAAAGTTTATTTTGATACTGGCCATTCCCATGCTGGCGGCAGCGGCACTGCTTCAGCTGATGCGCCTTGGGAAACGCCGCAGGATATCTGATACCGAACCGCATAGGAATAAGGATTCCCGGCGGCAGAGGTCAACAAAGAGGAGAAAATAATGTCCGAAAAAAGTACCGATCGTGTAATTGAAATACTGGATGAAATAAATGCAATTCCCCGGCAGTCCGGTCATCTGGAACTGATTCATCCCTGGTTGATGGACTGGGGCCGCAGCCGTGGTTTTAAAGTTGAAACTGATAAGGCGCTGAACGTTCTGATAAAGGTTCCGGGAACTCCGGGCTATGAAAATGCGGCTGTAATCGTGCTTCAGGGACATATGGATATGGTGTGTGAGAAACGGCCGGATGTGGAACACGATTTCCAGAAAGATCCTGTTATTTCCTGGCGGGATGGCGACTGGCTCAGGGCAAAGGGTACCAGCCTGGGTGCGGATAATGCGATTGCTCTGGCCTTGTTCTTCGACCTTGTTACCGACCCTGATGCTGAATATCCTCCACTGGAACTTCTGATAACCTCGGATGAGGAAACAGGTCTTGTAGGAGCTCAGAACCTTCAACCTGGTTTTCTGAAGGGATCGGTTCTGATGAATCTGGACTCCGAAGAGGAAGGGGTTTTTACCATCGGCTGCGCCGGAGGAATGGATACAAATCTGTATCTCCCAGTGGCGTATGAGGCTGTTCCTGAAGGATACGAATTTCGCCGGCTGGTAATATCGGGACTTGAGGGAGGTCATTCAGGCGTAGAGATTCATGTGGGGAAGGCCAACGCCAATGTTCTTCTTGTAAGGGCCCTTCGGGAGCTGTCGGACGCAGTTCCGGAACTCCGAATTGGAAAACTGGAAGGCGGCACAGCACATAATGCCATTCCCCGGGAGGCTCACGCTGTAGTTGCGGTCCCCTCAGAAAAAATAGGTAATCTTGAGAAGGCCTTGATGGATTTTACCTCGGTGGTGAAGCTTGAAATTGAGGTAGTTGAGAAGAATTTTACCGCAGGGTTGGAAACGGTGAATTCTATCGGCTCAGCCAAGGTATCGGAAGCCGGTTTATTTGCCCCCTTGGATGCCGGGAGACTTATTGATGCTCTGCGCTTGATTCCCCATGGAGTGAAGGCCATGTCCATGGAGCTGGAAGGGGTGGTGGATACAAGCATGAACTTTGCTGTCCTGAGAACAGAGGGGACACAGGTGAAGGTTCTCACCAACCGGCGCAGTGCGGTGATGAGCCGGGGGGCTGATTTCTCTGAAACTATGTTTGCCCTGACCAGGCTCTACGGCGGAAGCTATGAAACAGGGAATCATTACCCCCCCTGGGAGCCGAAGAGTTCTTCTGATGTTCTTGATAGGGGTAAACGGATCTGGAAACAGCTTTTCGGGGAAGAGCCGGAAGTGGAAGTAACACATGCCGGACTGGAATGCGGGGCCATCGGGTCACGATTTCCCGGGCTTGATATGATATCCTTCGGACCGACTATACTGCAGCCCCATTCACCGGATGAGAGGATGCATATTCCTTCGGTAGGCCGGGTGAGAACTTTTTTCCGGGAATTGCTGAAGAGCTACAAGGGCTGATGATGGAAGACTGGAAAAATGTTTTCTGAATAAAAGAAATGAACGGCTCACCTATAGCGGAGTCTTTGCCGGCTTCCACTTTTCAAGTTTGATACTCTAATTTGGTTTATCATAGTTATGCTTGAAAAATCCCAATGTGAATGTGTTCTTGGAGCAATCGGTATGGAGAATAGAAGCCTGAAACAAGCAGCAGATGTTATCAGGAATCGCTATGATCATTCTAAAGTGCTTCTTTTCGGATCTCATGCCAGGCATAATGCAACTGAATCCAGCGATATTGATATATGTGTAATAATCGAAAACCCCGGGGAAAGGCTTCTGGATATTGGTAGAAATATCCATAAAAAGATTTTTCCCATACTTCATAAACCTCTGGATATTCTTGTTTATGATAAAAAATATTTGAAGAGAGGGCTTCTCTTACTTTTACTCTGGAAGCTGAAATTACTGAACACGCTC
>DEIH01000015.1:0-4710 GCA_002352375.1 Spirochaeta sp. UBA2779 | reverse complement strand
ATATTCTATCGGCAAAGTATCTGACTTCAATGAAGCCCGAGCCCCTCGAAATCATCTGTTTTCATTGTCAGCAGGCAGCAGAAAAGGCTCTTAAAGCTTATCTTGTTTTCCTTGAAATCAGAGTACCTAAAACACATGACCTTGATTATTTATTGGAATTGTGTGAAACAAGTGAACCTATTCGAAATCTCAGAACCATCACAATACCCTTAAATGACTATTCTGTAATTACCCTGTATCCGTTTTATCAACGGATAGATATTGCGGTACGCTGCTGGTACGAACCTGCTGTATTCCGCTCATTTCGCTTGGGAATCAGTCCTCCGGCTGCTCAGGTTTTCCCCGGTTATCAGTTCTCCGCTTCTCCGGTTTGATGAAAAACAAGATAATCAGAACCAGCATTCCGAAACCTGTATACATTACGGTGAAGGCCCAGGAGGGGAGGTTTACAAAAATCAGATCCCTGATAAGCCGGCCCACAAATGAGATGTCATTTTCCACATTCTGTCCGGCCATAGCCCGCAGCTTCCACTCCCAGACGGTTAAGGGACACCAGACGCCGATGAGAGATTCGGCGGTTACTATCAGAACAGAAATAGTGTGAATCAGTCGGAAGACTCGCTTACGTACCCAATGCCATTTCAAGATAGCACCGAGGAGGATAAGAATTGTCCCGCCTACGGTGAAACTGACGTAAAGCAGATGAATGAACACCATAGTATCTGCCGCCAGTGCGTAAAAGTTCATGAATCCAATGATAGTTCATTCCTGGATCCGGTTCAAAAATGTTTATAACCACTGGTTTAGAAACAGTTTTACAATTGTGGCGGCGACAACCGCCAGAAAGAAGGGCCGGATGAACCGGGGCTGATGCCTGATAACAAGATGAGAGCCTATCCAGGCTCCGGCTATCTGGCCCAAGGCCATAACCATACCCAAAAGAATAACCGTCTGTCCGGCGATAAGAAAAAACACCAGAGCCCCCAGATTGCTGGCAAAATTAGATGGTTTGGTGGCGGCGGTGGCCTGTTTGAGGTCCATTCCCGCCATGGAAACCTGGGATACTGTCCAGAACGAGCCTGTTCCGGGTCCGAGAAATCCATCGTAGAACCCGAAAAGTCCCCCGGCGGCAGGGTAGAAAACCAGGGATGGGATGCGCTCCCGGCTTTCCCTGTCCCCCAGGTTTTTCTTCACAGCCACATAAATCCAGAGTATCAGGAGTACGAAGGGGAGGGCTCTTTCCAGAATAGAGGCGTCAATCTGCCGGACGGTCCAGGCACCTGCGGCTGATGCGCCGAGGCTCATCACAACCCCCGGCCATATTTTCCTCCAGGGAATCAGCCCTTTGCGGGCATAACGCCAGGCGGCGGTGCCACTTCCGAAAATGGCTTGAACCTTGTTTGTTCCAATGGCCAGATGGGGCGGCAGACCTACGGCCAATAGTATAGGTAAGGTAATCAACCCTCCACCTCCGGCGATGCTGTCTATAAATCCGGCGAGGAGGCCTCCTGCAGCTGCTATGGCCCATGCGGCTGGTTGAAGTTCAATCATTGGTATTCTTATATCATGAATTGTGAGGGATAGTGGTATACTATTGTTAACCCTGAATGTCAGTGAGGATGGAGTGAATCCCCCTACCACCACCTTCCCCTCCGTTGTATCATTCCCCATGACTCTTCTCTGGTACGACCTGGAAACTTTCGGTCGAAATCCTCGTTTCGACCGCATCTCTCAATTCGCCGCGGTGAGAACCGACGATAAGTTCAAGATTCTCGATGAGCCGGTGGTTCTCTACGGGAAGCTTAGCCCCGACTATCTGCCCGATCCTCTGGCCTGTCTGATTACCGGGATTACCCCCCAGGAAGCCAATGAAAAGGGTTTGAATGAAGCCGAGCTGATAAGGGCGATTGATACCCATCTTGCCCGGCCGGGAACCTGTGCACTGGGCTTTAATACCATCGCATTTGATGATGAGTTTATCCGCAATCTTTATTATCGGAATTTTCATGACCCCTACCGCCGCGAGTGGGCTGATAAAAATTCCCGATGGGATATTCTCAATCTGGCCCGGGCCGCCCGGGATTTACGCCCCGAAGGTATCAATTGGCCGGTAACTGAAGAAGGAAAATCGTCGGTTAGGCTGGAACTTCTCACAAAGGCCAACGATCTCTCCCACGAGCATGCCCACGATGCCCTTTCCGATGTTTACGCTACCATCGCCGTGGCCAGGCTGATTTACGAGAAGCAGCCCAAACTCTTCGAGTGGGCCTTCTCCTACCGAACCAAGGATAAGGTCCGCACTCTGATCGATCTGGCCGAACGGACTCCGATTGTTCACACCGCATCCTCGTATTACAGCGATAAGGGGAACACCACTTTAGTCTGTCCCCTGGTTACCGATCCTGAACGCCGTAATGTGATTCACTGCTTCGATCTGCGATTCGATCCTGAGCCCCTGCTCACCCTTCAGGTTGAGGAAATCCGTCACCGTCTGTTTACTTCAAAAAAAGAGCTGGAGGCTGAAGGGCTGGAGAGAATCCCTTTAACAGGGATTGCCATTAACAAGTCTCCGTTTCTGGCGCCTCGAAACGTCATGACAGATGAGGCAGCCGGGAGGCTGGGTATCGATGTAACCCAGGCGATGAAGCATTGGGAGACTCTCCGCCGGGATACCGGTCTGGTAGCTAAATTACGGAAGGTTTTTTCCGAAAAGCATAATTGGGGCAATATTGACGACCCCGACCTTCAGATATACGAGCGATTTTTCCCCGATGAAGATAAAAAAGTACTGGAGGTTATTAAAAATACAAAACCCGAAGAACTGAATCAGCTCCGTCTGAATGCCCGCGACCCCCGGCTGCCGGAAATGCTCCGCCGTTATATCGGACGAAACTACCCCGAGGTGCTGGATGAAGAGGGCAGGAAGCGGTGGAAAACCTTTTGTGCCTCCCGTATTCTCTTTCCGCCGATTCCTGATGTATCGGATCTGGGAGAATACCGCAAACGTCTGGCAGCATGGCGGGAGAGCGGGGATCTTGAAGCTGAAAAAAAACCAATTATCAAGGCCCTGGAAGAGTACGGGGATTATCTGGAAAAAGAAATCTTAAGTGGTGAGCTACCTGTCAGTGAGCCTGCTCCCGAGGACCTGCCAGCTTCAGATGGATGAAAATTTCCGGTATCAGCCAATAACCGCAGAAACCCATGGTGAGATAGCGCAGGGAATAGAATATTGAAAGCTCCGGTGTGGGCTTATCAACATTTACAGCCGCATAAAATATGGCCGAGAGTCCTATCTGAACCCCGAAAAGAAGAGCGAGTCCCAAAGGGGCTCTTACCAGGCGTTTCCACGTTTTACCATCAGTTCTGTAGAAGCCGCTCCGCCTTTCGAGGGCCATACCGATAAGTATCCCTGAAAGAGCCGCCCCGGTGGCCAGAAGGCTTTTTGTCATGGGATAAATCGCCGGAACAAGAGCTTCGGTTACCAGGGCCGCAATTACCGGAATCAGTGCGATGAGATAAAGACTCCAGGATGGCAGAGTTAAGAACCGTCTGATAATCGGGACTTCGGCGTAGATAAACAGAATAAATATCAGTGCTCCCAGCAGCCATCCAGCCAATACATCCTGGAGGAAATGAACACCGAAAATTGTCCTCGAGATTCCCATGAGAAAGATTGCCGTAATAATGATACCTTTCACCCATTTTCTTTGTGATTCCCGGACAAAGAAGAGTCCCATCACCATTCCCCCTTGAGCATGGCCGCTGGGAATACCGTAACTGGATTCAACATGGGCGGGTTTAATTCTGCGGGGGTCTACCTGATAGGGGCGTGGCCGGGCCAGGGCAATTTTCAGGACGCCGTTTAAAAGAGCGCTGAACATGGCCAGAACATAGAGCCTGCGGCCCAAGCGATCGCTTATCGACCAGAACACAATTGGAAGCAGAACAGTGTAACCCAGTTCCCCGCCTATCCAGTGCAGAGGCTCCAGAATGATGTCCAGGGTATGCCCCCCCAGATTGTTCATAAACACCAGGAATTCCAGTCCCCAGCCGATTTCCCATCCTGACATTGTGTGCCTCCTGAAGACGATACTTCAGGTTAGGCGAGGGATAGGGGGGATTACAAGGTCATTTTTACTTGTTCAGCAGTTCTTCTCTTATCATCACATGGCCGCAGTTCGGACATTTTACCGATGTACATGATGTTCCCTGCTGATGCGGGGATTTAGCGCCGCATTTGGCACAGACACAGAACCCTCCGGTGCCGAAAGCTCCGCCGCTGTTGCGTCCCCGGCCGCCGCCTTTACCTAAACCCCTGCCGCTTCCCATTCCAGGCATATCCAACTCCTTGATATGAACATATATCCAATACTAAATCAAAATATACACACTTGAGGTTTTATTGGCAATGTTTTTGAAGTATATTAAACATATGACCGAAAATATTATATTTGGCCCGGTGCCTTCCCGGCGCCTCGGCCGCAGTCTGGGGATTAACAATATTCCACCGAAAATCTGCAGTTATGCCTGTAATTACTGTCAGCTGGGAAATACTGTGAAAATGCGAATTGACCGGCAGACAATGTACTCCCCGGATGATATTTTCCAGGGGGTGCGGGACAAGGTGAATCAGGTTGTCGCTCAGGGGGATAGAATTGATTATCTGGCATTTGTACCTGATGGAGAACCCACCCTTGATGTAAATCTGGG
>DEIH01000097.1 GCA_002352375.1 Spirochaeta sp. UBA2779 | reverse complement strand
AGCGGGGAGGGAAACCCCCGAGATTTCACTCGAGGCCTGAAAGATGCCCTGCCGATTATCTTCGGTTACTTTTCTGCATCCATCGCTTTCGGTCTTCTGGCCCGGAACTCTTCCTTAAGCCTCTGGGAAACTCAGAGTTTCAGTCTCTTCACTTTCACCGGAGCGGCCCAGTTCATGGCCCTGAATCTCATCAATACCGGGGTTTCCGGACCGCAGATTGTTCTGGCATACGGTCTGTTAAACCTGCGCTACACATTGATGAGTGCTGCAGTAGCCAAGAAGGTTGATTTCACCCGGTTTATTCAACGTCTGCTACTGGCTTTCGGTGTAACTGATGAGAATTTTGCCGTTACCACTTCCAACAAGGGGCAGGTGAGTCCGGCATATCAGGGGGCGGTGGAGCTGGGGCCCTGGATAGGCTGGAATCTGGGCACTTTAAGCGGTTGGCTCTTCGGTTCAATTCTTCCGGCAAGTCTGAGTGCTGCCATGGTGGCCAGTCTATACGCCCTGTTCATGGCTCTTTTATTACCGGATCTCAAAAAAGGGATGCCCTGGATACTCACGGCTGCTTCAGCCGCCGGAGTGAACACTATTCTGGAACTCTTCAGCCCCCTGGGATCGGGGTGGAGTTTTGTTATCGCCATGATGAGCGGAACGATACTCGGAATGATTCTGATACCTGCAACCGCCGGGACAACATCAGATGAGGTAGAAGTATGAATAATCATAACGAATTGAACATCATGGCTGTAGTTATCGCTGCAACTGTTGTGAATTATATCATCAGGGTAACACCTTTTCTGATGACCAGCTGGGAGAAGGTTCCTCTGGCGGTACGCCGTTTTCTCACCATTATGCCCACCGCCGCCCTGGGAGCCCTGATTTTTCCGGGAGCATTCACTTCATTAACGGATACCGGACGCCCCTGGGCTGCTTTAGGCGGGTTGGGAATTGCTGCATTGGCGGCTCATTACTCGAAAAACCTCATTATTCCCGTTGGTGCAGCAGTTTTAGTAACCTGGGGGATTCTGCAAATTCCCTGAAGAGCCCATCTGTAGACACTTTGGAGAATTGGAGGGACTCTTTTAGAGAAATGAATTAGACTTGAAATATGAAGATACCCCTGGACCGTACAACCCCTGAAAACTTTTTCTGGATGAATAAACCGGATTTTACTTTCAGTAACGAAAAACTCACCGTTACAACATCCGATGAAACTGATTTCTGGCAGAGAACCCACTATGGTTTTTCAAGGGATAACGGTCATGCCATGCTGTCTTCCATCACCGGGAATTTCAGTATAACAGTGAAAACAGTATTCAATTATATCAATCAATACGACCAATGTGGAATATTCCTGAGAATAGACGGGCTGAACTGGATTAAGGTGGCAGCAGAAAGGGAAGACAGTGAACGCTATCGTCTTGGATCAGTAATAACAAACCTGGGCTATTCGGATTGGGCTACCAGCGATATTGATTCACAAACAATGGAAATGTGGTATCGGGTAGAATGCCAGGATAATGACTTCTTAATTGATAGCTCTCCGGATGGAACTATATGGACACAGATGCGAATTGCCCATCTTCACAGCCGGCAGCGTCCGTTGAACGCCGGGATTTTTGCCTGTTCACCAAAAAATGGCGGATTTAAAGCAGAATTCTCTGAATTATCCATTGAATTGAAAAATGAAAGCTAAGCCTCAATTATTGGGCTGTTCCAGAACTCAGCTATAGGTCTATGATGCCCTCCCATGCACCAATATCTAAGAGAGTACCTTAAGGACAGCCGATTCAGAAAAACCATGCTGGGGATAGCATTACCGATTATCCTGCAGATGCTTCTTACCAATGGACTCTCGTTTGTTGATACGATTATGATTTCCCGGCTCGGGGAATCTGAAATCGCCGCTGTCGGTCTGGCAAACCAAATGTTCTTTCTAGTGTTCCTCATCTTCTTCGGCATCACCAGCGGTACCGGTATTTTTATTGCCCAGTTCTGGGGGAATAAGGATGAGAAAGGAATCCACCATGTAGTCGGCTTATCCCTGGTGGGAACAATGGTTTTTTCAGTTCCCTTCGCTCTTGTTTCATGGTTGATTCCCCATGAGCTCATGCGCCTGTTCACACCCGATCCGGTGGTTGTGCAGCTTGGGGTGGAATATCTCAAAGTAATAGCACCGAGCTATATACTTTCGGGAATATCTTTTTCCTATGCAATGGCCCTGCGTTCCATTGAAAGACCACGAATCCCCCTCGCAGCTACGGCCATCAGCCTGGGCCTTAATACTGTGATGAATATGGTACTGATTTTCGGCCTGCTTGGTTTCCCGGCTCTCGGGGTTAAGGGAGCGGCGATAGCCACACTGATCAGCCGGGGTATTGAACTGATCGTTCTCATAACCCTGATTTATTCCAGGCAGTTACCCGTTGCCGCAAGCTTCCGGGAATATCTGGGTTTTAGCAGTGCTCTGGTGAAAAAATTCTTTATCACAGCCGGACCGGTTCTTCTAAATGAAATTGCCTGGTCTCTGGGTATGGTGATGTATAAGGTTGTTTTTGCCCGTATGGGAACCGATGTTGTTGCCGCTGCTAATATAACCGAATCAATTCAGGGTTTGTTCTTTGTTGTTCTGATGGGCACCGGAACCACCGCCGCTATCATGATAGGGAAAAAAATAGGCGAAAGGCGAAAAAATGAAGCTTATCAATTTGCCCGGTATTTTTTGATACAAGGCTTTATTTCCGGTTTATTTCTTGGGGCTCTGATGTCTGCAACAGCACCGGCGATTGTCCTCATTCTCAACATGAAACCTGAAACAATCAGAATTGTTCGCCTTACACTCATGGCAATCGGTATTCTTATTCCTATCAAAGCCTTTAATCTTCATATGATCGTCGGAATACTCAGGAGCGGAGGTGATACAGCCTTTTCATTCATTACCGAGTTTCTGGGTGTCTGGGGAATCGGTGTACCCATGGCCTTCCTGGCCGGCCTTTACTTCAATCTCAGTCTGCCTGTGGTTTACCTTCTAGTGGGACTGGAAGAAGTATTCAAATTTATCATGACAGGTCTGCGATTTCGATCCGGTAAATGGATAAACGATCTTACACGAAAAGAAAAAACTGAATCTGTTTAGCAAATGAATTGAGTACTTCCCTGTGAGACTATTCAAAATGAATAGATTATGAAATATGCATAGGGTATGATTCATATCAAACTCTTTGTATATCAATGTATAACAACAAGTTAAACGTTTCTCCTCCTTGGCACAATTATTGCTTTTTAAGCTATAAGATGAAGAGAGGCTGTAAAATGAAAAAAACTATTTATTTACTTTCATTAAGTGTATTTTTTTTAACTCTATTCTTTGCCGGCTGCAATAATCCCTCAGCCAGTTTGTCTGTTGAAGATAGAATTGCCACAGACCTGGCAGAAATACAATCGGAAGCGGACACGCTTCTTGAAGATGAAGCTACCCCTAAAGAGCCCGTTCTGAATCTCATAACCCGAATTGAAGCATTTATTGAATCAAACAGAGCCTATCTTGAACACGAGAATGTTGTAGAACCTCTTGAAAACATTATTACACTGCTGGAGAACTTTGTCGAAAATATCAGCTACAACAACAGTCTTGAAAATTTCCGACAGCTTTTCGGGAATGAGATAACTATTCCTGGTTCCGGATATCTGGAAATATATTCATTCTCCATTCAGGTTAAAACCTATGCTGATGCTTATGGGATTACACTTGAGGATGTCGAGCAGGTAATGGTTGAATACGGCATCAGCCCTGAAATAATCTTAATTACAATGGATCTGATTAACGGGATTATCACACTTTCCGATCTTATGGTTTTAGAAACCGGAATGTACACAGATGAAGAGGAAGGGATCGTTGTCGGTCTTCCTCTGGAAGAAGATATCCCGGATGATTCTCCGATTACCGTGAACGGAACTCCAACGATTTCTGATGACGGGGAGAGAGTCGGAATGGATTTTAACGAGGTAGATGACTATCTGCTGATTCCTGCCGATCCATTAAACAACCTCACTGTTGAAGGAACCATTGACATCTGGCTCAAACCGACAACCAATGTCGCCTGGGCTGGTATTATCCATAAAGGCAGTAATCCCGACTGGTCGGATGAAGGATATTCTTTTCAATACGATGGCAGCAAAAAACTGATGCTGGCCATGACTTCTGATTCTGGACAGCTCATTCTTGTAAGAACTCAGACAATACTTCCCGAAGGCATCTGGTCTCATGTGGTTGTAACCTGGAATAACAGCGAAGCCCATATCTATGTAGACGATATCGATGTAACCGATAAAATCACGAAAGGTTTTTCAAGTACCGAGATTCTAATCTCTGATTACTCTCCGTTTAAAAGTTCCGACGGTGATGTGGTTGTCGGGACTCAAATTCCCGGAAAGCCATACCGGTTTAACGGAGTTATCAACGGTATTACCATCTACAATACCTTCTACAATTAACCGAATTACGCCATGTCGACTTTTGTCTTATTTTTAATTGACCTCTGACGCAATCCGGATTAAACAGAAGCAATGGATGGAACTTTAAAAGAAACCCATCTCTACCCTCCCATGAAAGCCTGGCTCGAAACCCAGGGCTACACCGTCCGGGGGGAGGTGGGCCGCTGCGATCTGGCCGCCGAGAAGGACGGCATCCTTATTGCTATTGAACTCAAGCTCCGTCCATCTCTGGTTCTCCTGGCCCAGGCTGCCGAAAGACAGGAATATGCCGATTCGGTCTACGTTGCTCTACCGGCTACCCCAAAACGCCCCAGGCCCTCGTCATCCCGCAACCTCCGCCGCCTTCTTTCCAGGCTGGGCATCGGTTTAATACTGATAACATTCATGAAAACGAAAACAAAGGTTGAAGTTCTGATACATCCGAGTAGTGGATCGGGCACACCCCGGCGGCGCCCGAAAAAGAAGGCAGCCATTCTCAGGGAGATTGCAGGCCGGGATATGGATATCACTCCCGGGGGACTTGTTGGAGGGAAACTGAAAGTAAGTGCCTACCGGCAGCGGGCAATTCGTCTGGCAGCCTGGCTTTCCGTTCTTGAAGAAGCCTCTCCTGCTAAGTTAAAAGAGCTTGGAGCCTCTGAGGATGCAGGGGAAATACTCTCAAGGAATCTGTACGGATGGTTTGAAAGGGTTCAAAGAGGTGTTTACCGCCTTCATGAAGCCGGAAAAATCGCCTTACAGGATGTCCCGGAACTCAAGGAATTATATATAAAACAGTTAAAATAGTCAGCTCTTCTTATC
>DEIH01000258.1:21186-28117 GCA_002352375.1 Spirochaeta sp. UBA2779 | reverse complement strand
GAAAGGCTGACTGAATCGGCCCGGCTTTACCGGAGACACAAATCTTTTAAGAGGATGTTGTTATTAGAAAGCAAGTGAGTCCCGGAAGAAACCTGATCCTCCAACGGCACAGAATCAACAATGGGCAATGGACTTTACAACAGATCGTATAGCCAGTGGACGGCGATTTAGAACGTTTAGTGTCATTGATGTTTTCACCAGGGAAGCATTGGGGATTTATGTCGATACATCAATACCCGGAGCGATTGTTGTCAAAGAGTTGAAACGTATTGGTGAAAGACACGGATTCCCGAATCTGATCACCAGTGACAATGGTCCGGAGTTCACAGGGGCCATTCTCGACAAATGGTGATATGTCCATAGGATCAAATTGAGCATCATCACACCCGAAAAACCAACGGAGATGGGTTACATTGAAAACTTCAACGGTAAGTTTAGCGATGAATGTCTGGATATGAACTAGTTTCATTCACTGGATCAGACGAAGCGTATCATTGAGCAATGGGGGGTAGAATACAATGAAATCCACCCACACAGTTCCCTCGATAGATTATCCTCTCCGGAATTTGTTCAGCAATTGGAATAAGGTAGAAATACAGCAGAGCCTCTAAATATAGGTGGGTGAATCTGGGGGTACGGTCAGTATCGCTTTTGTTACCATGGTCGTTCAGTAAGAAAATAAACGACAATGAAAGAGTACTTACATGAATAAAGTATTGGCGAAGTAGCCAAAGCGGTGGGCATCAGTTCGGAACTGATGTGTTACTACGAGAAAATTGGATTGATTAAATCCATCAATAACGACATCAACCTCATAAAGTGCCTGGGTAACATTGTTATGCTCTGTTCTCTCGATCTGTCACTTGAATTGATAGGAGAAGTACGGGAAATCTATGAAAAGAACTTATCCAGAACTGAGGAGTTTCTCCGAGCCAAATCAGAAGGGCATCAAAATAATCTAAAGAAAACCCGGCCCAGAGCGCAATGACGGATATCCTGGAAAATAACCTGAAACGAATCAGAATGGTGAATGGTGAAATCAGCATCGTGAATTTTCCTGATCTGATTCTATACGGGCTCAGCAACATCTTGAATTCCCGAAACCTGGTTAAGTGCTACAACATGCTACTCCATTGGAATCCGATGCTTCCAAAATTAACATTCATGCTGGATGTGAACAACTTGTCCGGAGCAAAATCCTAGCTGGAGAAATACAGGCACATGCTTCATTGGATCGATAAACATGAGTACACAACTAGTGATCAGGCTATTGAAATTGGGGATCTGAATATCAGAGAAGTATTCTTGCTTGAGATATACATTCCAGTAGTACCCGCCTGAAAACCTGAATGTCGGGGATGTAGGAGAATCAACTCTTCTGAATAGTATCAAATCATTTATTGTTAATCATGACATTTTATGATACACTTCGTTCATTATTGACACTTAAACTCGGAGGTTGAAATGAGTTATCAGACAACTAGAGGTCAAAAGGTCAGACTGATACGTACATCCTGGATTGTCGTCGCTGTTCTCAGCCTTTCTTTTACATTGTCATGTAAACAGCCGGGTTCTCCCCAGAGTGCAGATCCTGTAGTTCCTGAATGGGCGGTAGGATGGTGGATAGCAGCTGAACCAGATCCGGGAAATTTTATTGCCCTTGTGCTTGGCCCAAATGGGAACTGGTTTATCACCTATGATGTACACGACGACGGTGATGACAATTACATCTTTGACAGCTGGACGGGGCCGGAATGTAATATCGCCGGAGACGAATCATCGGGGATCATCACCCTCCATGATGGTAATGGTGGCACTCTTCCGTGGACCTATTCCATTCAATCAACTGACATCATGGAGGCCTCAGGGACGGATTTTTCCGGAAATCCCATGAGTGTGACACTCTATCGTTATGATGAATATGTACCTGCAGATAAGATGAAAACCGCACCACCATCCTGGGTCAGCGCTACTCAGGGGACTCATACAAGCCAGATTTCCATATTTTGGAATAATCAACCCTATGCTCAACTGTACAATGTGTACCGTTCTGCAACAGTGAGCGGTACCTACGAGTTGATAGGAACTGCCGACGAAACGTCAGGTAGTTTCGATAACACAATAAATAATCCGGCCGGCTATCCCATCGAACCTGAAGAAAATTACTACTATAAAGTATCCATTGTGACTGCAGACAATATCGAAGGTCCGATGAGTGAAGCGGTTAATGGATGGACCGATGAGCTTACACCTCCGAAGAATATCGAGGTGAGTCAAGGCACCTACACAGACAGAATCCGGCTGACCTGGGATGAAAACGTTGATGCTGAGCAGTATGAAATCTACATATGCCTGACGCAGTATGGAACCTATCTGGAGCAGGGTATCACTACGGCGCAGTACTACAGTCTCGGTGGTGGCACACCGGGATACGACTACTGGTTCAAGGTTCGATCTATAGATGAGAATGGACTGACCAGCAATTTCAGCAGCAGCTATTCAGGATGGGAAGGCTTGGATCCACCAACCGGTGTGACGGCAGAACCATATGCTGAGGGGCAGGTTCAGATTACTTGGTCAGACGAATCTGATGATGAATCAGGATTCAGGATATACAGAACGCCGATCTTTATTAGCGGCACACCGACATACGTATTTGTTGCGTCAGTCTCCGCAGATCAGGAGTCCTGCATTGTCAGCGGCCTGGATAATTATGAAGGATACATGTATTACGTTGCCTCCTCCTACGGCAGCCGGCGATCAAATTACTCCGTTGGAGAAGTCGGGTATGCAATAACTCCTCCTGTACTGAATTCACCATTTACATTTACGGACAGCAGTGGACATGACTGGGATCGATATGAAATCGATTTTGAATGGGGATCACCTATCATTAACGGAGCGGACCAGTTCATTGTGGAGTGGAAATGGAATATCGGTGATGATTGGAGCGCTATGGACCCGATTTCACGGCCGGGAGATTATAAGGACATCGCGAGTTTCTTAAATCCTTATGCAGTCCGTGTTAAAGCGAAACAGTTTATGTATGGCGAGTCGCCTTTCAGCAATGTGCAGTAGGCCGGAACAAAGAGGTCCGGACTCACAGTATCATTGATGTTACAAAGCTTTCAGCCGGTTGACAACTACTGGGAATCCAGCTCCTCGTCAGCCCAATACATGAGGATTGTTGATTGAAGATCCGAAGCTCTGTTCTGTTCCATATAATCGTTGAGAGCAGTCAGTTGAACCGTAAGCGCTTATTTCCCCACGTCAGGAAAGAGAATCAAGATTCCAGCAATACGATCAGCTGTGAAATCCATTGCCCATTGTTGATTCTGTGCCGTTAGAGAATCAGGTTTTTCCCGGGCCACACTACGAACCTTTTTCCGCCGTTTCCTGCGAAGAGAAAGCTCTTCTTCCCGATATATCCGCTCAACCTTATTGTAATTGACACCCCATTTCTCCCGAACGATTTTATTGAATATCCTGGGGCAGCCATACCGAGGATGACGCTCTGCAAGAAATCGAAACGTTCCCGCAGTTCTGTATCATCAGCAGAGCGCAATTTGTATCGATAGGTACTACGGTTGATTTGAGCTAACCGGCAAGCCCGGCGTTCTGATAGCCCGAAGAAACTCATAAGGCGTTTTACCGCATTTCGTCTTACTTCGGGTCTGAGAAGTTTTTTACCAAGTCATTTAACGCCAGGATATCCAGAACCTGATTGACAACAAGGCGTTTCAATTTCTGATTCTCTGTCTCGAGCTCTTTGAGCAGTTTGACATCACTGACATTCATACCACCATACTTTGCTTTCCAATTGTAGTAAGTGGTATCACTGATCCAGTATTTCCGACAGGTCTAAAGTACCTTTGCACCTGCGATAACCTCGTTCAAGATCTTGACGATCTTCACTTATGAATACCTTGATTTCATTCTGACCTCACTTGTATTTTCGGTCAGAACCTCTAATTCACTTTGGACCAGTTTTCGGGGGGTAAAGTCCAGACCAACATACAGGTCATACTCTTTAGGCGATTCCTGCCGTGTTTCCTGCGAGAATTCTTCCCTTATGATTTTGACCATTTTAGACTTTTCCACGCTTAACTCCTCAGTGGCTCTGTCACGTATATGAATTACAACAATGATAATCCACGATTTTTGAGGCTGGTAGGTTTAAACATGATGTTGTTTTGAGGCAAGATTACCTCAACAGGAAAATTATTTAACCGATTGTTCTGTCAATCTGACTTTTTCAACTACTAATAGAAAATCAATTTTAGCCGTTGCTCCCATAAGCTGGAAAGTTGGTTTTATATTCGGAAGTACTGAAACTACCTCTCCTTTGAGGTTATTTAGGAATAATTCCAGTTTTGCCTGCATATTACCTCTATCTACTTCAAGGTGATGTACTTTGTATTCCATATAATCTCCTCTCAATAATATTCTTCGTAACTGCAACAATATGAAAAATCAGTTTGAAATTTTAATCTTAGCACTATTTCAAGACATAGGTGACGGTCTGATCGCCACTCCTGGTCGTATTTTAACACGGTGTTCAGGTTTGAGATAAGCGTCCAAAGAATTCCACCTTTCTCACTGAAACGACCTGAATTAGAATCCTCAGAAATGGAGGAATTAAATGAGAAAAAACACACATCAGAAGAGTAAGAGAATCACGTTAGCCTCTGGCAACAGAGCCGTAAGAATCAAAGCTATTAACCTGCATATTAATGAACAGATCAGCAGACTCACAGTCGTCATACAAGATGAGTTGGAGAAGAATCCCTTTATCTCCGCCCTATTTTTATTCTGTAATCGGCAGCGGCATATTCATAAAGTTATATGGTAGGATGATAACGGATTCTGTCTCTGGCAGAAGCAACTGGTAAAAGACCGATTCCCCTGGCCTACTGAGGAAGGAGCCGCAGGGGAAATCAGTGCTGGTTGGCTGAAAAGACAACTCAGAGGTTGACAGTTTAAACTTGGTGTCTGTTTATATCCCAGACTACTGATTTATACAGAATTCGAAGAGGTGAAAATGATGAATAAGATTAATAGCTACTTCGAAACAAATAGAAACGATATTCTGCGGCAGTATTTTGACTTTCTTCGTATTCCTTCAATCAGTACCGGTAAGACTCATTCTGAAGAATGCCGGCAGGCAGCGAGCTTTGTCCTTGAACAGCTGAGAGCAATGAACTGCGACACTGCCAGATTAATAGAAACAGATGGAAATCCTCTGGTTTATGGGGAAATAAACCGTAATTCAACATTTCCTACTGTATTAATCTACGGCCACTACGATGTGATGCCGGCCGATATCACCGATGGTTGGGACACAGATCCGTTTGAACCTGTTCTGTCAGACGGGATGGTATTTGCTCGTGGCGCAGAAGATAACAAGGGACAGGTTTTTTTCCTTTTAAAGACGGTGGAATATCTGGTGAAAAACGAAAAATTGAACTGCAACATCAAATGGATGATTGAAGGGGAGGAAGAGTGCGGCTCTTCATCACTTCAGGCCTTTCTTGCTTCTGACTCCGACGATCTGAGGGCTGATATCTGCCTTATCTGCGATACCGACATGATTGATATTGATACCCCGGCAATTGTGACTTCTTTACGCGGTGGCGCCATCTGGGATATTACAATTCAAGGTCCTCGACAGGATCTCCATTCCGGTTTGTATGGTGGTGCCATTGTTAATCCTGTCAAGGAATTGGTTCGGGTACTGGGCTCCCTTTTCAGCACTGACGGCAAAGTGCTTCTCCCGGGATTTTATAACGAAGTCCGGCAATATACTCCGGAAGAGAGAATTGAAATAGCACAGCAGCCCTTCGATGAGAAAGACGTTAAACGATTTGCAGGAGTGGAGTCTCTGGGCGGCGAGGTTGGTTTTTCCGCTTTGGAGCGAATAGTAATTCGTCCAACCCTGGAGATAACGGGAATCTCCGGTGGATATACCGATGAAGGCTTGATTGCCATTGTTCCATCCTATGCAAAGGCAAAAGTCTTTGCACGATTGGTGATGGATCAGAATCCTTCAAAGATTAAAGACAGCCTTGTTCAGTATTTTCAAAAAAATCTTGCAAAGGGCGTTCAATTCAGATGTGAGAACGAAATTGGCTTATCAGGATATGTCTGTAATACCAATAGTAGGTTTTTCACTCATATGAATGAAGTGTCAAAACAGATTTTTGGAAAAGCAACGACGCAGATACGGGAAGGGGGGTCCATTCCAGTTGTAGTTGCTTTCAAGGAAAAACTTGGTATGGACAGTATTCTCATGGGATTTGGATTGAGAACTGACAACATTCATGGTCCCAATGAGCATTTCGCTCTGGAAAATATGGTTAAGGGTATGGAAACCATTGCCGCTTTCTTTCAGCAGATTTGAAATATGCGGTTAGGCGGTTTTAAAACTGGCAGAATTCTACAAAGGCATACACCCGTGCTTCTTATCAGGCTCCACTTCCTGCTTTTCAGCCAGAATTTCAAGGGCCCTTATAAGCTTGGGCCGGGTTTCCTCGGGAACAATCACATGATCAACATATCCCCGTTCAGCTGCCCGATAGGGGTTGGAGAATAGGGTTTCATATTCTTTTTCTTTACCCTTGATGTATGCCTCGGGATCGCCAGAACTACTGGCATCTTTACGGAAGATAATTTCCGCTGCACCCCGGGCACCCATTACGGCAATTTCAGCTGTCGGCCAGGCGTAAACAACATCCCCGCGAAGATGCCGGCTGTTCATGATAATGTAGGCACCACCGTAAGCTTTTCTGATTATAACGGTTACCTTCGGCACCGTGGCTTCAGCGTAAGCATAGAGCAGTTTCGCTCCATGACGGATGATACCGTTGTGTTCCTGCTGACTCCCGGGCATGAATCCCGGAACATCGACAAAGGTTACCAGAGGGATGTTGAA
>DEIH01000258.1:19872-21069 GCA_002352375.1 Spirochaeta sp. UBA2779 | reverse complement strand
GCCATCACATTGGGCTGATTAGCCACAACACCCACAGGATGGCCGTTCATCCGGCAGAAACCAACAACGATATTACGGGCGAACATTTCAGAGATTTCAAAAAATACTCCGGAATCCACCACTTCTTTAATCACTTCTATCACATCATAGGGCTTGTGATTGTCATCTGGAACAATCGAGACGATTTTCGTTGAAATTCGGCCCGGTTTATCAGCCGGAGGGCTGTAGGGAGTCGGTTTTTTGTTATTCGGAGGAATATAGGAAAGGATGCGCCTGATAGTAAAGAGAGCTTCCTTGTCATCTTTAGAGATAAAGTGGGCAACGCCGCTCTTCCGAGCATGAACTTCAGCACCGCCAAGATCGGCAGAGCTGATTTCTTCATATATAACCTGCTTCACAACTTTGGGGCCGGTTACAAACATGTAGCTGTTGGACTGGGTCATTACAACAAAGTCCTGAATTGCCGGAGAGTATACCGCACCACCGGCACAGGGACCGAGAATAGCGGTAATCTGAGGGATAACCCCTGAAGCGGTAACGTTGCGTTGAAAGATATCCCCGTAACCAGCCAGGGAATCGATACCATCCTGAACCCGGGCACCTCCCGAGTCGTTCAGTGCAATAATGGGAACCCGGGCCTTCATGGCCATATCCATCACCTTGCAGATTTTCTCGGCATGGGTTCGGGACAGCGATCCGCCGTTAACTGTAAAATCCTGAGCGTAGAGATAAACAGACCGGCCGTCAATTTTTGCACTGCCGGTAACGACACCATCTCCCAGATAGCGCTGTTTCTCCAGATCGAAATCCTGATTACTGTGAAGACGGAACATATCAAACTCTTCAAAGGAATCGGTATCTACCAGCTCATCAATACGCTCCCGAGCGGAAAGCTTACCCTGATTATGCTGCTTCTCAAGTCGCTGCGTACCGCCGCCTTCTCTGGCTTGATCGAGTTTAGTTTCTAGTTCAACTATTTCAGGACTGAAATGGTGCTTTTTTAAAAGTTTCTGATCCATCGTTATTCACCTCATAAAACAGATACAGCTATACCCTCCGGCCTGTTTCCAGACTGATTCTCAGAGGATTGGCTTTCTGATATTCGTTATTGAAGGCTCAATGAAACAGAGCGGGGAGGGTTCCCTTCCCTGTTCCACAAATCCAGAATTAAATGAATGGTATCAGTAGAACCAGGGC
>DEIH01000258.1:0-19802 GCA_002352375.1 Spirochaeta sp. UBA2779 | reverse complement strand
GTTCTACTGAAACCATGCTTTCCCCTGCGCTCATTCGGATCAAGGGGCGTACCGCAGGCGTAAGCCGAGGAACGATCCCGACAGAATGTACAAGTTCACTCCTCTCATTTCGCTTGGGAATCAGTCCCAGACTTCATCCAGAACTTCTTTACTGAACAGATCCTCAAGAGCAGGTTCTGTACTGGGAATGGGCCAGGATACCCATGTGGTGTTCATCAGATGTTTGTAGCCGACATTCTCACTCACACTGTTTCCACCCCAGGTGCCGCAGCCCAAAGTAAGAGACATAGGCATTCCGTTGGTCCATGCACCGGAATTGGCCAGGGCCTGAGGCTGGTTCACCATCACCCGGGCTACCTTCACAGCCTCACCAAGTTTAATAGCCTTGGCCTCATCGGTGGTGTGAATGCCGCAGGAATGACCCGCCCCTAAAGCAGTGGTGATTTCGTTCACCATGTCGATGGCCTGGTCAAACTCCTTGTAGGTGTACAACGCCAGACATGCCGAAAGTTTCTCTCCGGAGAAGGGAAAGCCTGCACCGATGCCGGTTTCTTCAACAACGAAAAACGTCTTACCTTCCGGCAGCTTCACGCCGGCCAGCTCGGCGATTCTCTCGGGACTCTGGGCAACGATATCCTTGTTCAGGTGCACACCGTCGGGCCAGTAGGCATCCTGGAATTTCTGCTTCTCATCGGCAGGCACAATATATCCGCCTACCTTCTCAAAGCTGGTCTTCATCTGCTCTGCCATAGACTCATGGACCAGGCACTCGTTCTCGGTGGAACAGCTTGTACCGAAGTCAAAGGTGTTGGACCGCATAATCTTATCTGCCACTTCATCGGTGTCGGCAGTGGTATCCACAACGGTAACAGCGTTACCGGTGCCCACACCCAAAGCAGGCTTGCCGCTTGAGTAGGCGGCTCTCACCATGGGAGTACCGCCGGTTGCGAGGACCAGATCGCTCTGGGCCATCAATTCGCCGGTGATTTCCACCGAGATTTCTTCCAGAGTTTGAACCAGATCTACCGGCCATCCGTGACGTTTCAGTACGGTGCGCATTCTATCTGCGGCCAGTTTGCCGGTTTTTACCGAACGGGGATGGGGAGCCAGGATAATGGCATTCCGGGTTTTAATAGCACTGATAGCCTTACCGAAAGGTGTGGCTTCACAGTTGGTAACGGGAATCAGAGCACCGATTACACCGATGGGTTTAGCAATCTTCACCAGTCCCTTCTCTTCATCACGCTCGATGATACCGACAGTTTTAGCGTCTTTGAGCTGGGCATAAACGCCCTTTACCTTCACCATCATCTTGCCGATCTTGCTTGGAACATTACCCATCCGGCTCTCTTCAACGGCCAGTTCGGCAATCTTCTTTGCAAAGGCATCTGTGGTACCCGAACGGGTGAGTCTTGCACAGATATCATCCACTTCGGCCTGACTCTTGAACTCAATCTGCTTCTGGGCGGCACGGGCCTTTGCTACCAGATCTTTAACGTATTTCTTTGCGTCTACACTCATTTCTTTCCTTCCTTTAAAACCCGCCCGGACAGGGCGGAGGTCAATTATAAATATCCCTGACTAAAGCAGTGAATCCGTATATTCAAGAGCCTTATCAATAATGGCCACCGACTCATCCAGCTGATCCTTATCGATACAGAGGGGAGGGGCCATGAAGATATAATCCCATTTGGCAAAGGTGGTAAGTCCCATCTCAGCCATCCGTTTAAGCAGCTCACCGGCAACATTCCGCTTTGAGTCGGCAAACCCGGCCAGAGGTGCATGAGTTTCCTTATCCGAAGTAAGCTCGATACAACCCCACAAACCCTGATTCCGCACATCTCCTACGGAGGGATGCTTGTCCATAACTTCCTGAAGCTTTTTAGAGAAATGCTGACCGAGAACCCTCGAATTATCGATAAGACCGTCGTTCTTGTACACTTCGATGTTTGCAATACCCGCTGCACAGGCCAGGGCATGTCCACCGTATGTCAGGCCGCCTACAAAGGGATGGTCCTGGAAATGATCCCAGATTTTCTTGCTCCAGATCATGGCGCCCAATGGAACATAAGCGCTGGTAAGACCTTTGGCTGTGGTAATGATATCGGGAATAACATCAAAATTGTTGATGCCGAACCACTCACCGCTGCGGCCCCATCCGGCCATAACCTCATCACTCACCATCAGGATGCCGTGCTCATCGCAGAGTTTTCGCAAGCCCTGGATGTAGCTCTTGGGAGGAATGATGATACCGTTGGTTCCCACAATGGGTTCCAGAAAGATGGCGGCAATGGTATGAGGACCGTCGAGCATAATCTGAGTTCTTAAAACTTCCAGAGTCCGGCGTCCGCACTCTTCGGGATCGTCTACCGTTCCAAAAGGATCGTGGTAAGGGTAGGGACCAAAATAGTGAACCACTCCGGGAATCCCGGGCTCTGCTGCCCATCTGCGGGGATCGCCGGTAAGAGTGATAGCGCCGGCTGTTGCCCCGTGATATCCCCTCCAGCGGGAGTAGATTTTATGACGTCCGGTGTACATCCGGGCCGCTTTAATGGCGTTTTCAACCGCTTCAGCACCACCGTTGGTGAAAAAAACATAATCAAGATCGCCGGGAGTTACCTCAGAGATCATTCTGGCCAGTTCCGCCTTGGGCTCGGAACCGAACATGGTACCTGTATAACAGAGCTTGTCCATCTGAGCTTTCATAGCACCCAGGACATGTTTGTTCCCATGGCCGATATTCACGCAGAGCAATCCCGAGGCAAAATCGATGTACTGTTTTCCATCGACATCCCACTGGTAGATACCTTCAGCCCGGTCCATAATTACCGGGTTAACACCTCTTTGAGCTTTCCAACTGTAAACCAGATGTTCCCGATCCATTTTCCGGATCGATTCCATTTTCGAATTTCCGTTTGCGGACATACGTTTCCCCCATCCTTACGGTGTGTTTCCTGTATAATGATGCTATAATTGGATCAAACAAGATCCATTTAGGAGAAACTTTCAGGAACCACTTATGCCGCGAATCGCCCCGTATCTCAGTGTAGGAACAATAAATCTTGATCGAAGCGCTCCAATCCCCCTGCATCGCCAGCTGTATCGGGCCCTGCGGGAGAAGATTCTCACCAATGTGATACTCCCGGGGGAGAGGCTTCCCTCCTCCAGAGTTCTCGCCGAAGAGCTGCATCTGGGGCGCAATACCGTGGTGAACGCCTACAATCAGCTGATTTCCGAGGGGTTTCTGGACAGCGCGGTGGGCTCAGGTACGATTGTCAATTCCGACCTGCCTGAGGAGTTAACCGGAGCGGCTGTATCTTCTGATAATCTGAATGACCTCTCCCGCGCTCCCGGGGAAAGGGATATCCGTATATCGGAGCGGGGCCTTGCTCTGATAGATGTGCCATTTCTGGAAGAAACCCGGCTCAAACCTTTCACACCGGCCTATCCTTTTATAGACGAACGATTCGTTACCATCTGGGGCTCCCTGATGTCCAAGGCCTGGAGACGCATGACGCGGAATCAGTTCGGTTACCCCTCGGCCCTGGGCTACTACCCTTTAAGAGAGGCCATAGCATCCTACCTCCGAATGGCCCGGGGGGTAAAATGCGTAAGCCAGCAGGTAATTATCACCGACGGCGCTCAGCAGGCCCTGAATCTCACCGCCCAGCTGCTGCTGAATCCCGGTGAATCGGTCTGGATTGAAGATCCCAGTTACGATGGGGCCAAAGCGGCCTTCAGGAATGTTCCCGCCCGCATTGTTCCAGTGCCCATTGATTCCTCAGGACTGATGATTGATAACGCCCTGAAAACCGACCCCACTGCCAGACTGGCCTACATATCTCCGTCCAACCAGTTCCCTCTGGGGGTTACCATGGATTTGAACCGGAGACTCCAGCTGATTAACTGGGCCGAAGAAAACAACGCCTGGATTATTGAAGACGATTACGACAGTGAGTTTCGATACGGCGGCCCTCCGGTGATGGCCCTGCAGGGTATCGACCGCTCAGAACGAGTGATATACGTGGGAACCTTCAGTAAAGTGCTCTACCCCGGACTGCGTCTGGGGTACATGGTGGCCCCTGCAGATCTGATTGAGCCCATCCATGCAATGCGGGCCCATGCAGACCGGGGCTCCCCTCTCTTTGAACAGATTGTACTGAACGAATACATCCGGGAAGGACATTTCCCCCGGCATATCCGCCGGATGAGAAAGCTCTACTCCGAAAGGAGAACAGCTCTTATTGGAGCACTCGAAAAACACCTGGGAGACATCCTGGAACTTTCAGACAGCGAAGCGGGACTGCATATCGTTACACGGCTGCCCGAAGGTGTCGATGATGTTCAGTTGTCCATGGCCTTGAGAACCCGGGGTTATGAAGTTCCCTGCCTTTCCTCCTATTCCATTCATAAACCGAAAATCGGTGGGCTGCTCTTTGGATTTACCGCTCTGGACGTATCTGAAATGGACGATGCGGTAAGCAGGATCCGCCCGGTACTCCTTGACGCAATCTCCCGGGCCGGGGCAGGCTGAAACCCGGGGGAGAGAGATAAGTGAATTACCTGTATTTCATACGTCATGCCGAAAGTGAAGCAAATAAAAAACGCATCCTGGCCAGCCGGCTGCCCTTCCCTCTTACAGATGAAGGCCGGGAAGATGCCCGGCGCATTGCATTGGAACTCAAAAAGCTGATTCCGATCAGCCGGATTATTTCATCTCCCCTTCTCCGGGCGAAGCAGACCGCAGAAGCCTTCAGCGAGGTTTTCAGACAGACAGTTCAAACAGATGAGAGACTTTCAGAACAGGATTTGGGCCGTTATTCAGGCATGAGTTATGATGAAGTGAAGCTGGAGGCCGAGTATGAAGCCGACCCCCTTCAACGCTGGGAATGGGTTCCCCTGGGAAATGGCGAATCCTATCAAATGGTTGCACAGAGAGTAAAAAGCTTCCTTAACTCAATGAAAATAAAAACAGCTGAGAAGGAGAACTCTAACCGCCATACACTGATTGTAACCCACGCTGTTGTATTCCGGCTGCTTCAGGCCATACTGGAAAACACCCTTCCTCACTACCCGAAAGACTTCCCGAATAACGGTGAAATATGGAAAGTTGAGTTCCATAAAGTGGGCTTCCAGCATCGGATTGAATCTATATTACTGGGAAACAGCAGGCAGTATATTCATAATCCTTGAGAGATAGATTTGCAGAAAGGCTCAACTGTGAGCATACTTTGAGAATGAATATGAAGCGGTTATTTTTAACTCTTGTACCAATCTTTGCTTTAAGCTCCTGTCTTTCCACAGATTTTCTCCCGCCCCAGGAGGGAGCGTACGGCATCCTCGGAACAACGGTGTTCCAGTTGGATGATCCCAGGAATCTGGTTATTCAAGCATGGTATCCCGCCGCAAATATCGGAGAAGGGAAACTGGATCCCCTGTTGAAGAAAGAACAGGCCGAGGCGTTTGTTTCATTCCTTCCCATCGGTAAAGAACAGTTTGAAAACCGAATGCCATCCAGCTCATATATCGATGCTCCCATCATGCCGTCTACATCACCTTACCCCATTATTATTTTCGACCATGGTTTTGAGGGATACGAAAAGCAGAATATGACTCAAATGGAAAACCTTGCCAGTAATGGATATGTGGTTTTCAGTATCAGCCATCCCGGGGAGAGCTTTGTTACCGTTTATCCCGATGGCAGGATTGTGGGAATTGATAAAGAACGATACCCCTCTCTTAGAGCTCCTACAAAAAAAGAAAGAAAGGCCAACGCCGCTCAAACCAATGGAATAATTTCCGATATCAGAGAAGCTGACAGTGACAAAGAAAAGATTGAAATTATGAGGCTGCTGTCCAGTATCTCAAGAATATCCAAATTAAAAATCCCCATCGATGAGCGAACAACTGATGTTCTTAACTTTATGGAAAGGCTTCCGGAAATGAGCCGGCAGGGGTTCTTTACAGGAGCTATTGATATAGAGAATGTGGGGATGTACGGCCATTCCATGGGTGGAAACGTTACTCATGCAATTGCAAGCCTGGGAGAATGGCCGGTAGGACTTAAAGCCGCCGCCAATCTGGACGGTCCTCAGCTCATCTTCCCAGGAGATAAAATAACGATCCCTCAGGTACCCTTTATGATGGCCTACAGCACCGCAACCTACATTGACGGAATCACCGTTAATCTGGCAGGAGCCAACGATTGGGTTCTATCTGAATGCAATTACGATACATGGCGTATAGTTTTCAATGGTACCACCCATGTTAATTTTTCAGATCTCACCTATGCAAAGATTCTGGAAGGAAAATCAACCGGAAAGATAGACGGCTATACCATGGGTGTCGCTCTGGACAGACTGCTGGTAGCATGGTTTGATAAAAATCTGAAAAATCAGGATACGGATATGGTGAGGCTTGAACAGTCTTACGATCTTTGGGAGTTGGATTATCACCCCGCCAAATGAGTCAGGCTGATTACTCCAGCCTCTTGCGAAACCGTAAAAGGCTGATAACGGTAATCAGGATACCAAGAATCAGCATGGCAAGTCCTTCTTCCCAGAGCTCTGACATCCCCGCGCCTTTCAGGTAGATTCCCCGGACAATCACAAGATAATACCTCATGGGCATGGCGTATGTGAGAACCCTTATCGCTGCGGGCATATTTTCAACAGGAAAAACAAACCCGGAAAGCATAATCATCGGAAGCATCACAAAAAGTACCGAGGCCATCATAGCCTGCTGCTGATTACCGGAAAAAGTGGATACCAGCAGCCCCAGCCCCAGTGTATTGAAGAGGAACAGCAGGGAAAAAGCAAAGAGCAGGAGGAAAGAACCTGCAATCTCCAGTCCGAAAATCAGACGGGAAGCGGCCATAATTAAAAGAATATCCAGAACACCGATCATGGCAAAAGGTATGAGCTTTCCGTAAATTATATCCGCAGTACTCAGAGGGGTAACAATCAGCTGCTCCATGGTACCCAGCTCCTTCTCTTTTACTACAGCCAGGGATGTCAGTACGAGTGTTATCACCATCAATACCAGTGCCAGTAATCCCGGAATCATAAAATCCCGGCTTACAAGAGCTGGATTGAAGAAAATCCGGGATTGTACATCCACCCGAAGTGGGGGGAGGCTGTCAGCATTGAGATATTTCAACCCGTATCGCCGTACGATGTTCCCGGCATACCCGGTGGCAATAGCCGCAGTCGTCGAGTCCGAACCATCGACCAGATAGGGTATAACCGGAGACCTTCCTGCTTTCAGATCAGCCCCGAACCCCTTGGGAACTATCATGGTGGCCGAAGCTTTCCGCCTCTCCATCTCCTGAGCAATTTCAGACAAGTTGTATATCGTTCCCACCGGAATAAAGTAATCAGAGGCAACAATCTCCTGAGATAGTTCCAGACTTTGCGGGGACCGATCCAGATCGCAGATAAGCAGTGAGATGTTCTGAGGATCCAGATTTGCGGCAAAGCCCAACAGCAGGAGTTGAAACACCGGAGCTATGAAAACAATTGGAAGCATCCTCTTATCCCGTTTAAGCTGACGGAACTCTTTTTTTATCATATGGCCGATCATCGCTTCCTCCTGCGGATTCCAAGACGCAGACTGCTGATTCCCAGGGTAACAATGGAGAATCCCAGGAGAACCACAGACTGAGGCCAGATGGAGACGGCTCCCGCTCCACGAATCATTAAAGCTCTCTCTGCAGAAATGAAATACCGTGCCGGGATGAGAAATGTAACAGCTTGAACAGGAATAGGCATATTCCTGATGGGGTATATAAATCCTGAGAGAATCATTGTGGGAAGAACAATTGAAATTGTGGCCAGTAGAAATGCCGACTGCTGGGTATCCACAACCGTTGATATAAGTAATCCAATTCCAAGACAACTGAGAAGAAAAAGAAATGAGATTCCAAGCAGTAGAGAAATACTCCCAGAAATCTCCACACCGAAGAGAAAACGGCCCGCAATGAGTATAAACACCGTTTCCAGCATGGAGATAACCATGAATGGAATAGTTTTTCCGATGATAAGTGTGGTGGAAGATAGAGGAGACGCGTCAAGCATTTCCATTGTTCCTTTTTCCTTCTCCCTCACCACCGAAAGGGCTGTGGAGAGCACTGCAGTAATCACCATGATAAATGCGATAAGCCCGGGAATTAGAAAGACAGTACTTCTGAGTTCAGGATTAAACCATGTTCGAGGGCGAAAATCGATCGGAGGTGTAAAAGTTGCATCACCGTCAGCTGTGGGAACTCTCCACTCGGTATTCAGCCGAAGGGACAAATCGAAAAACATGGCATCGACATACCCCTGAGTTGTAGAGGCAACAAGAACGTTGGAACCGTCAATCAACAGCTGAACCGATGGAATCCTCCCGGCTTCCATATCCCGGCCGAATTCTGGAGGAATAATAAGCACGGCATTCAACCGGCCGTCAACCAGAGCCTCCTCCGCTTCATCCGGCGATAAGAGAGACTCTCCAGGAGAAAAAGCATCCAGAACCCGAAAGAGTTCTGTAATCCGCCGGCTTTCCGGACTTTTATCATTATCAAGTACCCCGACAACAATATTATCCACATCCATACTGATGGCATATCCAAAAAGAACAAGCAGCATCATCGGAACAAGAAGCAGAATTCCCAGGGTATGGGGATCCCGGAAAACCTGTCGAAATTCTTTCCGTATCATAGCCCTTAGTTCGAGTTTCATATTACCGCCTCCCCCTCAGACTCCGACTGATCGATAATCCGCAGGAAGACATCCTCAAGAGAAGGCGTGATATGCTCAATTTCAAAATCCTGATTATTTCCGGCAAGCGTGAGAAGCCTGGATTTTACATCTATTAAACCCATGCCTTCTTCAGTCTGTATATGAACGGAGTCTCCAAACAGAGAGAATTCAATTACCCAGGACTCATCTTCCAATACCGATTCCAGGAAAGATGCTCCACTTCCGGAAATCTCAAAAACAGGACCAGAAATAATCCTCCTCTTCATCTCGTCCGGTCCCCCATCAGCTACAATCCGGCCGGAATGCATCAGGACAATATCGTTACAATATTCCGCCTCATCCAGATAATGGGTGGTAACCAGTACCGTTGTACCCTCTTCGGCACGTTCATGTATCAGGTCCCAGAAACGTCGACGGGAAACCGGATCCACTCCAGCAGTAGGTTCATCCAGAAAGAGAACAGCCGGGTTGTGGGACATTGCGCATGCCAATGCCAGCCGCTGGCTGATCCCCCCGGGAAGATCTCCTGCAAGGGTATTTTCCATACCTGCCAGGCCCACAGAATCAAGAATACGGGATCGTCCGGCAGCTCCCTCCGTATCCCGGGCTCCATACAGCCCGCCGAAAAACTCCAGGTTCTCATCTGCAGTAAGATCCCGGTACAGGCTGAATCGTTGGGACATATATCCAATCCGCATTTTAACCTCTTCCGGATTCTTTAAAACATCAATTCCGGCAAGAGAAACCGAGCCGGCATCGGCTGCCATCAGCCCGCAAAGCATACGGATAAGAGTGGTTTTACCAGCTCCATTGGCACCCAGCAAACCGAAGAGACTTCCTTTTTCCACCGAGAAACTCACGTTGTCAACTGCTATAAAATCACCAAATCGTTTTACAAGGCTGCTAACTTCGATGATGTGCTCACCCATTTACAGCCTCTTCCTTTTGAATCATCGATAAAAACACGTTTTCAAGCCCGGACCGGACAGGTCCGGAGCTTTTCACTCTAATTCCAGCGTCCTCCAGACAACGAACAACTTCATCTTCTTCAGGACCGTCCTGAAGCATGGCCAGATGTACCCTGTCCCCAAAAATCTGCAGATCTCCTTCTGGATATAAACGCGAAAGAACCGGCATGGCCGCTCTATTCCTGTCACAGAAAATCTCCAGAATTTTACGATCCCAACTCCTCCGAATCTCTCCGGGACTGCCTGTCATGAGCAGTTTCCCTTCATGAATAAAAGCCACCGAATCCGCCCTTTCAGCTTCATCCATATAGGGGGTACTCATAACCAGCGTTATATTCAGTTTCCCCAAACCCCGAAGCAGTTTCCAGAACTCTCTCCGGGAAACCGGATCCACTCCATTTGTCGGTTCATCAAGAAGTATAAGCCGGGGGTTATGGACAAGAGTGCAGGCAAGGGCCAGCTTCTGCTTCATCCCCCCGGAAAGTCTGTCCGCCAGACGTTTTCGAAATGGGGTAAGCCCTGTCATGTCCAACAACTCATCCCGTTTATATAAATAGTTTTTCATGCCATAAATCTCTGCGGCAAAGGCCATATTCTCATCAATACTCAGATCGCCATAGAGGCTGAAATGCTGGCTCAGATACCCCAGCTGCGGACGAACCCCTGCAAGCCCCCGGGGCAGAGAAACACCCAGAACTTCAAGACTGCCGGAATCCGGGGTGAGCAGTCCGCAAAGCATTTGAAGCAATGTACTTTTCCCGGCACCATCCGGACCGACAAGGGCAAAGACTCCGGCTGTTGGAATCTTCAGACTGAGAGACTTTAACGCTGCTTTCCCCTGAAACGACTTTCCCACGGAATCCAGAACCGCAGCATAATCAATACCATTTATATTAGAAGCGGACATCAGCCGGCATTCCGGGTTTCAAGAGTCCATCAGGATTTTCAACATCGATGCGCAGAGCGAACACCTGTTTCACCCGCTCATCTTTTATCTGAACATTTTTAGGAGTGAACTCGGCAACAGGAGAAATCCAGGAAACCCGGCCGGTAAGAACCTCAGTACTGCCGTCCATGCGTACCTCGGCTTCCTCACCCAGGCGGATTACTGCCAGATCCGGTTCTGATACGTAGACGGTGAGCCGGAGATTTTTTGTATCTGCAATCACAAAAACGGTCATACCCGGAGCTGCCCACTCTCCGGGATCGAGCATCCTATAGAGGACGGTTCCTGCCGACGGTGCTATAATTCGGGTATCTTTCAGGGCTTTCTCCGCCAGAGCCAGAGCCGCTTCAGCCTGGTCCAGTGCGGCCCTGGCACTTGCTATTTCCGAATCCCTGGCCCCGGCTTCCAGTTTTGCAAGCAGGCTTACAGCCTGGATTCTGGCCCCTTCTGCCAGAACTTCGGCCGATTCAGCCCGATCCAGCTGCTGTTTCGAGACACTTCCCGATTCAATCAGAGCTCGGAGTCTGTCCGCTTCTTCCTTAGCCAGACGCCAGCGTTCATCTGCTGCATTCAGAGCTTCACTTGCCTGGTCCACATCCTCCTGCCGGGCCCCCTGGATAACCAGATCCAATGCAGCGGCAGACATATCCCGCCCGGCTTTCACCTGATCCCTCTGCAGGGTAAGGGACTCATCATCCAGTACTGCCAGCAGTTCTCCGGCTCCAACTCTGAGCCCTTCTTCTGCCGGTACTTCAACAGCAACTCCTGCGGTTTGTGAGGGAACTCTGATTTGAACTGCTTCCAGGGTACCTGAAGCTTCAAGATAATCTTCAACGCCCCCGCAAGAGGTCAATAAAAAAAATATCGGTATAAAAAAAACGACAATACCTGGCTTTAGAATTTTGTTAATCATAGATTCCTCCCGGAGATTTACTAATCCCGTTAAACATAAGACTCAAGGTTATATCCAGCAGCTCATTGGGAGCCATGTCCTCTTCCATCATCACCCGAGGCGAAAGAAGCGAATCAATCGTACTTTGAAAATACCTGCCGAGAAAATTAGACGGAATATCGTTTCGAATCTGCCTTTCGAGCCGCCCCTCTTCCAGCAGCCGGATAACTCTGTCCAGGGCACTCTTCCGACGCTGACGGACCATTTCCCAGATTTCCGGTGATAATCTTTCTATATCCTGAAGCGATTTTGCTCCGATACGGGAATAAAACTCGAAAATAATCCGGAACATCGCTTCCAGCCGAGCCTTAAAACCCATACTGGAATCTTCCAGAATGACATTTTGCTTCTTCTCAATAATTTCAATTTGATGGCCCAGAACCATTACGATGAGCTTGTTTTTTGAGGGAATGAGCCGATAGAGAGTTTTTTTACTCACCCCGGCATCCCGGGCAATTTCATCCATAGTAAAAGAACTGAAACCTTGGGAAAGAAACCGGTCAGTGCTGCGTTCCAGTATCCATTCCCGGATTCTGTCTTCATCCATTACAATCCCTCTTTTACTATGGAAACTTAACTAGTTTCCATAGTTTCCATTTTGCCAAATTATATTTAATACTCGCGACTGTCAAGCAGATATTCGGTTATTATGGGCAGAAGAGGAGTTCCTTTTGAACAATGAATCTCAATACAGGGTTTACCCCTACCGCTGGATTGTTCTCGTGGTTTTTATGTTCACCAACCTGGCCATTCAAATTTTATGGATAAGCTATGCCCCGATAACCGGACTGGCCGCTGCATTCTACGGGGTAACAGATCTTCAAATCGGCCTGTTATCCATGAGCTTTATGATCGCATTCATTCCCCTGTCTATCCCTTCATCCTGGGCCATCGATACCATCGGCTTCAGAAAATCCGTCGGAATCGGAGCTGTTATGATGGCTGTATTCGGCGTTCTGCGAGGCTTTGCCGGCGGAAATTACACATTCGTTCTGATAACCACATTCGGCCTGGCAGCATCCCAACCCCTGCTGCTGAACTCATGGACTACTGTTTCCGCCAAGTGGTTTCCGGAGAATCAGAGAGCCACTGCTGTGGGACTTGTAACCCTGGCTAATCTGGTTGGAACGGCTATCGGGATGGTTCTAACTCCGATACTGGTAGAGTCTGGAACGGTTATCAGCCAGGTTCAGCTTGTTTATGGTATCATTGCAGTAGCTTCCGCAGTTCTTTTTCTCATTTTTGCCCGGGAGAAACCAAAGAGCGCACCTTCAGCCCTTGCCGTGCAAACCCGGGCCCTGATGCTGGAGGGATTGAAAAATGCCTTTTCCTCCAAACCATTCTGGTACACACTGGCTGTAGCTTTTGTAGGGCTGGGAATATTCAACGGAGTTTCCACCTGGGTTGAAAGCATTATCCGGCCCAGAGGGTTTTCCCCCACAACTGCCGGCACCCTCGGTGCCGTAATGCTGGTAGGAGGGCTTTTTGGAGCCGTAATTATTCCTGCAATCTCTGATAAACAGAAAAAAAGACAAAGATTCCTCTACATCGCGATGATCGGGGCCATACCCGGATTGCTGGGAATCACTTTTGCTCCTACCCTCTTCCTGCTGATGAGTTCCGCTTTTGTCCTGGGATTCTTTCTGGTGAGTGCTTTACCTGTGGCCATGCAGTATGCCGCGGAAGTAACCGTCCCAACACCTGAAGGAACTTCCAACGGCCTGATACAGCTTTTCGGTCAGGGTGCCGTTGTGTTTGTTTATGTAATGGAAGCCATGAAAACCAAATCCGGGTCTTTTACACCCTCACTGCTTCTTGCTGCGCTACTACTGATTTTGACTCTTTTTTTTATCAGTCAGATGAAGGATGTTGAACTGTAAATGGTATCAGCCGGGGAACTGCTCCCGTTGAAAGCACCCTTTTATACTGCGGCCCGAACCAGGAAGTTTGTTCTAATTGACGGCATTTCATCAGGTATTGGCGGAAGCAGCCGGTCCAGTTCTCTGATATGGGAGTTCAACCTCTCCAGGTTCAGAGGCAGAGTATAGACAACAAGACGCCGATGAAGACGGGAATCAGGCGTATCCTTGTATCCGAAACTCAGACTGGAAAAACCAAAAATATCCTTCACCTTGGGAAGAACACTGCAGCGGATAATCTCTGTATAAATTTTTAGAGCTGTAACACCCCGGTGAAGCACCGGGAGATCCCAGATTGTTGGAGATGTAAGGCTTAACGCATGGCGGATATCCTGAAACTGACGAGGTTCCATCAGAGGCTCCCTGAATGCCGAAGTAAACCATGAGCGGTCGAAATGTTCCTGATAAACGTTCCGGATCCAGGAAATTTCATCACTTATACGAGATGGTAATGTGTGCGACAAGGTGTTCATCCCTTCAATTATCGGCGCAGATTTCTACAGAATGAGTCTGGACCCGGGAATATGAAAAAACTATCTTTAATGGATGAATACATTACCCCTGGCATTCATTTCTGCAGCAAGCGCTATGATTATCGGACAATGCTGGAAGGTAATCAGCCCTGTATTCCGCGGGAAACCGCCGATTATTCGAAATGCTCTGCAGTCCGGAGGTATGCCCAGTTCTCATACCGCCGCTGCAGCATCCCTGGCCCTGACAGCAGGATTTCGTGAAGGTTTTAATTCTTCCGTTTTTGCCGTCGCCTTGGTACTCACAGCTGTAATAGCCCACGATGCGGTGAGAGTCAGAGGCTCCATCAATACCATCATCAACATCCTTAGAAAAGTAGCCCCCCAGGAAATTCTTGATGAGGAAGACACACTTCCTGAAACCATTGGACATTCAGTAAAAGAAGTGACGGCGGGCTTTGTTCTTGCCGGAATTGTCGCTGCTGTATTTCGTGTTTTTTTCATCTTGTAGTGTAATGGGAAAGAGGCCCCCATGTTCCATTTACACGGCCGGAGTATCCTGCTATCCCAAAAATAACGGTCCCGCCATTTTCTCTGAGAATATGAACTATAATAATTTACATGTCATTGCCTTTATTACTTCAGATATACATCTACAGTGAATGGATACTTCGCATTGTAATGCTTATAGAAGTTCCAAGACACAGAAAACCGGCTATCGCTACAGCATGGCTTATGGTATTGATGCTGTTTCCCTGGCCGGGCTTTATTCTGTACCTTTTCCTCGGTATACAAAAACCACCGAAACATAGACTTTACCAAAAAGAAAAGCTGATTCAGGCTCTTGCAGATCTCAAAAATCAATTTGCTGATTCATATATGAAATTACGGGCAGATCTGGGTTCAGGAAAACAGAAGACATCGGAAATTGTTGAAAGTTCCGGCGGCATGTATGCGATGGGAAGCAACAATGTTGAGTTCATCAATGATTCGGAAAAATTCATTCTCCAATTGATTCATGATATTGAGAAGGCCCTTCATCATGTCCACCTTCAGTTCTATATTTTTAAGAACGATGATGTCGGCCGCAGGGTGAGTGAGGCTGTGATACGGGCTGCAAACCGGGGCGTAGAATGCAGACTGCTGCTGGATGCCATGGGATCCCGAAAATTCATCAATCGAAAATCTGCCGCTCTCCGGAAAAAGGGTATCAAGATTGTTGCTGCCTACCCGATGATATCTCTCAGGCATTACCTGGGTCGCCTGGATTGGCGGACCCACCGTAAAATTGCAGTTATCGATGGAAAAACCGCTTTTACAGGCTCCCAGAATATTGTCGACCCCAGCTACGGTCATAATGAATCCAACCTTATCTGGCGAGATCTGGTTGCCAGAATCAGCGGACCTGCAGTTTTTTCCCTTCAGGCTATTTTTCTCTCGGACTGGTACCTTGGAACAGATGAAGCACTGAGCGATGAAGAATTTTTCCCATCTCCTGATACAAATGGAGACAGTCCGATACAGGTGCTTCCCAGTGGGCCGGTGTATTCTCCCAGCAACTACCACATGGTTGTAATTGAAGCCCTCTACCATGCAAAAAAACAAGTCATTATTACCACCCCTTACTTCATTCCCGACGATGCCATGCTTCAGGCTCTGGAATCGGTATGCCGCCGGGGGATCGATCTGAATCTGGTACTTCCGAAAAAATCCGATCAGTTTCTTCCAGGAAATGCGGCAAAATCCTACTATGAAGATATTATGAAATGGGGTGCGAGGATTCATCTGTTCAACGACGGAATTCTCCACACCAAAAGCATCAGTATTGATGAGAATATTTGCTTCTTCGGATCAAGTAATTTTGATATCCGGTCTTTTGAACTGGACTTTGAAATGGATCTTGTCTTCTATGGTCAAAAGGAAATCGATGATATCAAAAAACAACAGCGGGCATATATCCATCAATCAGAAGAACTCGATCCTGAGAAATGGATCAGCCGGGGACTTCTGAGAAAAACAGTTGAAAACCTCTCCAGGTTACTGAGTCCGATGCTTTAAAGAGTGATAAGGTATAGAAATGAAGTATTACAGTGTTCTTTTTCTGACGATACTGCTGATTACAGCCTGCTCATCGACTCCTGAGAATCAGATAGTTCAAGTGAATTCTGAACCGGATAACATGATTTACGGTATCGACTCTCTGGTGGGCAGTATTGCCGAAAGAACTGTTTCCCTGCTTTCAGGTGATGTATCCAGAACCATAGCTGTTTACTACTTCACCGTTAACGGACAGGAGAGCAATATCAGTGACTACCTGATTACCGGCCTGACAACAGAAATCGCCAACCTCTCGGGCAATGAAACTACCGTGGTAAGCCGGCAGGGGCTGGACAGGGTAATGTCTGAGCAGTCTCTGATGGTGTCAGACCTTGTTTCTGAGGAAACTCAGGTGAATATCGGCGCTCTTCTCGGTGCCGACGTTATCCTGATCGGATACATCGTACCTCTGGACGATTTCGATAAAATCAATATTCAGATAATCGAAGTTGAAAGCGGCGCCGTTATCGGAGGCTTCTTTCTGGACTATAAGCTGGAGGACGGATTTATACGGGATACGGCAAATGAGACAATTGTGATAGATGGCGGGGCTGTACAGGTAGAAGGAATTACCACCGTAAAAACCATATACGAAAACTTCAATGGCAGTGTTGTCAGTTTAAGTCCGTCTCATTATGAAGAATACTGGGGAGACAGAATCCAGTACGCATCGGCAAAAACAGGAACTTCAGACGAAGGGTACGGCTATCTTCAATTTGAAGCGGAATTTGACACCATCGACATCATGAAAGACTGGGAGGACAGCGACCTGAATTTCTACCTGATTTTCAGAACGGACTGGAAATCTGAGAACCAGGATGGTATCAGCTTCGGTGTATTTCCCGAAGGATTTTCCCAGCTATCGGCCTTTATTCAGCAGACCGATTCTGCCGGGGAGCAGATAACCCGAATGGCCCCTATGTCCTTAAACCCCGATAAATGGACTGAGATGCAGATTCCCTTCTCATCGTTTATGGATATTTCCGAGGGAGATGAGATTGATTTTTCCAAACCAATTACTATCGGATTTGCCGTCCCCTATCTGGACAACTTCACAGCCGGGCATTTCAGAGACAGCACCTTCCTTAATAGCCGGTTACGGGTTGATAACCTGGGTCTCTTCAAGCTCAACGAACCCGATCCACCAGGTTTGATTGAAGCCTACCAGGACGATGTTACCCGAGCTCCTGCCGTTTTCAGAGTCGGGGGATCCTACCTTTACGTCGATTATTCTGAATCCGATGCCGGGGTGAAGAAGCGTAACGATGGTGTTGAGTCAGAGAGTCTCAGAACATCACTGATAGAGGACGGCCCGGGAGGCCGTTTCCTGAGGCTTTCCGGTGAATTGAAAGTCAACAACAATATTCAGGATTTTCTGGAGACAGAAGAAGATCTTTACGTCATCTACAGCCTTACTTCCGGAGTTGACTGGAAGGATTTTGAATCGTTCTCAATGCTCATCCGCTCAGACACCTTTGAAGCCTGCTATATGGAAATTGCGGGTCTGGATAACGGTGAGTATTACAGTGCTGATTTCAGTTTAAACTCCAGCTGGACACAGATAAACAAACCCTTCTCATCAACCTCCAAAAGCACAAGAATACAGTTCATTTTCGCCATACCCCGGTCCTCCATTCAGAGGTCACTTAGAAAAGACGGTATTCTGAGCTTCTTTGTAGACCTCGATCAGATTATGCTTCAATAATCAGATCATTAATTCCCCTTTTAGGGACATGATGAACATGATTCTCATCCCTGTAATATCGGGTATCCCCATCTTCTCCGACTCCCTCCAGTTTCACTTCCTCTCTGGGACGTCCCAGGGCAAGAACGTATAAAATCTCAAATTGCTCAGGCAGTTTCAGAAGCCCCGTCAGTTTCCCCCGCTTAACAGAACCGAAGATGCAGCCGCCCAGCCCTTTATCCACGGCCCCAAGGAGCATAGTCTGCATAACGATCCCCGGATCCACCGACCAGCTCTTGGCAATTCGGGTATCCCCGAGAATAACGATATAAGCCGGCGGCCTCTCACCCTCTACAGGTCCAGGCCAGTCAGGAAGGGATGCCGCCCATCCGAGGGTAGAGAAAATCATTGCATTCATTTCAGCCGTGTTTGACAGGAGATATTTCAGGGGTTGTTTGTTGGCCGCCGAGGGAGTAATTCGAGCCAGCTCCACCAATTTTTTCAACAGCTCTGATGGTATCGGCTCATCCTCAAAAAATCTTCTGTAAGACCTGTTTTTTTCAACCAGTGCTTGAATGTCCATATAAAACTCCTGCCTGTTTATCATACTTCATCTTGTAATCTGGTATCATCACCAATTTTCACCGATACTGAATCCTGGAGCTGAAACTATGAAAATCCTCTTCATCAACAGTCATACCGGTACCGCCACTCTTCCTCTGGCTTCGGCTTGCCTGGCCTCGATACTGGAAAACAATTTCCCCGGTCTTGTAGATTGTCCGATACTGGAGCCGGCCCCTGGGTTTTCCATTAAAAATACCGCCGATGAAATTCTTTCAATGAAGCCAGATCTGATTGCCTTAACTCTTTACTCCTGGAGTCGTATTGACCTCCTGTCGCTCTCAGCGGCTCTTCTTGAAACTTCAGGTTCAAACTGTCCACCCATCATTGCCGGGGGACCGGAGGTTACCGCTAATCCTCTCTCCATACAGAACCACCCTTCAATCAATCTGGCGGTATCCGGTGAGGGAGAGATAGCCATCTCGGCGATTGTCGAAAAGCTCCTCCCCCTGCCGCCGGAAATCCGTGGGACAGCCCTTAAGGACTTTCCCGCACCCTATTCCAAACCCGGCCCTGAAAATCTGGACAATCTACCCTCCCCTTGGGACGCTGCTGCCCTGAAAGGCCGAATATACGAAGATACCGTCTGGGAACTTACCCGGGGCTGCCCCTTCAACTGCCATTTCTGCTTCGAATCCAAGGGCAGCGACAAGGTGAGACATAAATCCCTCTCCCGGGCTGCAGAAGAACTTAAACAGCTTCAGAATAGGGGAACCGGAAATGTGTTCCTCCTGGATCCCACATTCAACGCTTCTCCAAAGCGGGCCAAAGAGCTGCTTCGTCTCTTTATCTCCCAGGCACCGGAACTCCGTTACCACATGGAAGTGCGGACAGAGTTTCTGGATGAAGAGCAGGCGGAGCTCTACGCCGAACTCGGCTGCACCCTGCAGATCGGCCTGCAGACCGCCCACTCTGATGTGGCCCGGAACATCGGCAGACCATTCTCACCCGAGAGGTTTCAGGAGAAACTTCTCCCACTTCATGAATACGCCGTACCCTACGGGCTGGATCTGATCTACGGACTGCCCGGGGATAGTTTGGAGGGATTCCGGGAAAGCCTGGATTTCGCCCTTTACTGCGCCCCGAATCATCTTGATATATTCCCGCTATCAGTACTTCCCGGAACCCGGCTCAGAGAAACCGCCCGAGGCCTGGGCCTTCATTACCTGAATGAGGCACCTTACACCGTTACCGGAGATAACAACGGGAGCAAAGGGTTCACCGCCGGGGATCTAAACGAAGCTCAAGATCTGGCATCCGCAATCAACAGTCTCTACAACAGGGGCCGGGCCGTTCCCTGGTTCCTGCTCTGTGCCGAAACCCTGAACCTTCGACCGGTGGAAATTCTTGAAGCCTACCGAAAAAGGGAGAATGCAGATGCCGGCACTATCAGCGAGTCAGAAA
>DEIH01000186.1:7269-8973 GCA_002352375.1 Spirochaeta sp. UBA2779 | reverse complement strand
TCAACCAATCGGAAAGGGCCGTAAAGAGCCGGCTCATCCATAAGGTTCCGTGCCGAGGTTAGCATGAAGGCCAGAAGTTCAATGGAACTTTTATCAAATGCTTTTTTATCCATGTATCCTTATCCTCTGTTAGTATTCTTCCCACCGGATAACATCCTCCTTACGGGAAGGTGCTTTTGTATCCTGTTTCGGATACCCGACAGTGATAAGGAGTTCCGGTTCGACTCCCTCAGGTGTTTTCAGAATCTCTCCGACGGCACTTTGATTGAAGGAACGGATGGCGCAGGTACCAAGCTCGAGATCCAGGGCTCTCAGCATGATATTCTGAGAAGCCATACTGCAATCCATAACGGCAAGTACGTCTCCAATCGCTCCCATCTTTTCCACATTAGCCTGCTTGTTCGAGCACACAGCTATCAGGGAAGGGGGCATACCCAAAAGCCCCGGAGAAACAGCCTTTAACTGTCTTAATTTTTCCTTATCAGAAACAATTATGAAGTCCCATGGCTGGGCATTACCGCCGGTGGGAGCCCAGATTGCCGCCTTTGCCAACTCTTCCAGTTTCTCTTTTTCAACGTCTTTTTCGATGAATTTACGTACACTTCGTCTGCTCATGATCGCTGTTTTAATATCCATTATCGTTTTAAATCACCAACGGCTTTTACCCGAAACCTGATGGCATTGGAGGGAAGATATGCCAGAGGGATTTCTTCCAGCTCAACCACTTCAACAGTCGCCTCATCAGCTCCCGCTTTTACAGCCTCGGTCTTGGCGGATTTTTTCACATCTTCGATTACGGCATCCCGTCCCTTCGCTGTGATATCGAAAACACCGTCAATGCTGCCGGATACCTGAGCGATTGCGGCCCCTATGGCATTTGCTACTTCAAAATGCTCAGGTTTAATGACTTCACTGGCACCTTTCAATTTCCCGGGAATGAGAATGCTTCCTCCACCGACAACGATAACCGGAACGTCTTCGGCGGAGACCTTCATCTTGTCGATAACTTCTTCCACCATCGAAGTGATGACTCCGACAGTTTCCTTGATGAGCTCCTGATCGAGGTCTTTAACTTTCGATGCATCACCCAGTTCCGCGATACCCGCGGCAACGGCAATATCCGTTGTAGTGAGGGTGCTTCCACTGAAAATCAGGGCTTCGGTATGAATCTTGTACCCCACAGATTGAGGGCCGACAGTGACAGATTTGGTATCCCGGGAAACCAGTGAACCGCCGCCGAGGCCGATTGCTATGAGATCCGGCATTCTGAAATTTGTCCTGACTCCACCCATTTCAGCAGCGGAACTGGATTCCCTGGGGAATCCTTTACTCAGAACGCCGACATCAGTTGTTGTTCCGCCGACATCCACAACGATACCGTCCAGTATTCCGGATAGATAAGCAGCTCCCCGAAGAGAGTTTGTCGGACCGGATGCTATGGTCAATACAGGATATTTTTTTGCATACTCGATGGACATAAGAGTCCCGTCATTCTGAGTGATGAACAGGTCTGCATTGATACCATGATCTATCAATACGTTTTGAAAAGATCCATAGGCTTGCTCGGCAAGTTTTCTGATTGCCGCATTAAGAATGGCCGCGTTCTCACGCTCAATAAGCCCGATGCTCCCAATCTCATGCGAGAGAGTAATGGGAAAATCATCTCCCAGAAGTTCACACGCTATTTTCTGGGCAAGCATTTCC
>DEIH01000186.1:0-7100 GCA_002352375.1 Spirochaeta sp. UBA2779 | reverse complement strand
GTGTAATTCAGGGTATCAAGCAGATCTTCCGGCCACTCGATAAAAGGAGGAATCCCGAATCCGGAAGGGCCGGAAAGTCGAATAACTCCGACTCTGGACAAACCTTTTCTCTCGATTATTGCATTAGTGGCATGAGTGGTTCCAAGCATCGCATCAGCAATGTGAGACGGATCAATTTTTGATTGACTCAGAACCTGCTCTACGGCCCGTGTTATTCCCGAGGAAACATCGGGAGTTGTTGCTTCCTTGCATTTTGCGATGACGGCATTTTTATCATCCAGAATAACAGCATCTGTATTTGTACCACCGACATCTATACCTAATCTGTATTTCATTTTCCACTCTCCCTGGCCAGCTCTTCGATGGGAACATAATCGACGTCGTACTTGAAATACCGGGGTCCAACCTGCTTGAGACCGGCTTCTGTTCGCCAGAACGGATCGCAGGGCATACCAAGAACAATGACCCTCTGTCCGTATTTGATGTTTTCAGTGGTTATGGGAAAACCTTTCTCCCTGTCCAGAAGAGTGATAAGGTCGGGTGTTATCGCCGCAGGTTTTCCGTCTTTCATACCAAGAAGGTTTTCGTTCTGGAAATCAAGGCTGAATGTACTGCCTTTATCCACATCCGTCCCTTCTATAGTGACATTACCTCGAACAAAGCCTGTGGTGAGATCCCGTTGAACATCGATTATCTTGCCTTCAAACAGCTGATATCCATTAGTGATGTCCAGGATCGACTGAATGGGATTGGTTTTGGACTTATTGGATTCCACAATTTTCTCACCGATTGCTCTGGCCTGGGAGATGGTTCCTTTTACTGCATAATCTTTGAGTTGTTTTCCGGTTAGACAATAAATCGCAATCATTGAAGAGAGCCCCATTGCGACAGTTGCCGTACGTGCGAGGGTTTCGCTCCAGGCGTTGTCTATTGTTTCCAGCAGAATCTTGTTGCCCTTTTCGTCACACAGCACCATTGGTGTCGAGGAGACTCCAGAAACACTGAACGTTGTCATGGGGAGTTCCGGGAAAGCCCGTCCCATTCCATCACAATCAACCAGAGGAATTCCCAGACAGGCTGCGGTATATATTGGAATGCATGAATTAATACCGCCCGCTTCGATGGATATCGTGGCATAAGCCTTTTTTCCCAAGTACGCTTCCAGTGACTGGAACGACGCTGCAGGCTCGCTTCCGTTGGGAAGTTTCTCTATCATTACCGCTGGGGCTCCCATCATCGCAGAGGGAATAATCAGTGCATCATCCGGAACATCACCGGCCTTAATAAACTTGACAGGGCCGTGTTCTTTAATGGCCTGCTTTGCCATCAGCTTTCCTATATAGGGATCCCCTCCACCACCAGAGCCGAGTATTGCTGCTCCGATGGCGATATAATCGATATCCTTCTCAGTTAAAAACTGCATAAATCCTCCGGATGTGATTCACAGCCACTCTAAATGACTGCATATATATTTTTTAAGATCAAAGTACGTAACGTAACTGCCAGGTTTTACCACCTATGGCATTGAAGGTTTCCATACTGAGAAGTCCGTCAACTTTCTGAAGTTCTTCCTCCAGGAAGCGGTTATAGGAATGCTCATCGTTAAACATGAAAACACCCATGATATCAAACCTTCCACTGACGATTACCGCACCTACAACGCCTTTCAGAGTTGATATCTGATCCAGTGCTTTTGCGACATTCTGTGGCAGAACCTTGAAGCCGATTATTGCCGAGCTGACATTTTCCACTGCGTTGGGGTTTACCAGACTGATAATCTGAAGGGCCCCGGATTCCAGCAGTTTATTTACTCTGTTCCTAACCGTATTGGTTGTTAAATCAACCTTCTCAGCAATATCGCTGTAAGGGGTTCGACCGTCCCAGAGAAGTCTGATGATTTTAATATCAATTTTATCTAATTTGTGTGACATAGTGCGTTTGCAAAAAATAATAGAGATAGATTGCGTATATGTCAATAGTAATAACCATAATTATGCCATATGAACAAAAGATAAGAAGTCTGAAATATTCAGAGGGAAATAGCTGCAATGAACATTCACGTGTCCTTCTCTGTCCTGATGTGCATTATTAAACCCCAAACTAGTCATCAGAAGTGGCGAAAACCAGGAAGATCATTGCGCCTCTTCACGATCCACCACATTTATGGCTACAACTATAAACATGAGCAGTAACCGTAGACGCATTTATTTCTTCGACATGGATGGAACACTCGTTATGAGTACTGCGGCAATGTTAGAAATTGCATCCGTACTGTGAGACCGTCCATTCGTAGAAGAGCCGGAAGTGCGTTTTTCAGAGGGCGAATTGAACCCATATGGCATGATTACTACTTGTTTTTCCCGCTGGGGTGCACTTTCTCCTGAAGTCTTTGCCCTGGCTTTGAGGAGTGCACAAAAACTCTCCCTATAAAAGAATCTCCTCTACTGATACACGATCAAGTTTATATAACCTGTTTGATTGCCAAGTCACCACATCATGTCTCTTCTGTGAGTATAAAAAAAGGAGCAAACCGATTAAGTTAACTCCTTTAGACAATGGGCGATGACAGACTTGCCCTCCAGTCACTGACTTCGTGTCAGCTCCTTACGGGTCGCTGGTTTCGCCTTCCGGCGCTATCCACGGCGTCTTATCCTCCCTATCGGTCGGCGGCTCAACCCTTCGAGTCTGCCACTGCCCATTGCGATGTCTCTTCTGAGAGTATAAAAAAAGGAGCAAACCGATTAAGTTAACTCCTTTAGACAATGGGCGATGACAGACTCGAACTGTCGACTTCTACCGTGTGAAGGTGAATCCTTAGTTGTTGTTACTTCTTCTCTCTTCATTCCTGTTGGTAATAAGTATATTTCATGAAAAGAGATAGTTCAATAATACTTACTAGGGCTTATCAATTCTTGATACTGATTAATATTATGTTTTGCTTACAGATTTGCTGACAGTAGGTTGTGGCCAAGTAATCTGATTGTACATAGTTGAGAGTTTGGCGAAATACCTAAGAGTTTGTAGTTGATTCCAAGGTAAAAGGTCACTATGATTTAAATTACAAATCAGATAACAATCGAGTTTTTGAGAACTGCCGGTCTTCAGGTAGGCTCATAAATACTTGCCTGGAAAGAGATGGATGTTTTCCTTGATCCTCCGTCCCTTGTTTTCTACCCCTTACGTAGCCGAAGAATCAAAAAGCCCGGACCGGACGGACATGACCATCACTAAAAGTCCTGGCAGTGGTTGTAATACTCCCATTGTAAAAATATACAGACCAAACACTGAAGTGATCGCTACACTCAGATGAACTATAATATTCAGTTGTCATCTGACTTGTATTGAAATTGCCAACAATGACTTTATTTTCATATAGCAGTAACAACTCCCCAATACTTGGCAAAAACCAGTCTGTCAGCGTACCACCTGAGTAGGAAACACACCACTGAGCAGCTGTATCTGTTTCTGTTGCCGATTCAATTGCAGCTATAATTATGGCTGTATTCGGTTCTCCATTACCGACACTTCCCGATAGTTCATCAGGTGTGCTGCCTAATAGGTCTGTAACAGATGTATTGACATCATCTATCCCCCAAGCCTTAGCTTCGCTGTCCGGCCAGTCCGTGGGAGATGCTTCAAGATAACGATCTCCTGATACGGTTCCGTCATTGGTTCCATCCAGAAGATCTTTTTCATCAGATTGGATTACCCCATCATTATCAAAGTCAAAACCAATTGTATCGTCGTAAAAAACTATTCCATTCCCGGGACCTGTATCACCTTCCCTATAATCAGTAGTTGAGGGGCTTCCCGGACCGGGACAACCTGTAAAACATACCAGAAGCAATGTCGTCATAAGAATTAATACCACTTGTTTCATACTTCACCCTCCGAATCAAAATATATTCACGATGCAGCTTATATTAAAAATAGATGACTATCGGGACGGTACCATTTTGCTAATTATATTTATTCAGTATACAGAATATAGACATCTCCAGTAATCTAAAAAAAGAACATTGATGGCATTATACAGTATTGACCTGGGGCGTGCCGTAGTCTTTTTCATCTGATTTGAAAATTGAATGATTTCCACATTAGATGATACTCTGGTCGGACTGCTATGTTTTGTTTCATCAGGGATTTACTACAAGCCATCTTCAGAGTCGTCACATCCAAGCGCAAGAATCTGATTCTCATACTTCTGTTGCTCCGAAAGCAAAATGAAATCCTGAAACGGCATATCGACTTCAGAAACGAAAGGCTACGTCCATATCATAAGGATCGCAGGTCGTTGGCAATGATTGCTGCGGTTTCAAAGTCAGCCATTTCACACCTTCAGGTATTCAAACCGGAAACGGTCCTTACCTGGCAGCGAAAGCTCCTTGCCCGAAGATGGATGTATCATTACAGGAATCCGGGTCGGAGACCAGTAAAGTCTGAGATTAAGAACCTGATTTTGGAATTGAAGAATGATAACAGCTTATGGGGCTGTCGAAGAATCGCCGACGAACTGAGTAAACTCAAAATCGATATTCATCACACGACAGTCAATCGAATCATTCAGGATTTCCGAAAGAAAGGAATGATTGCTGTAACTGGCTCGTGGTCCCGATTCCTGAAGGCTCATTGGGATTCTTTGTACGGCATGGACTTCATGACAATAGATACAATCTTCGGTAAACGATTCTATCTATTAATCATCCTTAAGCTAAGCACTCGAGAAATCAAATATTGGGATTTTACAGAGAATCCTACAAAGGAATTTGTTCGTTAGAGGATTATCGAATTTCAGGACCGGGATTCTGAGCGGAAATACCTGATTCATGACAACGCGCTTCAGTTTACTTCAATCAATTATTCGGCTTATGGAATTGAAGGAGTACGTACTTCGGTTGCTGCTCCGAATATGAATGCTTATGTCGAACGGGCAATTGGCACTATCCGGAGGGAGGCTTTAGACCACTTCCTTTTGATATCAGAGAGACAGATCCGGAATGTTGTTTCTGAGTATGTAGATTACTACAATCGACATCGACCTCATCAGGGAATTGCGGGTATTCCCGCCGGCAGTAAGACGGCAGGCGATGGCAAGATCGTTAAACTGCCAATTCTGTCGGGGTTGCATCATCACTATTATCGAAGTAGTGCCTAAAACCGGCCCAGATGTAAAAAACCACGGCACGGGCCGTAAACCCGTAATCTACACAGACATTACCTCTGTCTCCGGGAACGAACTCGATCCGAGAACGGCTCGGTTTTCCGAATGAGCACTATTCTCACCAGATTGTGACAGATCAAATCACACAGACACCAATTGGTTGGATAGTTAACCACTTGCTGTGCATTTTGTCCGGGAGGGTATGACGTACCACAGATCAGTTATTTTTCAGACTCTCAAGCAAATCCCGGCTCGCCTGACATTGGGGCAGCATATATCCCGCTTCCCTGGCTCCATCCTCGGCGAGGATGCGGCAGGAGATTTTCAGGGCCCGGGCCAGCCTGCGGGCTCCGGGAGCCATGTCCTCGTCACCGGCGACATTCTCGGCGATGGCTTCCTGATCGGTCTTGCTTTGTATGAGAATCAGGAGCAGGGATGCCAGCTCGGGATTTTTCAGCGCCGGTTCAGGGTAGTTGTCCAATACCAGATGAATGGCATGGGATGGACATGCGTCGACGCAGAGTCGACATCCGTCCAGACAGCGCTTGCTGTCGATCTGTCCCGTAGCCGTATTGGTGGCTCCAGTGGGGCAGACGAATAGGCAGAGGCAGTCTTTAGTGCACAGGCTCAAGTTTCTTCTCGCGTACATAGGATCAACCTCCTTACTTGACTCTGGAAAATCGGGATGCCGGTGCCTTGCATATAGGGCAGAGTTCAGGGAAGTCCTCGGAGAGGGCGATGAATCCGCATGCTTCACAGACATAGAGGTTCTTGTCTTCAAAGATCGCTTCACCTTTGGATGCGTAGCGGCTGAGCAGGCTTCTCTGTATGGAGCTCACCTTATTTCCCCATTTCACGCATCGCTGGGTACCGCTGTCCAAAAGATCATCGGCCATGCTGCTCACTCCGGCATAGTTATCACTCAGATCTATCTCAATGCCGGCTTTCAGTGCATCCAGTCCGCCATTGGCCGGATCGGGTTTCCAGTATTCACCCGAGAGTTTTTCGAAGATTTTGGATTCGTCGGGATGATCTTGCTTTTCCGCCGCTTTGGACAGATTGCTGAAGATTGCCGAGAGAACGGATTTCGGGATTTGTTCCATGAAGACCGCCTGCATTGACTATTGATTTCCCCGATACCCGGAAGTATCGGGGATTATTCATTATTAACTCAGGTTAAGCATAATGGCAAATCCACCTATTAAAAAGGGTATTCTGGATAGGTGATTCTGAATCGCCCCGGGAATACTGGAGACATAATTGCTTGATTGTATAATCCTTTAGTATGGTTGCTCAGGAATGTTTCTACCCAAACTACGGGAGTCAAATATCCGTTTTCCGGTTTTATTCTTTCAGAAATTGCTGAAAGTACTGTAAACAGCGCAATTAAAAAAGAAAGCCTGACGGTGTAATTACTTGCACCATCAGGCTTTACGTATGGGCGATACTGGACTCGAACCAGTGACTTCTACCGTGTGAAGGTAGCACTCTAGCCACTGAGTTAATCGCCCGTTGCGAGGGAAAATATACTACGGCGGGGTAGGATTCGACAAGGCCCGGAGACATGCCTGTCCGGGCTGAGATCATTCATCACATACCGAAAATGGTCTCCTGATGCAGGTGGTGATTTACACGATTTGACTTTGGAGGTCAGTCTTTCATCAGAGCCAGTTTATGGAGTTTGGGCTCTATAACCATACGGCAGTAACTCATGCCCCGGTTGGCTTCGAAGTAGTCCTTGTGATACTCCTCGGCGGGCCAGAAGATTTCCAGGGGTTCAATCCGGGTAACCGGCAGAGATTTGTATGTACCGGTACGTATCAGCCCCTGGAGAGAAACTTCGGCGGCCTCTTTCTGGGTCTCATCGCTGTAATAAACAACAGAACGGTACTGAGAGCCGATGTCGTTTCCCTGACGGTTGAGAGTGGTGGGGTCGTGT
>DEIH01000142.1 GCA_002352375.1 Spirochaeta sp. UBA2779 | reverse complement strand
TTCTGGGGGGAGAATCAGGAGAAACCTCAGGTAAAAGCACTGAGAATAACCCCGGTACTCCGGATAATTCCTATCGTCCTGGAAGTCTTCACATCGTTGCAGAATCTCATGGTTCCCAGAGCTACGATCGGTATTACAGTATAGAAGACTGCGAACTCTTACCCGGCACTCTCCTGGTGGATTTTTTCTCTTTGGCAACGCTGCATGCCGGCTCATGGGAGATATACGCCTTTCTCAACGACAACAACTGGCCGGCTGCCGTTGGAAAGTTGGAATTAATACCTTCATTCATTTCACTTGTCCCAAATCCCGATCCAGACCCCTTGAGGGATTCACCACGGAGTCACTATTCCCCGGGAGACACAGTCTATGCCTTCGGATATCAGGATTCTGGCCCCGGTAGCCTTCAGGTAGCTCTATACCATGTGAGTGATGAATACCGTGAGGGGAAGATTCTTTTACGTCCTGTTTCTGCAGTTCAGCTGCAGACCGACCCCACAGGTTTCTGGTCTGCTGAATTTCGTCTGGATGACTCGATGCCCCGGGGAAGGTACTGGGCGGCTGTTGGTTCTCCCATTGAAGGTTTGGAGAACCTCATCTTGTTCTTTACAGGAATTTACTATGGCAATATTTCCTGATTTTTTCGGGTTATTGACAGTATCATCCTGATTCTCTTATCCTTTGTGGCAATCAGTTGCCATAATAAGGAGATATCTATGATAAAGGAACGCGGCCTGTACAATCCCGATTTTGAGCATGATGCCTGCGGGGTTGGCTTTATCGTTCGTATCAATGGTGAACAAACTCACGATATAATCGAAAAAGGTGTTGAAATTCTCTGTAATCTGGAACATCGAGGAGCTGTAGGGGGGGATCAGAAAACCGGGGATGGTGCCGGCATGCTGTTTCAGATTCCCCATAAATTCTTTAATAAAGTTACTGATTTCAAGCTGCCGAAGGAAGGCTCCTACGGTACCGGCATGCTGTTTCTTCCAATCGACGGAAAATTGAGAAAACAGGCTTCCGATCTTACTGAGAAAATATGCCGGGATGAAGGGTGGGATTTCCTGGGTTGGCGGGATGTTCCGGTGGATGTTGAATGTCTGGGAGATCTGGCCCGGCGGGTAATGCCCTATATTCGGCAGTTTTTTGTCAGTAAAAAAGGACTGAAAGGTTCCGAATTGGAGCGTTCTCTGTTTGTCCTGAGAAAATGTCTTGAAAACGGTGGAACTGCAAAGGGATTTGAGCTGGAAGAGTATTACCTTGCATCTCTCTCTTCCCGGACAATTGTCTACAAAGGTATGTTTGTGGCACCTCAGTTCCTCACTTTTTATCCGGATCTTCTGGATGCTGATGTGGTGAGTTCCATGGCCCTGGTTCATCAGCGCTACAGCACTAATACCTTTCCTTCATGGCCTCTGGCTCAGCCTTTTCGTTATATCGCCCATAACGGAGAAATCAACACTCTCCGGAGAAATCTGAATACTATGCATGCCAGGGAAACCAGCCTGTCTTCAGAACTTTTCGCCGACGATCTTAAAAAGCTCTTTCCCATTGCCGAATCCAAAGGAAGTGATTCGGCGGTATTCGACAATGTTTTTGAACTTCTTACCCAGTCAGGTAGAAGCATGGAGCATGCAACCATGATGATGATACCCGAAGCCTTCGGGAACAAATATCACATGTCCGAGGATAAACGTGCTTTTTATGAGTATCATGCCGCAATTATGGAGCCCTGGGATGGACCTGCTGCTATTGCTTTTACCGATGGTACTCGCATCGGTGCCACTTTGGACCGAAACGGGCTACGTCCCGGCCGTTACACCGTTACTAAAAACGGCCTTGTTATCATGGCTTCGGAAACCGGTGTTATCGAGGTTGACTCGAAAAACATTCTGGAAAAAGGGCGCCTGGCACCTGGTAAAATATTTGTTGTGGATACGGCAATCAAACGTATTGTCCGGGATAATGAAGTTAAAAGTCATATCTGCCGTCAGAGTCCCTACCGCCGGTGGCTCAGTGAAGAAAAGATTGAACTGGCCGGACTGCTCCAAGCCCCCAGGGATGCGGAATACAACCCGGAAACCCTTCGTTTGAAAATGAGGGCTTTTGGCTATTCTTACGAGGATATACGTAAAATCATTGTTCCCATGGCAACAAACGGTCAGGAACCTATCGGCTCCATGGGAAATGACAGCCCGCTTGCGGTTTTGTCCGAGAAACCGGTACTGCTCTATGATTACTTCAGGCAGCATTTTGCTCAGGTGACAAACCCTCCTATAGACCCTTACAGAGAGCATCTTGTGATGTCTCTTATGAGTTTTATCGGAAAAGAGCGGAATCTTCTCAACGAAACTCCGGCTCACTGCCGGCAGTTGAAACTGGCACATCCTGTACTGACAAATGATGATATCAAATACCTCAGAGAGGTGGAACATGAGGGTTTCAAAGTAGATACCGTTAATCTGGCATTTTCTTCAGAAGGAAATACCGGAATTATGGAGAAATTTCTCAAGGAAGTATGCCTCTCGGTTGAAAAATGCATCGATGAAGGGGCTTCTCTGGTAATCCTTTCTGACAGGGGTGTTGATAAAGAACATCTGGCTATTCCTGCTCTTCTGGCCGTGTCCGGTGTTCACCACCACCTTATCAGGGCGGGGAAAAGGCATCTTACAGGTTTGCTTCTTGAGTCCGGCGAAGTTCGGGAAGTGCAGCATTTTGCCACTTTAGTCGGTTATGGATGCAGCGGTATAAACCCTTATCTGGTTTTTGAATCCCTCGCTGAAATCCGTGACAGAGGCTATCTCCCCGAAGATCTCACCCTGCAGCATGCTATGGAACACTACATCACAGCTGTCAAGAAAGGGTTGCTCAAGGTGATGTCCAAGATGGGCATTTCCACGATCAGAAGTTACCGTGGTGCCCAGATTTTTGAAGCGGTAGGTCTTTCTGATTCTCTGGTGGATGAGTATTTCACTGGAACCGCCAGCCTCATCGGAGGTATCACTATCTCTGCACTGGAGGAGGATGTCCGTAAACGGCATTTCCAGGCCTGGGCACCTGATGATGTTTACAGTGTCCGCTTCCCCTCGGGAGGTTCATATTCTTCCAGAATCCACTCAGACCGTCATCTCTTCAGCGCTGAGGCCATCGTTGCCATGCACAAAGCCGTCAGAAATGCAGATTTTAAAAAGTTCCAGGAATATTCGGGGATTATCAACGATAAATCCAGAGGATTGAATACCCTGCGGGGTCTGTTCAAGTTTAAAAAGGGACAACCGGTGGCTCTTGATGAAGTGGAACCGGTTGAAGACATTGTTAAACGCTTTACTACTGGCGCCATGTCTTACGGTTCCATCAGCCGGGAGGTTCATGAAACAGTTGCCCTTGCCATGAACGCTTTAGGAGGCAGGAGTAACTCCGGTGAGGGTGGTGAAGATGAAGCACGCTACACTCCGGATACCGACGGATCCGACCGAAAAAGTCATACCAAGCAGATCGCCTCGGGGCGTTTTGGTGTGAATGCCGCCTATCTGGCCAACTGTGATGAATTGCAGATAAAAATGGCTCAGGGGGCAAAACCCGGGGAGGGTGGCCAGCTACCCGGGCATAAGGTGAATCAAGAAATTGCCGATGTTCGCTTTACAACCCCCGGAGTGATGCTTATCAGCCCTCCGCCTCACCACGATATATATTCTATTGAGGATTTATCTCAGCTGATCTTTGATCTGAAAAATGCCAATCCCGATGCCAGAGTTTCTGTAAAACTGGTTTCCGAAGCCGGAGTGGGTACCATTGCCGCCGGTGTTGCCAAAGGTAAGGCGGATATGGTGCTTATTTCGGGAGGTGACGGTGGTACAGGTGCATCCCCATTAAGTTCAATCAAGTATGCTGGAACCTGGTGGGAACTGGGATTGGCGGAGACTCAGCAGGTTCTGGTAATGAATAAGCTGCGCAGCCGTATTCGAATTCAGACCGACGGACAGCTTAAAACCGGAAGGGATGTGGCCATTGCCGCATTACTGGGGGCAGAGGAGTATGGATTTGGATCGGCTACTCTGGTGTCTCTGGGCTGCGTGATGATGAGAGCTTGCCATACCAATGCCTGCCCGGTTGGTGTTGCCACTCAGAATCCTGAACTCCGTAAACGGTTTCCCGGTAAACCTGAGCATCTGATGAATTTCATGCGCTTTATTGCCCGGGAGCTCAGGGGCATTATGGCGGAACTGGGATTCCGGAGTCTTGATGAGATGATCGGCCGTGTGGATATGCTGGAAGTGGATGATGCGGTAAACCACTACAAGGCCATGGGCCTGGATTTCTCTAAAATTCTTATGCCACCGCAGCGTGTGGATGGTGAACCTCTGCGCTGTACCTCCCATCAGGATCATGATTTTACCCTCTCTCTGGATCCAGAGCTGGTTAAGGCCTGTAAAGAGGCTATTGACAAAGGAAAGAGGGTAACTCTGGAGAGAACAATCCGGAACAGTAATAGAACTGTCGGTGCCACTTTAAGCTACAACGTAACTAAAAAGTACGGTTCAAAAGGGCTTCCCGATGATACGATAACTGTTAATTTTAAAGGTTCGGCGGGTCAGAGCTTCGGGGCGTTTATCACCCGGGGTATTACATTCAAACTTACAGGTGAGTCCAACGATTACTTCGGTAAGGGGCTCTCCGGTGGGCGGTTGATTCTGCTGCCCCCTCTGGATTCAACGTTCTCCGGGTTTAGAAACATCATTACCGGAAACGTGAATCTCTTTGGTGCTTCCGGTGGTGAGGCCTTTATTAACGGTATGGCCGGGGAGCGGTTCTGTGTGAGGAACTCCGGGGCGACAGCTGTGGTAGAGGGTGTTGGAGACCATGGATGTGAATACATGACCGGAGGCACTGCGGTGATACTTGGCCCGACAGGAGTGAACTTCGCTGCTGGAATGTCCGGGGGACTTGCGTATGTCTACGATGAAAATCAGCTGTTTGATACCCGCTGTAACCTGGAAATGGTAGATATAGAACCGGTGGTGGAGGACGAAGATATGCAGGTATTGAAAACTTTTATTGAACGTCATGTGGAGTATACCAACAGTCTGGTGGGAATCCGAATCCTTGATTCCTGGGAAGAGAGCTTGCCGAGGTTTGTTAAAGTTATTCCGATTGAATATCGAAAGGCTCTGGAAATGATCCGTGATAGAGAAACCCAGAACACGGAAACAACGGCGATTACTGAGGAGGTTTTTGTCTGATGGGTAAAACAAATGGATTCCTTGAGTTTCAGAGGGCCGATATAAAATACCGGGAAATTGATAAACGCCTTAACGACTATGATGAGGTAACGATCGATAAATCTATTGAAGAACTGGTTGAACAGGGCGGCCGCTGCATGGAATGCGGCACACCGTTCTGCCATAATCTGGGTTGCCCGGTGGGTAATCTGATACCTGAGTGGAACGATTCTATCTGGAGGGGGCAATGGAAAGAGGCTTTTGAAAGACTTGAGATAACTAATAACTTTCCAGAATTTACAGGCCGGATATGTCCGGCACCCTGTGAAACTTCCTGTACCCTTTCCATAAACGATTCTCCTGTAACGATTAAGCAGAATGAGCGGGCGATAATCGAGAAAGCTTTTAATGAAGGTTGGGTTATACCCCGTCCTCCCAGGGAGGAACTGAATAAATCCGTTGCTGTAATCGGATCCGGCCCTGCGGGAATGGCTGCCTCTCAACAGCTGCGAAGGCAGGGGTATAAAGTTACTTTGTTTGAAAAGGATCGAAAGATTGGAGGCCTTCTTCGTTACGGGATTCCGGACTTTAAATTGGAGAAATCTGTTATCGATCGCCGGTTGGAACAACTTCAAACAGAAGGTGTTTTATTTGAAACCGGTGTTACTGTCGGTGAAGATATTTCCATACGCTATCTGCGGGATAAGTTTGATGCGGTACTTTTTACTATGGGGGCTGGTGTACCCCGGGACTTGCCGGTGCCCGGCAGGGATTTGAACGGAGTTTATTTTGCCCTTGAATTCCTGGGTCAGTCCAATCGCAGAATCTCGAAAGAAATGTATGAAGAAGCCGAGATAAATGCAAAAGGCAAGAGGGTTCTTGTAATCGGAGGCGGTGATACCGGCTCCGACTGTGTGGGTACTGCCAGACGTCAGGGGGCCAGTAAGGTATATCAATATGAAATAATGCCTAAACCCATGGAGTGGGATAAACCGTGGAATCCTGTCTGGCCTGAGTGGCCGCAGATACTCAGAACGACATCCAGCCACAAAGAAGGCTGTGAGCGGGACTGGAATATCGAAACAGTTTCTCTGGAAGGAAAGAACGGGAGACTCAACAGAGGGAATTTTCGGCGAATCCAGTGGGTTCCCGGAGAAAAAGGCGGTAGACCTGTCATGAAAGTTGTTAAGGGCAGTGAATTCTCCCAGGATGTGGATATTGTTCTTCTTGCCATGGGATTTGTTCATGTAGAGCATGGACGGGCTGTTACAGATCCAGATCTGGAGCTGGATGGCAGAGGTAATATCATGGCAGATAATTATCACACCAGTGTTGAAGGCCTCTTTACCGCCGGGGATGCCAACACCGGTGCCTCATTGGTGGTTCGCGCTATAAATCACGGACGTCAGGCAGCCGAATCGGTTCATCACTGGCTGAAGAGACAATGATTCCCTGGAATATTGAAGTGTCCTGAAAAAAGGGTCTGGCTGAATGGTTGTTTATCTATTATTGTTAACCATTCATGATGGCTCACATTCCGAATAAGCGGTTTATTACCACGTTGGTATTTCTTTTTTTTATACTCAGTACTTCACTCATCGGAGAAAGTCTGTATTTTGAGAAAAGAGATTTATCCAATCTCACCATACCTTCAGTCAGCTGCATAGCCCAGGATAACCGTGGTTATATCTGGGTTGGTACTCCCGGCGGACTATTAAGATATGACAGTCGGAAGCCCATACTGATTAATAAAAAGAACTATCCGTCAATGCCGTCGGATCAGATCCTATCATTGAAGTTTGAAATGGACACAGATGTACTCTGGATCGGAACTTCCGGTGGGATGGTTCGTTACAGTTTGCAAACCAACAAGATGGAGAGGGTTCAACTCCTTTACAGAACCAGTGAAAAGATCAGTTCTGCAGTAGTAAGTATAGCAGTTCGGGATTCTAAGAATATCTTTGCTGTATCAGGGAACAGTATTGTCCGCTACAGCGGTAACGATAAAATGGAAGAGATACCTGTGGATTCTGCAATTTCCGGACGTAACATCGATGTTTATGAGGTTGCTTTTGATGCTGATGGAAATCTTTGGGCTACTGCTTCTGATGGATTGAAACGCTGGGATGAGAATATATCCCGATTCAAACACGCTCAGACTCTGGAGAATGCCTTCAGTCTGAATGCCATTGGAAATAATCTATGGATTGGGTTGGGTGCCGGTGCTGGTTTGATCAGTTACAGATCCGATTCCGGTCTTATTCACGGTTTTGATGTTCCCGGCATAACGACGGCTGTGGCTTCAGACCCTGATGGTCTAATCTGGGTTGGTACTGAAAATAACGGCTTATATGTAATCAATCCCAGCTCAGGTAATATTACATCATGTGATTACGATCCTGAACATCCCTATAAACTTTCCAGCAAACGAATTGAGTCTTTATTTCCCGGTAGAAA
>DEIH01000206.1 GCA_002352375.1 Spirochaeta sp. UBA2779 | reverse complement strand
GTTTCTTCGGCAAACTCCAGCATGGCCAGCAGGTTTTCTTCCGGGCAGTCCCGGGGAATCTCACAACCGGCGCCCACGATAAACATCGGGGCGCATTCGGTCTGACAGACGGCCAGCTGTTCTTTGATGCTGCCTGGAAATCCGTCCCGGACTTCCCGCACCGGGTCCAGGTTTCCAGCCAGAACAGAATCATCGGGACCGAGAACCTCTCTGATCGCTTTGAGGGAGTTCCCGTAATCGATATCGATCATGTCTGCCCCCAGACCCTTCCACGATCCTGCCAGGCCTTCGGTAACTCCGCAGATGTGCAGTCTTACCAGAGCTCCGGCCCGGTGGATGGCATCGATGTAACGCCGGGTTCTCGGGAGGGAATACTTTGCGTAAAGTTCCGGGCCGATGAGGGATGAGGCGGCATCTCCGATGCCGATAATATCCGCACCGGCGTCTATCTGATTCAGCGCGAATGCGATGGCCTGGTCGGTGATGAAGTCCATCAGATCTTCAATGAAGACCGTGTCGTCGTAGAAGTCCATCATCAGGTGGTTGATGCCCCGCAGATCTGCCGCTTCGGCGCAGGGACCTTCCACCCAGCCTTCCACAAGCAATTCGTTTCCGGCTTGTTCTGCCATGAGCCGTACCGCTTCGATGCGGTTGGACATGCGTCTGCCCTCTTCCGGAGGGACAAAATTCAAATCTGCCAGGATGGTTTTATCCAGGAGGAGAGCTTTGGATTCATCAACGTAAGCGGGGTTGTCTTCGGGAAAGCCCACTTCGGCTCCAAGGTCGTGGGCCTCCACACCGGGGTCGGAGATGGCTGAAATCTGTGCGGCTCCGAACTTTTCTGCAACTTTGAGCTGACCCTCGGCCATCAAAGCGGCTTCGGTGGCGTATCTTCCGTAGGGTACTCTGATCTGGTCGGCGGCGAACATCATGGTGATGGGCATAAAGGGGAGCTTGTCCACCTTTTCTCTATTCATAACGGCGATGGCACGTTCTTTTCTGGTCATTGTTAGATTATATTGCCCACTTCCTTTCACCGCATCGGAAATATTGCCTTTCTATGATGCTGTATTATCTCTTTCAGGGTATAATTCGCTCATATTGGGGTAATAGCAGGAATATGCAGATAAGCATCGAACAGATTAATCTCAATGCTCACCGATCGTTCAAGGCTTACGAGTACGACTTTGCAAGTCAGGATCAGACATTTCACGCCCATGATGAGTTTGAGCTGGCAACGGTAATCGGTACCGGGGGACTGTTGTACTGCGGGGCGGAAACCACCCTTTTCAGCTCCGGGGATATCTTTCTTTTCGGAAGAAGGCTGCCCCACCGCTTCATCAGACAGCCCGGGGACTCAACAGCCCGGGTAATACAGTTCCGTATGGACGCTTTCGGTGAAGGGTTTTTTGGATTGCCCGAAAATCTTCCAATCCGTACACTCCTGGACCGCTCGGCTCAAGGGCTGGCCTTTCCTTCAGTATCTATTCAAGACACCGGCCGGCTGGCAGCTGTTATCCAGGCCGGTACTTCCCGGCGTTTACCGGGACTGCTCCTGCTGCTGGCTGATCTGTCTGATTCCGCCGGCCGGGGGGAAGCGCTTACTCTCTCCCCGGGAGGAACGGTTTTCAGCAGCCGGGGTGTGGATGAGGAACGCCTCTCCCGGCTGCAGGATTTTATCGAATCCGAACACGCCGGGGATGCAAGCCTTGATGCAGCCGCTGAAACTCTAGCTCTGACACGGACTTCCTTCTGCCGTTATGTGAAGAGGATTACCGGGCGGACATTTACCGAGCTGGTAAATGATTACCGGCTCACTGTGGCGGCGATGATGCTCCGGGATATCGGGGCAGGAGCTGTATCTGTGGCAGCTGTATCCGGGGATGCAGGGTTCGGGAGCCTGTCCCATTTCAATGCCCGTTTTAAAGAGCGGTTCGGCATAACACCGATGGAGTACCGTGAAGCGGCAGCTGCGGGAGAGGTCAATAAAAAACTTGACTAAAACACTATTAAATAAGACTTTTAGTCCAGGAGCTTAATATGACGATTTCAAAAGAAACAAGGGTGTTTGATATTCTGGAAGAGTACGGTGATATCGAAAAAGTGATGGAAGCCATGGGTATAAAAAGTGTCGGGAAGTACAATATTCGTCGGATTATCACCAGATTCCTTACCGTTGAGAGAGCCGCAAAAATACATAAGAAACCCCTTGATGAGTTTCTTATTACTCTTAATAAAGCCGTGGAACTTGTATAGGGCATCTCTATCGAAATTCGATTCCACCTTCAGATATGCCAGTAATAATGAGCGGTTCCGGCAATAATGTCACACTATCTCCAGAATGCCATGCGCTTTCTTTTCCTGTTTTTGTTTCATAAACAACAGTTTAACGGTTTCCGAGGTCAGTAGAAAAAATCTTCATCGCTGCCGGTCCAGAACCTCCCGAAATTTGGTTCATTCCAGATTTCCAGGGCAGCCAGGCTGTCGCCGTATCGAAGAGCCACCGCCTGAACATATGCTAACCAATAGGAGAGCTGCTCCGGGTTTACCTGCCGCTTACCCCCGGAGTTACATCGTGAGGAATTCCGGTACAGGAAAATAATACTGCTGATATTGTAAAAAATGAGAGTATCTTACCGAAGTTGTCAATCATGGCTATGCTTTAGTATAAGAGAATACTCTGCAAAATGGTGGAACTATGAAAGCATTGGTGTTAAAAAGTCCGGAAGTTCTTGAAATCTCTAATCTCCCGGTATGGACTCTGGAGTCGGGTGAGGCTTTGATTCGTGTAACAAAATGCGGTATCTGCGGCAGTGACATTCGGTATTTCTACGGTGAGAATCCCTGGGCAAAGCAGACTCTGGGCAGGGAAATCCCGAATCCTCCGAATATTGTATTGGGCCATGAGTTTGTGGGCTTTGTTGAAAAAGTTGCTCATAGTTCTGATGAGCATCTGTTGGGAAAAAGGGTGGCGGTGAATACCTTTATCACCTGTGGACGCTGCTCTTTCTGCCGGAGCGGCAGGGAGAATCTTTGCCCTGATACAAGGCATCTGGGACATGCTCAGGGTTGGGGAGAGATGGATTATTATCCCGGCGGGATGGCTGAATTCTGCCCGGTTCCTGTCAGCCAGATCTATGAGCTGCCTGAGAATGTCAGCGACGAAGAGGCCACTTTTCTCGACCCGATGATTGCGGCGCTGCATGCTGTGGATGTGGGTGCCCCGAAGGTGCTTGATAAAGTTGCAATCTATGGTGCAGGACCGATCGGTCTTTTAATAGCTCAGTTTGTTAAAATCTATGGTGCATCCAGAACGTTTATCTGTGATATTGCCGATGAAAATATTACTGCGGCTGATGCCCTGGGTGTGGACTATGCTGTGAATATTGCTGAGAAACAATCGGCTTTTCGTGAAATTGTAAAATCCCAAACCTCCGGGAATGGGGTAAATCTGGTATTTAACACAATCGGAACAAACCAGAGCATTGTGGAATCACTGGAGCTTCTGGATAAAGGGGGAACACTTGTTTTGCTGGCGACTAAGGATAAGAAGCTTGTTTTTCCGGCTCTTAACCTCAGTGGTGAGCGGACAATCAGGACTTCTTCCAACGCTCTCTACAGTGACTTTCCCAGAGCTTTGGAAATGCTGGCGACAGGGAGGGTGAATGTGAAACCTTTAATCTCCCATCGCTTTCCCTTATCAAAGGGTGTAGAGGCTTTTGAAGTTGCCTGTAATAAGGAATCCTCGGGAGCTATCAAGATTATTCTGGAGGTATCATGATGGGTGTAAAAGGTAAACGTATTCTGGTAACCGGATCGAGCCGGGGGATAGGCCGTGCCATTGCAAAGACTATGGCACAGCAAGGTGCTGTAGTGATTGTGCACGGCTCAAAACCAAGTGAAAATCTGGAGCAAAGCTATGATGATATACGTGCTTTTAGTCCGCAATCCATCAAGGTGACAGCCTCCTTGTCCGAAGAGGCCGAGGTGACGGCGATGTTCGATACCATCGGGAAGCAGCTTCAGGGAATGGATGTGCTGGTGAATAATGCGGCGGTACAGAATCCAGGAGGGTTTCTCGATCTTTCTCTGAAGGATTGGGATTATGTTCTTGGGGTAAATCTACGGGCACCCTTCCTCTGCGGTCAGCTTGCCGGGCGGATGATGAAGGAACAGGGTAAGGGCGGCAAAATTATCAACATCAGCTCGGTTCATTCCCGGGAACCCCGACGTAACTTTGCCCATTATAGCGCCGCAAAAGGTGGACTGGAACAGCTTACCCGCTGCATGGCATTAGAGCTGGCGGACTACAATATTCAGGTGAATGCTCTCACCCTCGGAGCGATTGCCACCGAACTCACTCCGGATAACCGCGCCGGAGCTATCTCCACTGCAATTCCTGCCGGCCGTGTGGGAACTGTTGAAGAAGTCGCAAAACTCGCAGTATTCTGCGCTTCAGATGACTGCAATTACCTCACCGGTTCGTGTATTACTCTTGATGGTGGGTTAACTCTGGGATTCTGTGCCAGTCGGAGGGATTTGTAGCCGGGGATTATTCCCAGTCCAGCAGCCGGCTCTCCCCGTCGATTTTCCGTATAGCTGTAACATCCTGGGAAACTTCCAGGGTTCCTTTGAAATCTCCCTCTTCGCCTCTAATGGCGAAGTAGCGGATCTGAATGTACTTCGGTCCCATCTTGATAACAAAGGAAGCCTCTTCTTTTGTTCCGCTTCTAAAGGCTTTGAGTATTCTCTCTACGACGTGCAGGCTTTCAGGAGGATGGCAGTTCTGTACCTTGCGGCCGATGATGGACTTGCTCCGGGGGAAGATTCGGTGAGGAGGATCGGAGTAAAAAAGGACGACGTCGTTCTCATCCACGTAGGTGATGTCTACCGGTAGATACTGGAAGAGCATTTCAAACTGTGAGAGGCTGAGTTTTCCAGTGCTTAAAGATACTGAGCCATCTCTGATGCTCCGACCGGCCGCAGGGCTTTCTGCCGGGGATTGCTCTGGAATCTTAAGTTCTTCTCTGTTCAGGTAGGCAAAACCCAATTCGGCACTCTCGATAAGAAGACTCTCCAGAACGGAATCATCAATTGTCTGGAGGATATGCGGAATAAGCACCTTTTCTTCCCGGTAGAGAATGGTAAATACGGCGAAAAAGAGTTCTCCGGTAACGGTGTTGAATCGGGAAATATTGAGCTCAGGTCTGGCCAGGAGGATAAGGGCTTCCTTAATGGTCTTGCGAATATCATCGTGGTAGGACCACATCAGTTTCAGGCATTGATGTTCCGGCCAGTTTTTTTCCAGCACCGGGAAGAGGGCATTTTCCTTGATAACGTAGTGATTGTGAATTTTCTGTATCTGCTCAACCAGGCCGGTTATAGCCGTGATATCCTCGGCGTGGTAATCGCTGTTCAGCTTCAGAATCAGGGGCCGTGTTTCCTTCAGAATCTTCTGAAGGCGGTGATTGTCTTCGATGATGTTGTAAAGAAAGCTGTCGGACTCAATTTCTTCTGATGGGAAGCGGTCCAGAGCCTGATGGAGGAGATTGAAGAGTTTGTTTGACGGGGTTTTCAGTTCTTCAACAGAATAGCCGGCTTCGAAGAGCAGGTCGAAGAGGGAGAGCACATCATTCGGTGTGTAGTCGGTTTCAAGGATGTGATTTTCCTTAACCAGTATTCCGCCGGGTTTACCGGCAATTACTCCGCTCATGTATCTGAAAAGTGATTCGACTCGTTGATTGGGCATACTGTATCCTTATGTATTGTTTTATACGGTATCGTTAAGGGGAGTAAACCGCGGGAGCGGCAGAGGTCAATTAAAAAATGATTGAAAGTATTACCAGCTGGAGTTCTAATCACAGTTTTCTGCTCATCTGGATGTCGGGCATTTCGGCTATAATGTTTATTTTGACGTTGCTTCTTGTTCCGGTGATGGTGGTTCGGATTCCCGTGGATTATTTTGCTCAAGAAAAGCGACGGTTAAGTAATGCTCCAGTCAAGATGATTCTGAAAAACCTTCTTGGGATTGTGTTTATTCTGGCCGGTATTGCGATGCTTTTTCTGCCGGGTCAGGGGATACTGAGTATTCTGATTGGTATCTCTTTTACCAGTTTTCCCGGTAAATATCGGCTGGAGCGAAGGCTGGTGATGATGCCGAAGGTGTTGGGGAGTATCAACTGGCTGAGGGAGAAGTCGGGGAAGCCACCGCTTTTATTAGAATATCCAGGGAGATATATAAATGACCAGGCATAAAGTTGTTATGATAAATGGAAGTCCACGGAAGAAACGTACACAGTTACTGCTGCTTGGATTGAAAGATTTATTGGAAAAAGAAGATTTCCAGGTTGAGATTTTGAACCTTTCCGACTATGAGATTAAAACCTGCCGTGGATGTGAAGTCTGTATAACGAAAGGTTCCTGCGTTATCAAAGATGATATGGAGGTCCTTAAGGAAAAAATGATTAACAGTGATGGGCTGGTACTGGCCACTCCTGTGTATATGAGACATGTAAGCGGAAGTCTTAAGAATTTTATTGACCGAACCTGCAGCTGGTTTCATCGTCCGGAGCTAACCGGGAAAGTGCTTCTGCCAGTTGCCACAACAGCCGGATCCGCCTTGAAGCAGACTTTGGCCTTTCTGGGTGAAGTGGCCTATCAGTGGGGAATGGTTTCTGTACAAGGTATTGGGAGAAATGTCTCTAACCTTCATGTGAATTTGAAGAAAAAGGAATACATGGCATTTGTGGAAATTATAAGGCGTGAGAGCCTATATCATAAACCATCTCTGGAAGCATTGATGTCGTATCAGGTTCAACGGGTGCTGGCTGAAAAACTCTTAACTATTGATGGGGATTTCTGGCGTGAGAAAGGTTGGGATAAACAGATTTATTATTATTCCTGCAGGATTGGATTGATAAAGAGATTAATAGCTTCGCTGTTATATGCGATACTGATGAAACGAATCAGAAGCGTTGAGAATGATGGAGATGCGCATGAAGGGAAAAGACGATGAGAGAATTTCAACCTGATTACAATCATATTATCGATGCGGCGTACAACCGGGAGGCTAAACGGCTTCCGTTGTACGAACACGGGTTTGATTCCGGTATCGTAGAGCAGGTTATCGGCAAAGAGGTAACTCCTCTTCTGGAAGGTGATTATGCGGACAAGGTTGAAGCCCAGCGGCGGATTGCGGCCTGCGGACTTGAGCTGGGGTACGACGTTATTCCCTTTGAGCGTCTGATGACCGATCTTGTACAGGGGGGGGAGGGGCTTCTGGGCCGGGGTACGGCTCTGATTAAAAATATGGACAACCTTGAACGCTATCCCTGGGAGGAGAAGGCTGAGGAGTATATCGAACGCTTCGATGAGGATTTCCGAGCTCTGGGAGAAGCCCTGCCACCGGGAATGAAAGCGGTGGGCGGAATCGGCAACGGTCTGTTTGAAACAATTCAGGACTTTGTTCCTTTTACTGAGCTGGCATTTCTCCAGGTGGATGAACCGGATGTATACGAAAGGCTCTGGATAAAGGTGGGAGATTTTATGGTTGGTCTCTGGGACTGGCTGTTGAATAACCACGCTGATAAATTCGCAGTTTGCCGTTTTGGTGACGATCTGGGTTTCCGTTCCTCCACTCTGATCCGGCCGGAAGAGATCCGCCGGCACATTATTCCTCAGTTTAAAAAAGTGGTGGACATGGTGCATTCCCACGGGAAGCCCTTCCTGCTTCATTCCTGCGGTAACATCTACGATGTAATGGACGATCTGATTGATGTTGTAGGTATAGATTCCAAGCATTCCAATGAGGATGCTATTGATACTTTCGATGTCTGGGTAGAACGCTACGGGAAGCGGATCGGGAACTTCGGTGGTGTGGAGATGAACGTTCTATCG
>DEIH01000140.1:23125-25603 GCA_002352375.1 Spirochaeta sp. UBA2779 | reverse complement strand
GCACTTCTTTTCTCGGGTATGAACTGAAAAGTCCTCTTTTAATATCCTGTATGACCGGAGGTTCCCCCGAGGGTAATAGACTGAACCGTCTGCTGGCCGAGGCTGCGGGTAAACACGGTATCGCTGTTGGAACCGGATCCATTCGTGTAATGCTCTCCCATCCTGAAACCCGTTCGGATTTTGAATTAAAAAAAACCGCCGGAGACGTACCGGTACTGGCCAATATCGGTGCGGCTCAGCTTTCCCAATACCCTACGGAAACTCTGATTGAAGCTGTAAAAGGTATCGAGGCCGACGGTCTCTACGTCCATCTGAACCCCGCTCAGGAGCTTTTCCAGAACGGGGGAGACTGTAATTTCAAGAATTGGTATGAAGGCATAGCCCGGCTGACAGATAAAGCTGACTTCCCGATTCTGATAAAGGAAACCGGTTGTGGGATTGCACCTTCCGAAGGATTACGTTTGCTGAACCTCGGAGTATCATTCATCGATGTGGCTGGATCCGGAGGAACCGACTGGATTACCGTCGAAGCTCACAGCCGCGGTTATAATGAGAATTCCGCCGCCGCATCATTTAAGAATCACGGTTATCCAACAGCAGAACTTCTTCTGGCATACAGGCAGATTGCCCGGGCCGGCGGGCGTTCAGGATCTTTGGTATCAGGCCGAATTATCGCATCGGGAGGTTTACGGACACCCCGTGATTTTGCCGTGTCCCTGGCCTGCGGTTCTCATCTGGCAGCAGCCGCCCTCCCCTTTATCAGACTGGCATCTGAGGGGGGTATTGATGCCCTAACTGAATACATCGGCGAACTGGAGATTGGTATACGGACTGCCATTGTGCTCGGGGGGACAGGGTCAATTGAAAATTTCAGAAAATCAGAGCTTCGGATAATACCGGAACTTCTCGACAACGCTGAATTACTGGCGGAAGAAGCTCTCAAGGCGATGGACCAGTAATGGGAGTTTTTTCGTATCGAAAATTCCGGAAAGGAACCATTCGGGATAGACGGGATGTGATTTCCCAGGGCAGCGGAAAAGACTTTGCGGCAACAGGCCGTGATGAGGACTTACTGGACCTCTCTGAGGTGATGATTGAGCAGGCGGTAGGCTATTTCGGAGTTCCCCTGGGGGTTGCCGGTCCTCTGCCTGTAGACGGGAAAAAAATTATGATTCCCATGGCCACCGAAGAACCTTCGGTAATAGCAGCTGTTACTTTTGCCGGGAGCCTCTTTTCTTCAAGCGGAGGAATTACAACCCGTGCCTCAGATCCTGTTATGGTGGCGCAGATATTCATCGAAGATGTAGGAGAACCAGGCGCGATTTGCGTTGAGAAGGTTTTTGAATCCCGGGACATTATCCGTAAACGACTCAAACCCATACTGGAAACCATGGAGGAACGGGGAGGCGGCTGGCGGAATATGGATGCACGGTGGATTGCTCCCTCAAGAACCCTGGCGGTAAACCTCCAGATTGATGTAAGAGATGCCATGGGAGCCAACCTCTTAAACAGTGCCGCCGAGGAGATACGTCCCCTGCTGGAAGAAATAACCGGCGGACGGGTTCTGATGGCCATTCTCTCCAACCGTTCGTGGAACAGAACCGCTTCGGCCAGGCTGAGTATTCCTGTAAAGGTTCTCGGGCATAACGGTTTTAACGGAAAGGATACCGCCCGGCGCATTGTCCGTGCCTCCAGAGTGGCCCGGGAAGATCCCGACCGCGGGGTTACCCACAACAAAGGCATAATGAACGGTATTTCCGCTCTGGCTCTGGCTACTGGGAACGATTGCCGGGCGATTGAAGCTGCTGCTCATGCCTATGCCGGACGCTACGGGCCCTATCACGGCTTAAGTGAATACTGGATTGAAGGGGATGTACTTCAAGGCTCCCTGGAGATGCCTCTTCCCTTTGCAGTAACCGGTGGAGCCGTGGGATTTCATCCAGCTTCCCGGTGGTCGCTTGAGATTCTGGGAAATCCTGATGCCCGGGGGTTAAGCCGTATTGCCGCGGCACTGGGACTGGCGCAGAATCTGGCAGCCCTCAGAGCCCTTGTAAGCGAGGGGATTCAAAGCGGTCATATGGGATTGCATGCCAGGAGACTGGCCTATGCGGCCGGAGCCCGTGGAGATGAGATTCCGCTTTTTTCCACCGTTATCCGAAACGACGATATTCGGGGAAAAGAGGAAGCAGCCCGGCGATTTTCGGAATGGCGGCTCAAATGATAAATTCTGAGATATCAAGTTACGGGCATTCAACCGCACATCCCAGTCTGGCTCTGATTAAATACTGGGGAAAGGCGGACAGCGTTGAAAATCTTCCGGCAACCCCGTCACTGGCGGTAACTCTAAACGAGCTTAAAACCGAAACCTCTGTTTGGATTTCCAGGAACACCGACGACAAGTACACAGCGGATGCTGTTTTAATTGACGGAGTTTTTCAACAAGAAAAAAGATTCGAATCTTTTTTTCGGGAATTCAGA
>DEIH01000140.1:12605-22971 GCA_002352375.1 Spirochaeta sp. UBA2779 | reverse complement strand
CTCTCGGCCCTGGCACGTATAGGCTCAGCTTCTGCGGCCCGCTCTCTTTATGGGGGATTTACCTCCCTTGGTGAGAGGGAAAAACATGCCAAACAGCTTTATAATGAAAACTGGTGGCCGGAGTTCCGTATTATTGTTCTAGAGCTGGAAAAAGAGCCTAAAAAGATTTCATCCCGTCTGGCCATGGAGCAAACCAGAAACACATCCCCGTATTACAATTCCTGGGTAAAAGACTCAAAGGTTCTGATGGACGAGGCAGTAACAGCCCTGGATGATAAAAACCTTGATATTCTGGGGCCGATAATCCGTAAAAGCTACCTTCGGATGTTTGCCACTATGTTTGCAGCCGACCCACCTGTTATCTACTGGAAACCGATAAGTCTTGGAATTATCAAGCTCTGTGAAGGGATGAGAGCCGAGGGTATATCCGTGTGGGAAACCATGGATGCCGGTCCTCAGGTGAAACTGTTCAGCACCGAGAATGAAACGGATAAAATATTAAGTCGTCTCAAAACATTTTTCCCGGATGTCAGAGCCAGGGTTTGTACCCCCGGATCGGCCCCCGATGGATTCCCAGCGAACTTATGAACCGCGTTGAAACCCGATACTGGAGTGCACCGGGTAGTCTTCTGATTGCCGGTGAGTACCTGATAACAGAGGAGGGAGGCTTTGGCGTGGCCCTGGCCGCCGGAGGCCGCTCTTATCTTGAGTCGAATTTATCGATAAATAGAGTCCCAGGGGATTCTGAATTGAAGATGGAAGGCTACTGGCCGAATGGCGGTGAAAAGTGGTCACCTCAGGACGGAGAGTCACCCTCTCTTGCGGCAGCTGTATGGAAACAATGCCGGGACTCGAAACGTGGACCGGGGAAAAACATAACCGGGGTTTCAGGGCAGCTGCTTGTTGATACTTCGGAGTTCTACGATAAACGGGGCCGGAAACTGGGGCTCGGATCCAGTGCGGCGGCGGCACTGCTATATTCCCGGGGTCTTTTCAATTCTTCTCCGATAAGGGATTTACAGCCTGTTGACTGCGCTCTTCAGGCACACTCCATCTGGCAGGGAGGCCGGGGCAGCGGTTACGATGTACTGACATCGGCAAACGGCGGATCCGGCAGATTCACCGGCGGTGTGCAGCCGAAATGGAACAAATTATCCTGGCCTGATGATTCAGAGAGTCCCCGTATATTGGAATCCTGGCTGATTAAAGGGTTGAAAGCTGTAAAAAGTCCGGATGCGGTAAGCCGGTTTCAACGATGGCGAGACTCTAAAAAAGATTCTTATCATCTGGTATCTGAAATATCAGAAAATACGGAGAATCTCTGTAGTTTGCTTTCTGACGTGAGGGATTACACTCCAGAAGAAATTCTGGAAAGTATCCACCATCTTGCAATCTCGGGTATTCAACTGGGTGAAGAAATCGGAGTTCCCGGGAAGCCGTTAATCCCTGGAGCACCTGAAATCCCGCTTTACCGTCGGGGCAGCCTTACCCTTAAATGCCTCGGCGCCGGCAATGAAACAATTCTGCTGCTTTTTATACCAGACTGCCTCAGCTCCGATGAGAAAAAATCCCTGAAAAGGCTGCAGGAGAGCGGCCAGGCTATGCCCCTCAAGGTGGAGCACGAGGGTTTAAAGTCTGAGTTACGTCCAAGGGACGGAAGATGAGTGTATTCGGCAGCGGCCGGGGAAAACTGATACTCTTCGGTGAGCATGCCGCAGTGTATGGTTTTCCAGCCGTGGGCACAGCACTTCCCTGCCGGACGGTGATTTATCCGGAAAATCTGGCTTCTGAAACTGACACGGAGGATAACAAGATTCTCCAGGAAGTTATGAGTAGCGCCACAGTACTAACCAAGGGAATAACTCTCCAGGATTTCAGCGGGCTGACACAATTATCCGATGTCCCCCAAACCGGTGGTTTCGGATCTTCAGCGGCTCTATGTGTCGCAGTGTCCAGAACGGTTCTGGGACGAACTTCTAATACCTATGATCGGGAGGTTCATCTTCTGGCGAATCAGCTTGAAAAACGCTTTCATGGCACCCCTTCCGGAATAGATACGGGCATGGCCTGCGATACTGCTGCTGCTGCCTGGATAAAGGGTGATGGAGAAATACCCGGGAGAGAGACCCTGATAATTCCCGAATGGCATATTATTTATGGTGCACTCCCGAGAACCTCTACGACAGCTGAGTCTGTGGACCGGCTGCGGGAGTTGAAACTCTCAGGGGACAGCTTTGTTATCTCTGCCATGGAGGAACTTGGAAGGATTTCCGAGGTTTTTATCGATGCAGCCCGAAGTAAAAAAAATGAAGACTTCCACAACAGGGCCTCAGCATTGACAAACCAGGCCCAAAGGGTGCTTGCATCTCTGAATCTATCTACAGAGGAACTCGATACTGTACTGGAACTTGCCCGGACCCTCGGGGCCACCGGCGGGAAACTCAGTGGAGGGGGGATGGGAGGCGCTTTTTATATCTGTGTTCCTGACAGAGAAACTGCAAACCGCATCACCAGAACCCTTCCCGGGAAATTAACCCGCCAGGGAATCAGGCTGACGGTTTCACTGACAGCTTTTGAGTTCTAAACAACCCCTTTTGAATTGACAACGACTATTCATAAGCCTGAAAGCCCTCGCCGAAAACCTCACGGACGTCGGTAAGATAGACAAAAGCCTCTGGATCGATATCTCTGACAATTCTCTTCAATCGGGGTACTTCTCTTGATTTCAGTACACAGACAAGCAGCTCTTTGCGGTTACCTGTATAAAGGCCCCGGCCCTCAAGACCGGTAATCCCCCGGTCAAGTTCTTTTAAGAGTTCCCCGGCAACCTCATCTGATTTGGAGGAGATGATATGGGCGGCCTTGGCAAAATTGACACCAAGGGTAACGTTGTCAATAATCTTTGTTGTTACCACCAGAGTAACCACCGCGTAAAGAGCCAGCTCGTAACTACGAAAGGAGAATGCCGCAGTGATAACAACCAGGATATCGATTACCAGAAGTACTTGAGCGATACTGATGTGGGGAATACTTTTATGAATAATTCTTGCGGCAAGGTCGGTACCTCCGGTGGTGGAATTCTGTCTGAAGACGAGTCCCAGACCCACCCCCATCATGGCACCGCCGGCCAGAGCAGCCAGGAGAAGATCGTCGGTGACAGGGATAATCCCTGCAAAGAGGTCAATAAACAAAGAAAGAAAAACCGTAGCCAGAAGGGTGCGCAGTCCGAAAGAACTTCCGACAAACCTGAAGCCGACCAGAAAAAGAGGAATATTGATGACAAGGCTAACCAGACCCACCGGCCAGGACGTCCAGTAATGAATAATGGTGGCAAGACCGGTAACACCACCGGCGGCAATTTTATTGGGAACCAGAAAAAGAGAGATACCCAGAGCCGTCAAGGCACAACCGGCAATGAGTACAATGATACTCAATAGATCCCGAATGGTCGGCTTCCTGATTATCTTCCTGATTATCATTAAAAACCTCGTGTCTTACGGATGCTGTCCCAGGCTTCCTGAATCTCCTGAAATTTTTTATTTGCCAGTTCTGTGAAATCTTTGGGAAGGCCTTTGGCTGCAATCTTATCGGGATGATACTCGGATGCTTTTTTCCGATAAGCCTTACGTATTTCAGATTCTGTGGCATTTTCCGGGATTCCAAGGGCCGCATAGGCGGATTTCAGGGACTGACTTCCCGAGGCTGCACCCGAGGGACCGTAACCTGAAGAACCTGGGCCTGTACCGGCACCGTATCGCATTTTTAAGGATTCGTAGGCGCCGGGACGAAAACCAAAGGTGGCTGCGGCTTCACGCATCAGTCGATCTTCCTCAGGATGCAGGCTCCCTCCGGCTGCGGATACCCGAACCATGATGATAAGCATCATTTCCAACAGCTGTGGACGTGACCTGAAAGCTTCGGCGGCCTGCCTGGCATACACACCCATGGGAGTGCTCCCGGATGCTGCTTTTCTGAATATGGCCAATGCCGAGGCGACACTGGAAGGATCTGTAATATGCAACTCATTTACAACAACACTCTGAAACAGCTGTTCTTCCTGAGGGCTGACATAACCGTCGGCTGCAGCCAGGCGTCCGAGCATGGAGAACAGATTATCCATAAAAGCCGGGCCTGCAGAAGCCGAGGAACCCCATCCGGAAAACCAGCCGCTCTGTCCTCCGGTTCTGCCGGACTGACGAAACAGCTGAGTGCCGATCCGGGAACCCAGAGAACTACCCAGCATCCCACCGAGTATCCCAATCATCAGGCCGAACCGTGCTCCGAGTAAAAATCCTAAGATAGCTCCGATGAAAGCGCCGGGATTAATCAAAAGTCTGTCTCCTGCTGAATACAAATACGATGCACTCGCTTCTTAAGTTAACCAATTGTATTAAAAGGGACAAGTTACAAAAATATCAGTTTTGGATCAGCTATAGTCCAGATCTTATTCAGTCCTCAGAATGAAGACTCAACACCAGAGAGGCGCCGTCGGTAAGAATAACATCAGACTTCTCATAGGGTATCTCCTGATTTTCAGAAATAAGGGTGAATTGAATATCAAAACTCAAAGTTCCGGGAACTGCTTTGATGATGATTTCTGCAGTTTCACCAGGCCGGATATATCTGCCATCAAGTACATCGGAACCCCAGACATTATCTGAAACAGCGCTGATTCGAAAGGTGGATAGAGCTGAGCCAGTCTGGTTGGTAATAGAGATATTACGTTCAGCCCCGGCATAAACAGATAACCGGGCCTGATTCTCAGGCCCCACCGTCAACTTGCCGCTGACTGCCGGGAATACTTCATACAGAATATAAACAACAGCATCAGAATCAATCATTCTGAAAGCCCAGGGGGCCGGCCCAATTAAATCAAGGGAAACAGATTCACCATCAAGAACAACTTGTCCGGGAATTAAATCGTCTCCCCACTGGTCTTCCCCTGCCGGAGCAGCCTGAATCAACTCGATAACGGAGCCGGTACGGTTTACAACGGTGAGAGACTCAGAAAAAAGACCTGTTAATGAAAGAAAAAATAGAGCTGCTATGAGATACTTCATTCTTCCTCCAGATTTTCAACCAGATCTTCCACCTGTTCTATTTTCTCATTCTGATATTGGTATTCAAGAATTGCAGCCTTGATATTGGCAAAGAACATGGGGAAAATAACGTTGTAAAAATAATAGGCCTGATGGGTGATACCCTTGTTCATATCATAACTTCTCTGAACACTTGCCCTCATATCAGCCATCCAGTAATCGTATCCGGTAAACCCCTTCTCTTGTTCCGATTCAACGGGACTTCTTCCTTTTACTGAATCCTGCAGTTTTCCCAGAAGTTCCAGTAAATTAAACAGGGAATGCTTATCTGTAATCTGCAGCCTGAGTTTATTGAGATCTCCATCATTTTTCATCAACATGTTTTTATACTTACCGGGAAGCATAATCCGGTAGAGAGAATCTTTACGGACCTGGATATTCATCTTCTTGAAAAGTTCTTCAAGCTTGTTGATAACAAAGTGATTACCCCTGTAGTACTTAATAAATTTTACAATATTATCAGCACCTGTATCTCCTCTGGTAAGAAGAAGCTTTGATTGATCCCGGATACTCTCCGGTAAAGAAGGATTCACCTGTATACTAAAAGTTTTAAACTCGGCATTTTTTTTATCTTTCAGGTAAACAGCCGCTTTCTGGAACAATTCACCAAAGGAGATATCCCTGTAGACACTGCCCAGAGCCTGGGCCTCCCGTTTTATCCTCCGGTGATACTCTGTAGTTATACCTGTCTTATCAAGGATGTCGAAAAATTCTGAGGTTATCCTGAATCCGCCGATGGGAGCGGAAGATTCCATACGCTTTGCCTCAATAACCGGCATACCGATCACGTCCCACTGCTTTGCCCCTTCGGGCCCGAAGTTACCGATAAGAACATCACCGAGAGAGGCTCCTACCCTGATACGGATCTGAAACAGAGCGTTAAATGATGCGGAAGCATAACCTTTTCTCAGCACTCCCAGTATCTTGTATGCCTCAAGAATGGCATCCACCGTTGAACGGCTTGATATCTTTTTCAGATAGTTCTGATTGGTTGAATTGAACAGGCTGCACACACGCTGAAGTTCCACACAGGTATAGAAAAGTTCCCGGGCTATGAGTTTTTTTGCATCCTCCCCGTCCATATCTTTCACCATGGGATCGATGGGACCTCCGAAGTGAAACATCAGGCTGTCACCTTCTATTTTGTTCAGATAACCACCGTGTTTACGCAGCACCCAGAGAAAAGCCGAATACAGGCCATTGAGAACCATCTGATTTTCCGGTGGACTTAGAAATTGTGAAAGGAAGGTATATCCGGAAATATCCAGAAAACCAATGGCAATGTTGATTTGATTTGATTTCGTGTATATACCGCCGGCATCAACAATGGCCTCCACCAGTTGCTTCGGAAGATAAAAATCTTCAATTTTCCTTCGGAGTCTGAGTTCATCGGATATATGGTTCTTGTTAAAATTTACTTCCATGAATGGTACTATAATAATAGCATGTCCAAAGTACGTCATGCCTTTCTTTTACAACTGTTTACATTTTATCGGTGAAAAGCGGATAATCTGAAGGGAATGAAGCGGAGAAATACATGATTCTGAATGAAAACGTCGCGCGGAAAATAATACCTATCGCCGGTGGTAAAGGCGGTGTGGGAAAAAGTGTTATTGCTGTTAATCTGGCCTTAAGCATGTCGATGTTCGGGAAAAAGACAGTTCTTGTCGACCTCGATCTCGGCGGCTCCAACCTTCACACCCTTCTCGGTCTGCGGAATTCAAACCCAGGTATGGGGAACTTTGTTTCCGGTCGTAAATACTCGATTAACGAACTCCTCTGCCCAACCGATTGGGAGAACCTGTTTTTCATCCCCGGAGATGTACTCGTATACGGTATAGGTGAACTCAGCAAATCCGTTAAGGCCCGTATCGTCAAAGGTCTGCTGGATATAGATGCTGATTACATCATTGTCGACCTGGGTGGCGGAACGAACTTTACCGTCGTTGATTTTTTTCTGATATCCAATTCCGGTTTGATTGTAACCACCCCGCAGACAACATCTATTATGAACGCCTATTCCTTCCTGAAGAACTATGTTTTCCGCTTCCTGCAAAGGGCTTTCGCCTCAGATAAAAAGATATCAGTCTACTTGAAAAAGGTTCTCAAAGAACGACGCCCCGGCGAACAGAAAACAGTCAGCGATATGATAGAAGATATCAGTAGAATAAATTCTGATGCAGGAGAAAAAGCCGAGGCCTTTCTTGAAGTTCTTCAACCGAAACTCATACTGAACAAGATGTACGGTGCTGAAGATGTCAGTCTTGCCGAAGGGTTACGGGATCTGTGCGCCAGAAACCTTTCAATCAGCCTTGAATGCCTGGGAACGGTAATGAACGAAAAAATCGTGAATCGATCAATCAACCTCCAGCGCCCATTTATCCTCGATAATGAGGAAAATATTGTAACTGATGAGATTCATCGAATTTCCCAGAAAATTATACAAAGCAGCAATTTCCCGGAAATGCCCCTGGAGTTGGATTACTATTCAGACTCTTTTGAGCTGGCACATATTGAGATGGAAAACGACCTTGCGGCATTACAAGGCAGTACAGAATCCGAGGAGGATTCAGATGAGTATGAGGTGGACAAACTGCTGGAACTCATCCGAATACAGCAAAGCAAGATACAGGAACTCCAGGGCACTCTGAGAATTCTCTCAATGAATAACTGAAGATTCCTCCCGACTACTCTATACCGAAGGGGATCATCACCTTTTCCAGAGGCGAAGTAATTATCTCACATGCGTTTTTGGCATCAGTACGAGATATATTCAAGGTTTTCCAAAAGGATTGTTCAAAAAATCCCAGAATGGTACGTGCGGTAGATTCTTCTTTATAAACCACATAAGAGGTGTTGTAACCGGTCTCGTTCGCAATGGTAAAGGAGGAATAGGTTTCAACAGGTTCCTTGGCAATCATCAGTTTTTCCTGACGTTTGGTTTTAAAAACTTCCAGTTCGTTCAACCTGTAAGGAATCCGGTGGCTTTCATCACGAAACGCAGGTTCAACATGCTTGGCACTGTAATTAAGAGGTTCAAACAGTACAAACATCTTTCTGCCGTCAGCCTGAAACATAATGCCTTCGTCAATCAGATAAATATCCTTGACGTTACCGTAGGAAATAACTTCATACCTTGCGTACCGCGAGGAGTCATCAAGCAATTCGGTAATAATAAAACCGCCGTCACGGGGCATCTCACTATTACTGTATGCTTCAAAAAGATCCATAATTTTAGCCATACAAGCTCCTTACATGCTGAGTATAGAGTGACAGTTAACGGTTGTCAATTTTAGATAAATTCTCATACTATCTAACATGGAACTTCGCCGCGCACTCACAATATTCAGACTTCAAAAGCGTATTCCCATTGATTCCCTGAATTCTATTTTTCGTGAACTCGTAAAGAAATACCATCCGGACAAGGTGAGGGAACACCCCGATTGGGCCCACGAAAGAATGTCGGAAATCAATAATGCATACGAAACTCTGGTTGAATGGCTGTCCAAACCACCGGAAGTGGGAAAAACCACACCGACAGTAACGGAAACCAGGGAAAACCCTGAAAAAACTGATGAAGAATTATTCAGGCGTGAAATACCGACGATCAATTCTGCAGATAGAAATATTTTTTATCCTGTTTTTAACTCATTTCTGGACGGCCTGGGTGTGTATTATCAGTACGGCCTGGATAATCCTGCATACAGGGTTGAAGGTGTCAGACGATTCCGGTTCAGAGAAGCTTTTCGAACAATACAAAAAACTCGGGATAAACTGGAAGTCTACACCAAAGAGAAAAGTCATCCTGTTTTTTTAGCAGCATCAAGATTTTCCCGTCTTACCGCTGCAGAGATTGAGCTGGGAGAACCTGATTTTAAGGACAAAATGAAATATCGTAAGTTTGATGATGGGTTCCGTCTTGCGCGAAGAAGCTTTGACGATGCTGTAAAAGAAATCTTTTTCCCGGAACTTATACCCAAACATCTTACCGGAAGAGCTATTTCCGGTATCTACGCCTGCTACAGCTCTTTTGTTCTTTATTTAACCGTGTTCACCAAAGGAGAACGTAGAAATGCTGCTATTCTTATGACAGCTCGTTATGATGCACTGATGGATCTTCTGGAACTCAGGAGCAACGGTATTCTAGATTTTTAAAAAAGACCGCCCCTGTAAGAGGCAGTCTTTATCTATTACACAATAACCAATGATTATCCGGTAGCCAGATCCTTTATGTTCTTCTGGGCAATAGTTAATTTTGCAAGGGGAATTCCGTATGGAGAACAGCTGACATAGTTTAATCCTGCATCCATACAGAAAGGAATATTCTCAGGTTCAGCTCCGTGTTCACCGCAGAGTCCACATGTAAGATCCGGTTTAACAACCCGGCCTCTCTCAATAGCCATACCAACTAGCTCTTTTACCGGTTCCTGCAGATACTGAAATGGATTCTTGTCCAGTAGATCGTACTCATTGTAGTCAGTAAAAAAAGAGTTGAAGTCATCCCGGCTTAATCCAAGACAAGTTTGAGTTAAGTCGTTGGTTCCAAAACTGAAGAAATCAGCATAACGGGCAATTTTGTCTGCAAGGAGAGCAGCAGCAGGAAGCTCAATCATGGTTCCCACCTTATACTCAATCTTTTCTTCACCCAGTTTTTCTCTAAGTTCTTCTGCAATCTGCCTGACACCGACAATCTCAAATCCTTCAATACGTTTACCGAAACGTATTGTTTTAACTTCCCTGGGACTCATAATAATGGGAATCATTATTTCCGGTCGGCAGACAACCCCTTTTTCTTTCCGCAATTTATAGGCCGCTTCAAATATTGCTTCAACCTGCATTCGATAAATCTCGGGATAAGATATGGCTACACGGACACCCCGATGTCCCAGCATCGGATTCACCTCACTGGTCATATCACAGCGCAATCTGATTTCTGACTCACTTACTTTAGGATGGTCTTTACGGTAAAAGGCTACAAATGCATCCATGGAATCTTTGTTATGGGGCAGAAACTCATGTAGAGGTGCATCAAGAAGCCTAATGGTAACAGTTCTCTCTCCCATAACCTCAAAAAGACCATAGAAATCTGTTATTTGCATTTTCTTGATTTTTTTTAGTATCTTTTCTCTTTCACTACGGTCCGGGGCGATAATCAGCGATCTGAATATCGGAATTCGTTTTTCATTGAAGAACATATGCTCCGTGCGGCAGAGTCCGATGCCGTCTGCAAGAAATTTTCTGGCAAGTTTTGCATCACTCGGCTGATC
>DEIH01000140.1:0-12547 GCA_002352375.1 Spirochaeta sp. UBA2779 | reverse complement strand
ATCAAGTTTGCCGAAATAGACAACAGGATCGTCATAAGAGGGTACATCAAGACTGATGTAATCCCCCTCTTTGATGATTTTATTACCGATTTTCAAACCTGTTTTGGTAAAGACAATGTCTGGATTTACCATGGCAACTTTTCCCAGAGACCGAGCCACAACCGGAGCATGAGATGCGTATCCCCCTTCTCTGGTGAGAACACCATTTGCAGCTTCAATAGCCTTTACATCTCCGGCATAAGTAGCCGGCATTGCAAGAATAAGGTTGTTATCCATATTCCTCTGGCTGGCGATTCGGTACTCTTTCATCAGAGCTTCGGTTGTAAAAAACACTCTGCCGATTGCTGCTCCCATCGCTCCTGATATACCGCCGATATGAGAGGGGATTTTATTGGCCGACCGCTTATCAATAATAGGATGGAGGATTTCAGAAAGTCTGCCAGGCTGTATTGAGTTGATAACATAAGTCTCATCAACATGCTTATCCCTCAAAAGATCCAGAAGAGTCTGAATCTCAGCCTGTGCCGACTTACCGGGGACACTTGATTGGTCGATTATCCAGAGTTTCCCATTCTCAACATTGAACTTGATATTCCTGATTTCTTTGTAGCTTATCTCAAGCTGCTTTCCTATCTTCTTTAATTTATCCAGGTAGGTTTTACTGATTTTACTTATTGGTTGACCGTCGGTCTGGGTGGCATCAAACGAATTGTTAAAAAAATCACCGGTAAGAACATCTTTACCTGAAATAGAATCACGGGTTGTGTAACTCCCGAAAAAAGACTCTTTACCATAGTTGCCAAAAGTCATGGCTTGAACAAGTATAGCCGAATCACTCAGTGTTTCACTTGCTGCAAATAGTTTAAGAAACAGCTCTTTTATATAGAGAAACTGATCTCCTGCATGGGCAAATATTTCCTGGGGAAATATTGCCCTGACACTATCAATCGCTTTTTTAATCTGAGGAGTTTTTTTAGCCTTCCTCAATTCTTCAAGAGTTTTTTCAAGAAGATTTCTTCTGGTTTTATCTGTGGTTGTCAGTAATTCCAGTTCCATGATTCTCAGTACGACACCCCGGTATTCATGGTAGGCAAAATCTTCACCGACAAATCCGGAAAATCCACCGATTGTCGTATCACAAAGCCCGATGTTATGAATACTCGAAAAAGTATGAACCATGTTCAGCATGGGGCTGACAACAAGTTTTACCAGCAGAGGGTTATCCTCATCCCAGTCTTTTTCCAGTATACCACCCATCTTTGCAAGTGCCTTCTCGTACCGGGCTATGTGCTCATCAGGTTCCTCACTGTCTTCCGCGAGAAAAGCTTCTGTGAGAATAAAACCAGGTAATATCGGTATACCCATTGATGCCAGATCCATAAGGTTCTGACCGCGCATACCAAAATGCTGAATGATGTCTTCATCTTCAGTGAATTCACTGCTGCTGAATGAAAATATTTCTTTCATAGTCCCCCCTGACGCAGACAAACAAATATACCCCGGCTATTACCGGGGTTTAGGATAACCTTCAAGGCTATCAGAAGAGCTTCAAGATTGTACCGGGAGCTCCATGAAGAAAAGCCTCAAATCTCTGACTCGCACCCTCAAAAAGATACTTTCTCAGTTTTGAGATATCCTTTGGGCTTTCACCGGCAACGCTGAACATAATAGGAACACCATGTTTCACCTTGCCCCACTTAAAAAGAGCATTGATATCATTTATCCGCTCTCCCTCGTACCATATCAGTACATCAAGACCGGGATATTTCAATTTGTAACTTTCAATTACTCGCTTCCAGGCTTCCACATTTCCATTATGAAACAGTTCATTTGTAACATTGACAGCAATCTTAGCCGTCAGTTTTTTGGAACCGCCTGAGGAGGGTTGAGGTGAAAGGGGCTGCTGTGTGGTTACAACAGGTTTCTCTGCAGTCTGTACGGCAGGTTCCTCTAATGCAGGCTCATCCTCATCTTCAAAAAACTGTTTCAGATTTCCTGTGGCCGCAAAGCCGGCTCTGCTTCTCGCCTTACCACCATAAAGCAGGTTGAAAGCATCATCCAGGGCAGCTTCAATAACTCCCGAACGAATATCGCTGAGAGCCCCGACATAGCATGTAATACACTCATCCTTGGATAGAGGCAGTGCTTCTTCCCAGGGATCAGGATCTTCAGGATTCAACAGATGTATACCTTCATTGGCATCTGTATAAACAAAGACTACCTGTAGATTCGTCCAGCCACCGACAATTTTGGCCAGATTATCAAAAGATTCCACTTTCTCTTTTAAATTCTCAGATCTAAAAGCATAGCCGTACTTTTCTGCAAGCAGAATGTTAACGACAGGACGAATCTGAAACTCTTGAATTTTTTCACTTTCAAGAGCCAGATTCAGGGCGTCAGCAAGGTTGAAACCGTTACCGACATCCCCGGAAAACTCCTGCGCCGTCCGGAAATGACGCAGAGCCATATTATACCCAGCCTTGCGAGCCAGTAGATTCAGCTGGTTATTCCGGATTGACGCAGTCATCATAATTTACATCTCACTCAATTCATCAAGATTTACTTTACGTTTCCTGGACTTGGCTGGTGTTACATCAGCTTTACCCTTAGGTTTGGGTGCAGCAGTTTCATTTTTAGCCTTGATTGCCTGAGCATACTGATTCGTAGAAGGTGAAACAGGTTCTTCAGCACCAAAACTTTGACTGATATCACCGCGTACCGTGGACCGGCGACGTTTGAATGAAGCAAAAGCTGAATCCTGGAATCCCTTGGAAACACCATTGAGGAATTCGTTCAGTACATTAGCCATTGCATTCAGTACAAAACGCTTACGTTTGATACTGGTAATATCAACATCAAGAATAATACCGGGCTGAATATGATAAGGATTGATCTGATAGTCAAAAGCTTCGAATTCCTTCTCAAGAAAATCAATCCGTTTATCCAGTTCAACACGTATTTTTGGATTCTCATAGCCAAAAGTCATTTTTACCTTGTCACGGCCGGCTCTGAGCATCTTTTTAAGCAGATCTTTCTCATAAAGGTATGTTTGGTTCAGCCTCTCAACATCCGTATCCTCGGCTTTGAGTTCAAGAATCTCATTCCAGAGTTTTTCCTGTTCTTCATAGATCGGATCACCGGATTTCTCTTTAACCTTCTTAATCTTTCCACTCATTTTCTTATTGAGATCATCGAAGTCGTTGATGGTTCCCCATCCCTTCTTGTTGTCCCCATAAACACTTAAAGCTACATCATAAACTCTGGTAATTTCTCTGGCATATTCAACCATCTGGGTGTCATAAGCACCCCGTAGATTCTCGAGCTGACCATTATCATAAAACTTCAGTTTCATCTGATAACGTTCATCGGGGAGACGGGAAGGATCCATATCCTCATACTCTCGGACAATAAGTTCACGGGCATTCTTCAGATTCTCAATGTACTGATAACCCATCTTGGAGGTATCAAGAATCGCAGTAAGATTGTTTACCGCAGTATTGAATCCCCGGTTACGAATATTCTCGATATCAATGATTCGTTTAATATTTTCACGGATATTCTGAGGATCGAACTCTTCAGGATCTATCTCAGCCCGAAGGCCTTCAATCTTCTCAACCAGATTTTTGGCCATGAAGGTATAACGTCTTGAATCTTCCGAATCCTTGTCGTCATCGGTGAACTCAGGAACCCGTTTAATCCGCTCGAACATCAGCTCAGTATCGGAGAGTTCTTCATTCCCCTCATCAACCAGCTGATCCTGATAGGACTCAATTTCACGGTCGATCATATCGGTGATAGTCTTGGAAATCTGATCTTTGATAATGTTCTCAACAGTATTCTGATACTGAAAGATGGGACTGATAAGCTCTGAATCCAATATGTTGATAGAAAGCTTAACATCTGTAACAGTTTTGGGTTTGAACTGATTATCTTTGAAAGAACATTTCACAACAGAATAGGCATTCTCACCACGGATGAAAGCACCGACATCGGTCTTCTGTCTGAGCAGAGAATTGGTTTCATTTTCAAGATCGTTCACTCCGCGCTGGACATGCCCCTGAAGATGTCCATACATGTTGACGATTGATTTTTCAATCTCACCGGTATTGAACTTATCGGCACCACCTACCTGGTCGAGAAGTTCGGCCATTTCTTTCGGTGTATAACGTGCCAGGTTCTTCGTCTCTTCCTTGTCGACAAACTGGCGAACTTTTTTCACCATCTCATCTTCAGTCGTGACGATGTATCGGTTGAACATATTCTGGTAGTTCTGATTGAAGTAGTTAAAAACCTTTTCCTTCAAACCACCCATTACATCTAGTTCATTCAAAACTTCCTGAGGAAGCTTTGTCCTCACGACGTTCAGAACCTTGTCAGATTCCTCGTTGATTAACTGATCATACTCGCTCTTCTGATCGCGTCCCTCTTGTGCGAGAGAATTACGCGAACCGACAGCCGATGGCTTTGTCGGATGAAATACATTTGGACTTTTAGGAAGATCGCCAGCCATTTGGTTCTCCTTGTACAGGTTTTTATCTTGACGGCCGATTATTCAGCCGTAATGACGAATCATTATCAAGAATTATATCCCGGCTGGAGCATTTGTCAAAAGACAATCTCTAAAAAAAACTCCCTTTTCTTAATGAAAAGGGAAGCTTTTCTATAAATCGCGGGAAGATATGGCATTCCCGGCCATAATTCTCAATGAAGATGCCCGGGCTGTATCGGCAATTTTCCGCAGATTATCAGCCGCATCTTTCTTTTCTGAAGCATCTGACAACTCATTATCGAGAATTGAAACCGCTTTGTCGAAGATAATTATATTGTATTCAGCATCAACACGGACTTCCCTTGCAGCGAGAAACCATATCGTGTCGCCCCTTTTTATCGTGTAATCACCGGAGCCCGGCATGTGCAGTGTTCGCCCGGGGTATATCCAGTTGGGATCCTCTCCGGTAAAAACCCTGTAATCCAGATCCTTGTATCCGTTCAGTACTGCAATTTCATTGGCCGCCAGATGAATATCAACTTCTGTTATGGCTACTCTTCCATCTACATTCAGATAGGCCTTTACCTCATCAAGATTTTTCGGCGCTACATCGGAATCTACAGCAGCACTTTGATTTCCGGTTTCACCGGAGGTTAGGACTTCCTGATTTCCAGCTCCATCTGTTTGTGTATCTCCCCCGCTGTCGTTGACTGTTTCATTTTTGCCGGTTACAGCATCCCCGGTTTTACTGCTACCCGGTTCACTGCTATCAGCCGCAGAAGTATCATTCAAACCGCTATCTCCTGACTCACTATTATCAGAACCATTACTCTCAACAACGGTATCACCGGATTGATTTTCTGTGTCAGCAGCCAAAATCCTATCCGATCTGGGAGTGAGAACTCTGCCCCAGGGTGCATTCCCGGAAAAATCCCAAATCAGAGCGCCGCCGATAAACAGCAGCAGCAACAGAAGAATCCATGGCCATATCCGGCGGTGGCTGCCGGATTTTCCCGCTGCTGATTTTTTATCAATACGGGATTCACCCGAAGAAACCGATCCAGCTGAACTCTCCGAACTATGCAGTTTTCTCGGCTCTGTCGATCCTGTTTTTTTCGGATCTTTCTCTTCGGTTTTTCCTCTGTTCTTTTCCGGTTGGGAAAGTATGGCTAACTGTTCATCGGTAAGAGGCCCCTGTCCCCCCTGTCCCAGGCTGAGGATAAGCCGAAGAAGACGTTCACGGTCTTCAATCCAGGGAGACTCATCCATGTTGGTAATATCGCTTATGTTCTGATTTGTGTCCCGGGCGGAAACAATATCTGCAGGAACAAAGCCCCGCTTGGATGCCCGCCACAAAAGACATGGCTCATCACCTAGAAATAAATCACCCCAGAACGGAAGAACCGGATCGGGAGATGACAGTTTTGCCATCAGAACATCCAGAGCAGAGGACACCTGATCGGCACTTCTATACAGGCCGTGATCAGTACCGAGCCGCTTTTTCATGATTTCCAGAATGGCAGCAACATTGGAAAAAATAAACCAGGAAGGACCACCCTGATTCGGGCTGCAGTGACGCAGGGCGTCTCTGCCATTTCCCCCGATCTGTTTTAAGAGTGGACTCGCAGAGGTTTTTTTTGCACTGATATCATCCCGAAGCATTTTCATATAACGTTCAAGGGCCGTTACAGCCTGAACTTCACTGTCTGAGAGATGGTCTTTAACATTGGTAAGGGTATAAGCCACATATTTATCCATCATCTGATTTTCAGGTGCCTCATGCCCGATAAAATCAATGGGAAATCCCGCCGGAGGAGCAAAAACAGCCTGTACTGATTCAGAATTATAACGGATACGTCCATTTACAAAATCAATAGATATACCGTTCTCCATTTCAGACCCGAAAGCCATTTCAGGAAGCCCTGCCCGGTGAAGCCGCCACTTATCATCTTTTCGACTGACAATGGAATCCCGAAATGTAGCCTTCCGTTTCCCTGATACGTCGGTAACATCCAGAGTTGCCGGAGAATCTCCCCTTTCCGGAAAGAGCAGCTTCAGTTTCCTCAGCAGCTCCGGTTGAGAAGAAATCACACGAAGCTGTTTTCTCCTCTGACGTACCCTCTTAACAAAGCCGATAAAAACCGCAGCATCCCTGGAATCCATTTGATCGGATGAGAGGTTATATGCCGATGCAGTGATAAAATCAGGATCTACCCCATCCCCCATCAACTTTGCTACAAAACCCGGGTGAGCGGCAAAGGACAGCAGCTCACCGGCTTCATACCAGAATCCATTTCCATCGGTAAGAACCACACCCTGTCCGGAAAAATCCTGGCGGATGTATCTCAGTGGGTTTCTGAGAAACTCACTCTTGGCCTCTTCGAAGAGACGGACAAAATGCCGATCTTCCTTTTCTCTTTTGTCAAGATCGAAAATTACACGATCATCGTAACGAAGATGAATGTTACCACTGGAATAAAACCAGACCATATGCCGGCGTTCGCCGTCTTTTACTTTCCGATAATCGGTAACATCATCTGTGGATAAATCAAAACTTTTAAAGAATCTTCGAATTGTAGTAACAACTCCTGTATCGCCTAAATACCGTCCCTGAAACTTCGGTGCAAGAAGAATCTCAACGAGGGGATTACCCACGTGATCGTCGGTTACAACAGTGGTTGCAAGAACCTCATGAACTTCATCTGGAATATCCCGTGCATTTCCTATTCTCAGAAAAGGACGGAAGTCGTCCCTTTCCTTTCCTAGATAAACAACGTAACACTCACGGCCTATACGGAAAATACGGGATTCAGGAACAATGGGATCTGACATGAAAAACTATCCTTGTCTCGAAAATATTGATACGCGAATACTGTATCATTATATCCGTCTTAACTGACAGCAGGCAAGAAAATTAACCCGGGAGAACAAAGGGCTGTAGAGGCCAGAGCGGGGGATTCTCAATTTCACCCCGGGCATCCCTATCCGCCATCCTAATAAGGTAACCGGTAAGATTTTTAAGCCAGTCCAGTAAACCGAGGGTTTTCTCCGTCAGAGCTTGTGCATCAAGGGACAACCCTTCCACCTCGGGGGAAGAGAGAGAACGGCTGAACAGTTCAGGAAGATCCGCTCCGGTAATTCTTCCTTCAACTCCATCGGCCCAGAGATCCCAGAATCCGTGAAGTGCCGGATTCTGTTCCTTCATCAGGGATGAGCCGGGAGAACCCGGCTTACCGAGAATATGATCGATACGAACCGGCCCTTTTATCTCTCTACCAAGAAAAACAGCAACACAGGCTGCCATACCCTCCAGCATCACATGACTACCTGCCAGAGTTGAAATCAACGCTGCCGTGGATGGAGGGATGGGGTGCCAGTCTTCAACTTCGGGAAGATGAGGCTGATAATCCGCACCGTCAGGAACATCAGTCTCCCGATCGTGATTAATTAATGCCGCTCTCAAAGCCCTGTATCTCTCGGTAAGCCTTCCGGTAAGGACCGCCATTTTTCGGTATCGCCCGGAGTTCTTTCCACCGACAAGAGCATGGTGAGCACCGAGAGCCGCTGCATCTCCCACCGCCCTGTCGCATCGTCGGCAGGACGCACAGGGGGTAAGGTACAGCCGGTTCTTCAGGGAATAGATCACCATACTGTGTTCATTCTCATTGTTTGTGATAACGCTGTTTTTCGGGTAGGTAACCTCTTTGTCCCGCTCACCATCGGTCAGACGGTCGGCCAGTGAAGAGACAAGATAATCAGAGCGTTCATCCCGTCCCGGTCCCTCATCATCCTCCATCAGAATATCAAGATGATCGGCTGCCTCCCTGAGAAGATCTTTTTCCAGGGCCGGTGCGGTGCCTGCCAGAGCGATAAGAGCTTCAGTTCTTCCCAGAAGAGCCTCATCATCATCGGGATTCAATTTGGCTGCACTGTGAAATAAGCCGAAGGCCTCCCAGTCCCGACCCAACCCTGTAAGAAAACCGGCATGTGCCGTAAGGATTCTAACCTGCAGAGCCTCATCATCACCGACATGTTCCAAAGCTTTCCCATAGGCCTTTCGGGCCGAGGCACTTTGTTTTCGGTCGTACCAGCAGCGCCGGCCTCCCTCGGATTCGTTCACCGAAAGAAGATTGGCTTTAAGATTAGCAATGTTAAACCAGTAAAATGCTGCCAGAGAGGGAACCGCCAATATGTCCTCGGAGTGATGTTCCAGCAGGTACAGGCCGTATTCAAGAATAGACACATCCCGCAGGGCAATTCCCGCGTCAGCCATCAAGGCAATTTTCGAAAACAGTTCATCAGGACGGCTTACAGGAATATCCGCCATTCTGGTAAAGGATTCCCGAAACCCTCCCCTGTCCATAATTCCTCTGGCTTCGGCCAGGGCTTCTGAAAACGTACTCACATTATCATTATACCGTGAAAAATCACCGATGACTCCACTGCTTATATTGTTTATTCTAATAAAATGAAGCAACTGTTACTTCTCTCCCTTACTGTTGTTCTCCTCTACTCCTCCTGCACTAGAGATTCTGCAGCCGGCAAATCCTCAGAACAAGTAGAATCCTCAGAGCCAGCAGAGATATTTATTAATCCAGATTTTGATTTTACAGAGGATGATTTTACAATTCGTCTATCAGGACTTCCCGGGAAAGCCGTCGAAAATCCCAATAAATTTCTTACCTTCGCCGAGGGTATGCTCGAAATACCGCCGGAATACCTTGTTCTCGTGGATAAAGAACATGCCCTGCCTGAAGAGTTTATACCCGCTGATATTCTCGATCTGGATAGTTTCGACGAATTGAAAACAGGTAAAAGCGGATTGTCCCTGGATCGAATAGCTTCCGAGGCTCTTGTTCAACTCTCAAAAGCTGCCCGGGTTGATAAGATTACCCTGCTGATTTCCTCGGCTTACAGATCTTATGCATACCAGCAGTCTTTATTTAAAAGATACGCCGATAGAGATGGAGAAGAAGCGGCGTCCCGTTACTCGGCCAGAGCGGGAACCAGCCAGCATCAGCTGGGTACCACGGTGGATCTGGGATCTATCAGCGAGTCATTTGCCGAATCCAGGGCAGGTAAGTGGATGGAGGAAAACGCCGGGGAATACGGCTGGAGTCTGTCCTATCCCCGGAACCTTGATGAGGAAACCGGATATAAATGGGAAAGCTGGCATTGGAGATGGATCGGCCCCGATGCTGTAAAAATGCAGGATGAATATTTTAACGGAGTTCAACAGCGCCTGCTTGTATTCTGGAATGAAAACGCCTCCCGAATCAGAGAGGCGCATGTTGTAATTGAGTAGCGAATATCAGCTTTCGGATTACTCGATAGAAATATCTTCCCTGGCAACTTCAGAACCATTCACCATCACAACAATACCGGTTCCTGCAGGAACCACATAGGGGAATGAAATCTCCCCCCCTGAATGAGGCATTGAAAAGAGTTTGCGGTCTTCAGTTCCAGGCTCTCTGATAATTACCTCGAGAAGAACCGGGACAGGATATTCAGGCAGGGTATAGTCGAACAGACCGTAACGGAATTCTTCCGGCCAGGATTCCGGCCGGCTGAAGCCCAGGGTGATAGTCCTGTCCAGACCTACCTCGGATTCCGGAGGCGGTGACTGGGAAGTAACCCGGGCCACGGTACCTGAAGGAGAAACATTATCCTCCACGAAAATAAACGGCAGAGGTATCCGGGCCAGTGAACGCATAGCATTATCGGCGCTGTAATTTTCCCAGTCGGGAATCTTAACAGGTTTATCAAGAGACCCGCGGCTGACAATGAGTATCAGATCTTCAGGCTCTCCCAGGGGGGTTCCCGCCTTTGGTACCTGGGAAAGAACGGTCCCCGGTTCCGAGTCGTCGTAAACATAGGTAACAGGCTCCCTGATTACCAGCAGGGGTTTGAAGGTGGAAAATAAAGAGGCAAGCCGGCTTTGAACATCTCTCAGGTTCTTACCAACATAATCTTCCACATTATCAACAATGGCCCCCTTGCTCACAGTTACGATTACCCGGCGGCCGGCCTTTACATACAGTCCGGGTTCGGGATCCTGATCGATTACCATACCCTTATCTGAAGGATCTCCGGTGTATTTTACCTGAACCCTGGGATAAAGCTCCCTCTCCTGCAGTATAACCAGGGCCTCTACCAGATCTTTTTCCACAATATTCGGAATAACAGTTTTTTCAGCACCCCGGACAGCCAGAAAGAAGAAAACTGTAAAAAAGAACAGCATGATGAGAATTGCTCCACCGATAACCAGAAGGGCCTGCCTGAAATAACGGCGTTCGGTGGGGTTGTCTACCTGAACCGACATACTGTCGGCTGCTGCCCCGGGGGAATTGGGGATGAAATCAGCCGCTTGCCGGGAAACATTCGACTTTCCAGTCTTCCCATTATCGGCTTTTGTCTTTTCTTTCTCAGGGCTCATGATTGTTCTCCCAGTGTGGTGCCGTTTTCCAATTTAACGCCATTCAGAAAGGAACTGAAATCCAAAGGCTTGCGGGATGCCATCTGAAGGCGCGTTACAGCAAGAATACCATTCCCCGTTTGTATCAGGATACCTCGGGACTTGTCCACTCCCAGAATAGTTCCCGGCGTGGCAGGTTCATCCGATTCCCAGGCGGTTTCCGGAAGCACAGAGGATTCCAGTATTACCAGAGGCTCGGATTTCAAGGTGGTTCTGCATTTCGGCCATGGAATATAGGCTCTTACCATTTTTTCCAGTTGACCCGCATTCATCGCCCAGTTCATCAATCCATCTTTTTTACCGATGATGCGGCAGTAAGTGGCCTTTGAATCATCCTGAGGAACTCTTTTTTCCCTGCCGCCGAGTATATCTTTAACAGCCCAAACAAGTTCGGGGGCCGCTGCCTGAGCGATAGTCTCTGTGAGCGAGGCGGTGGTTTCAGTTCCATCCAGCAGGTATGGTGTTTGTCTGATAATATCACCGGCATCCATTTCCAGCACCACACGCTGCACCGTCAAAGCTGTTTTATCGGCACCGGAGAGTATTGCCGCTGTAAGGGGAGAAGGACCCCGATGAAGAGGTAGAGCCGATGGATGCATATTAATTCTTCCCCCGGGAAACAGATCCAGAAATTTCGGTCCGAAAATCCGCCCGTAAGCAAAAACAATCAAAAAATCGGCTCCGGTATCAGATATCTGCCTTCGGGCATCACTGCCCAGTTTAGCCGGCTGCAGTACAGGAATACCCAGGTTCACAGCCGCTTTTTTCACTGCCGGCGGTGTAACCTTACGTCCCCGGCCTGAAACTTTATCCGGTGCAGTAAGAACAGCTGCCACATTAAACTCGGCGGAGAGAGCCTGAAGAGAGGGAACGGATATTTCGGGTGTCCCGGCAAACAGTATTTTCATTCCACTTCCGGATAATTCTCAGCATCCACATCAAACTTGCCAAGAATTTTTTTCCGTTTACGGTCGCTCAAGTGATCAATAAATAGAATCCCGTTCAGATGATCCAGCTCATGCTGGATAACCGTGGCCAGAATATCATCCACTTCAACGGTAAAGGGGCGTCCCCGGGTATTCCAGGCCTGAATCTGCAGCTCTGCCGGCCGGTTCACATCGGCATACTGACCGGGAATACTCAGGCAGCCCTCCTCGTAAGAGGAGAGTTCAGCACTGGTTGCGGTAATTTCGGGATTGATAAACACCATGGGGTCTTTATCACCTATTTTCAGGGTGAAAATACGCTCCAGCCTTCCCACCTGGGGACCGGCCAAACCTATTCCGTTGCCTTTAACCATGGCATCTATCATGTCTTCGGCAAGCTGAACTATTTCACCGTTTATATCTTTGATGGGAGCAGCAATCCGGCGGAGCAGGCGGAGTTGTTCCTCAAATCCGATTGTTAAGATTTCCATGTTGGAAATCTATCACAATACAAGCCGGTGTATAAAGTAAGCTGGAGAATGAAGAGATAATTTCTAGACCCCCTACCTCAGCCGTGGTATAGATAAGGTATGATTATTCGTTCTTATTCACGGATTCTTCTAATCCTTTGCTTTTTAACTTCCGGAATTTCGGCTC
>DEIH01000180.1 GCA_002352375.1 Spirochaeta sp. UBA2779 | reverse complement strand
TAACAAATCTAATCTTCATACATTACAAGATATCGAAAAACAACAGAAAAACAGGGATTACTGCAGAATCCGCCTTCCAAAACGTTTTATCACATACTCAGATGCTTCACTCATAGACTCAATAGCCCTGGAGGAGTTTCCCGAACGGACGAAAAACTTCTCTGATGGCGGTGAACCTTTGAGACTCACCGTTGTGTATAAGGGCACTTTCCCCCTACGGATATCAATCCGGCAGATTTCATTACCCCCAAGTATGTAAAAGCGGATTCTCAGCCCTTCTGAGGCAAATCCCACTCCGTATTGAGATACAACCAGATTTCTCAGGTGAAGTTCAAAATAATCTTTACCCTCATCTTTGAGACATCCGTAATCCGGCTGCAGACCCAGAGATTCACCTTCATCAGAAACACCGATAAGAAGGGTTCCTCCATCATGATTACTGAATGCGGCGATGGATTTAACGATAACAGTTTCCAGATCTTTGTTGGGTTTTTCTTCCCGGTAATCCCATCTCAGAGAAGATTTGAATTCCAGGGAGGAAGATTCCCCTTCATCTATGAGTTTCCGAAGCTCTTCTTCTTCGCTCAGCTTAATGGCATTCTTCCTGAAATCCCGGATTAAAAACAGTGTCAGCAGGGAAATGAATCCAAAAACAATTGCAAATGCCACCTGAACGGGAAGAAAGAGATCGGCGGTCCACAGAGATTCAACGGGTATAAAGGTGCCTACAAGGACTTCCTGGGAGCCAACCGGCAGCTTGCGGTAATCAGCCCTCCATTTTCGATCATTGTAATCGAAGGAAGTTTCAAAACGTGCTCCGGTTTCAATAACATCAGCCTCTCTGAGAGCCTGGGCTATTAAATTTTTATCCATTCCCATCCCGGTGTGCAGGTAGTTGAATTTGTCTTTATCAAAACCTTTATTCAGAGCGATGAGTTCATCCACGGCAAACATGAGAAACTCATCCCCGGGGAGCAGGAGGAATACAATAGTATCGGGGAACTTCTCTACACTTTTTAAAGATTCAGTCATCATGGGAAGAGGCAGATCGAGCCAGATTTTCATTTCAAACTCAGAACCCCCATCTCCTATCCGGGCCCGTATGGTACTGCCTGTAACATCCTGCCCGGGAAGCTGATAGGGGGTACTGAATCGGAACCATACCGGAATCTCGCCCCAGGTGGTGGAGACATCATCCACATCACCCAAATTGTAATAACTTACTTCCGCAGCTTCACGCAAGGCGATAAGAGAATCGCCGGCTCCCACAACGGTCTCATGCCATTCATACCCGCCTTCAGGAAGGAGGCGAAGAACCAGTTCGTTATTCTGAGCATCGGACATGGACATGGCGGATACTGACTCCATCACATCAAGGTTTTTATACAATGCCTCCACGTAAGATTCCGGCTGGCCGATGGAATCAATCGTCCCCACCCTGGTCCAGAGAGAGGCTGAAGACATGAATTGAAATAGCGGTAGAAAATAGCCGTCCACCACCTGAAGGAATCTGGAGGACAGGGCCTGCATGGCCGTCTGGTTCAACCTCTGCTGGATATGGGGGTTTGCCACGGCGAAAAAGGCAGCCACCGTGATGAAGGCCGAGAGAATAAGCGGTGTGAGCTTTCTGAAGAGCTGGGTGAATTGTTTTGGTCGATCGGCGTTCCAGTCAACCCGGTACAGTCTGCGGATAAAAAACCTCCGTACAACACTTTCATATCAGATTACCTAACTGCCCGGAGAAGGGAAACCCCTGTATGAACGGCATTGACCCGACCGGGCAATTAACAGCACCATGAAGTATGACCATTCAGGAACATGCGGAGAGGACAGAGTCTCTCCTGGGGCAGCGGGCAGAGGAAATACACCGCTGGATAGACCGGTATTTCGATGCTGAAGGTTTTGCCGACTTTCTGCGCCATGGTCAGCGGCCGGGGTACAACCCCTACTCCCACCGAAAACACCGCCATTGCCGGGAAGCGCTTGAAGAAGCGAGGGAGGAATTTACCGGAGTTTACGCTGTGGATGTTATCGATGCGGTTTTTGAACGTCATATAAGGGATGATTATGACGGTTACTTTCCCTATCGTGAGGACTTTGAAAATGGCACCTTCCAGGAAAAGTACCATGAAGCAGACACCCGGAAACTGGAGTCTGACGATCTGGCCGAATACTTCCGGGGAAAGCATTACGAGAAAGCCGCGGCAGCTGCCCGCCACCGGGGTTCCCGGTTTCTCTGGCGGTTTCTCCTGCCGGTTATCACCGCCCTGATACTCCTTGTGGGGTCGCTTTTTACGGTTATAGTCCCAATTTCAAGGGAAAACATGCTCAACCTGAAAAAGGAAACCATCCGGGAACTTACAGCTGTAGCTGTGGGTGCCCTTGAGTATTACAAGGGGCGCAGTGATGAAGGTCTGATGAGCGTAAAGGATGCTCAATTCCAGGCTTCTGAGGAAATCAGACGGATGCGCTACGGTTCTGCAAACAAAGAATACTATTGGATAATCGACTCCCGGGCGGTGATGGTGATGCACCCCTATCAGCCCGAACTGGAAGGGCAGGATTTAAGTGACTATCGGGATAAAGAGGATACTGACGGTGTCTACTTATTCCGCGAGGCGGCCCGGCTTGCACTGGAAGAAGGAGACGGTTATATCGAGTATTGGTGGCAGCATTGGGACGATCCCGGGGCTAAAGCTCTTAAAATCTCCTACGTCCGTTATTTTCCCGAATGGGATTGGGTTGTCGGTACTGGTGTGTATATAGAGGATGTTGAAAAACAGCTGAATAAGCTGATTATACGGCTGGATGAGATGTTCGGCGGCATCGCCCTTGTGTCGATACTCCTTCTTGTCTGGGTGCTGGCCGGCGCTCTCCGGGTGGAGCGTCGGCGGGATGCCGCTGAGGGCGGTTTGAAAGAGTCCAAGGAGCGTTACCGAGCTCTTGCAGAGGCCTCAACCGAGGGTTATATGCTTATTGCCGGGGGTTCTGTTCTTTTTGTGAATCCAGCTCTCTGCAGACTTCTGGGACGCAGTGAGGAGAGTTTGCTCACTTCCGGTCCACTGGATTTAATAAGTGATTCCATGGAAGAGGGGCATCCGGCCCGAAAGGCTCTGGCCGCCCTGAGCCGCGGGGAGGCGCCGTCAGGTTCCTGGACGGTTACCGCCCTCAAACCTGACAGCAGCCCGCAGGAACTCCAGATGGGAATCTCCCGAATCTTCCTGCCGGGTTCCAACGGGCATGTGATATCTTTCCGCAGACCGATTACCGCCGGAGAACGAATTGGTATGCCGGAACTCCCGGGTGTCTGTGCTGAGGCTTCAGCGGACAGCCCGGCAGGAGATATCGCCGAAGCTGTTTCCCTGGCTTCCGACAGAATCAAAGTTCTTGTATCCGCCCGTGCTCTGGGTGAAAGGCTCACCCACCTGATGGATTCCGGCTCTCCCCCGGCAGTGCTCCGGCAGGCGGTGGCCGAAGTGTACGATGCCTGTCTCTCCCGGTTTGCCGATCTGGCTTTAAAAGGATTGAACCCGGAGATTCCCTTATCAATAAACGATCTGGCCATTATATCCCTGGGAAGTAACGCCCGCCGGGAAATGACCCCATTCTCCGATCAGGATGGAGCTTTAATCTTTGCCGACCGGGAAGGTATTACGGCAGATGAAATGAGAAAGCAGTGCCTGATTCTCTCCACTGAAGTCAGCAGCGGGCTGGAGAAAGCCGGATTCCCCCGGTGCAACGGCGGGGTGATGCCCATGAACCCCAGGTGGTGTCTCTCCAGAAATGAATGGCGGAAGAGAATTACAGAGTGGTCGGAACACATAACACCACAGGCCCTGCTGGAACTCAACGTGGCCCTGGATCGCCGATACGCCTGGGGTAACAGAACACTCTCTGAGTCTCTGGATGAAAGCCTGGGTAAAATCGGGAAAACCTCCCCGGGACTTGTCCGGATGTTCCAATCCAACGCAATGACCTACCGGCCGCCTTCCCTGAGAAAAAGCGGTGGAATTATTGATATCAAGGAAGCTCTCAAACCTTTGGAAATTCAGCTTCGCCTGTTAACCCTTATGCATGGAATCAGGGCAGCAGGCACTCTTGATCGAATAAATGCCCTCCATACCGCTGGAGTTCTCAGCGACTCCTCAGCTGCCGACCTTGCCCTGGCCTTCGATACATTCTGGAACCTGAGATTCAGAAAACAGCTGGGGGGACACCGGCAGCCTGTGCGTACCGATGACGGCATCAAACTGGCAAATCTATCTGAATTGGAAAAGAGTATACTCACGGCCTGTCTGGAAACCGTTGATACTTTTATCAAACGTCGGGCTCTGGAAGATGGGCGGGGCTGAGCTAAATCAGGAAATCCTCAACGAGATTTTCCATTTGTAGACGGACAGTTTTCCAGGTCCATCCATTAAGAAATATCGGATCCGGTTCTGCATCTGCATCTTCAAACCAACCCAGGCTTCTGATGGCCAGGAAACGGCCGGTGCTGCCATATTTTTTACAGAAATAATCCAACGATTCAGTCAGCGGGATACCGTTTAAATGAAGTAGATAAAGGTCAATAAAATCCTTCTTAGACCCCCTATTAGTTACTGCATTTATCTTCATTGCAGCAAGGTCCGGGAGTGAGAGATAACGTATACCATTATTAACAAGGGATTCGTTAAGCAAAGGGTAGTTATGCTGAAGAATATCCAGCTTAAAGCCATCAATAAGCATGCAAAGACTACCCTCGGTTCTATTCACAAGCTCAAGACTGCTGAACCTGCTATGCAGAACTTCACTCAGATGCAGGGAGTTGATTTGGCTGGTAGAAAAAAGATCGATATCAACAGACCTGCGATGTCCGAAACGAAGAGCCAGAGAGGTTCCACCACCCAGGTTGAAACCTTCAAGCCCTGCTTCCAGCATTAACTTCTTGAGTATGAGAAGCAGTTCCTGGGAGACACTCTCCGGGTAATACATCATTTTCTGCAGTACAAATTGAGAAAATTTGCGGCTTTGGGATCCAGCTGTAATTGAGGTATCAGATTCCGGAGTCTGGATTTATCATATTGTGTTTTAAGAATAAGCCAATCCTCCCAACGGCCCCGCTGGAGAACTCTTTCAATCAGCCAGCGCTCATGAATCTCCGGATCTACTTCCTTTTGAGAAACATCCCAGAATAGTTCGGGAGACAGGCTTTTAATCCATGAGTTCATATGGCAATAATACTGCGTCATGCATTTTATCACCACTATTGCAATATGCAATATTCATTAATGTTGCCATCAATGTCCATTAGGTGGAATATTCTCTTACATGTATTATCATTTATCTCAACGTAAATGATAACAAACCAGGCCAATCCTTGTATAATAACTTGAAGTTATCTTCATTATCATTGTCCTGAAATATCCAGGGCATTGAGTCCGAATTATTAAATCAAGAGGTTTATTTATGCAAAACTTTGAGTTCTACTCCCCCACCCGTGTGATTTTCGGGGAAAATATTGTAATTGACCTTGGAAAAATTGCCAGCGAGTTCGGCAATAAGGCCCTCCTTGTATTTGGTCGGAACAGTATCATGAAGAGCGGCCTTTATTCTCAGGTTATCTCTTCACTGAAAGATGCAGGTATCACTGTCGAAGAATTCTCCGGAGTAAAACCCAACCCCGAACTCAGTCATGCCCGGAAAGGGACTGAAAAGGCGAGGAAGAGTAACACTGAAATGATTATTGCCGTAGGCGGTGGAAGTGTTATCGATGAGGCAAAGGCCATTGCTGCCGGAGTCTGTTATTCAGGAAATCTCTGGGATTTGTACGACCGAAAAGCGGTAATAGAAAGGGCACTTCCAATTATTGCCGTTCAAACCCTCCCAGCAACATCTTCGGAGACCAACCTGGTAAGTGTTTTAACCAATACTGATACAAATGAGAAATTCGGAGCCCGCTCGCCGCTGATTGCTCCCAAAGTGGCGTTTCTCGACCCATCCCTCACCTATACACTGCCTTTGAAATACACCGCATATGCCAGCTTTGACATAATGAGTCACATGCTGGAAGGTTACTTCACTTCTACCGATTCCTTTGCACCGGTTCAGGACGGTTTTGTGGAGGGGACAGTTCGAGCGGTAATGAAAAGCCTTGAAATGGTGCAGAAAGATGCCCGCAGCAAAGATGGCAGGGCCGCCCTGATGTGGGCCGGAGCCCTGGCGTGGAACGGGCTGACTAACGCCGGTGTAAAGGGGGCCATGATTCCAAATCACATGCTGGAACATCCCTTAAGTGCCATTTATGAAGTTGCTCATGGTGCCGGTCTGGCGGCAATTTTCCCTTCCTGGCTGAAATACAAAAGGGATTCCATTGCTCCCCGGATTCTTCTTTTCGGTGAAAAGATTATGGAAATGGGGGATGAAATTGCCAAATTGGATGAGAGCAAAGCCTGCAATCTGGTAATCGATAGATTCACCAGTTGGATAAAGAGCGCAGGATGTCCGGTAAATCTCAGGGAAGCGGGTATTGAAAACCCGGATATACCGGAGCTGGTGAAACAGGCAAGAACCCTCTGCGGGATGTGGGGGATAGACGGATACAGCGATGAGGATCTGGAAGAGATTTACCGTCTGGCACTGTAAGGATTGTAATATAAACCGGATTCAACAGCGCTTTTCAGGGCCGGAATTATATTGTCGATAACAGCTTTTACCGATATTTTTCAGAGTCACCTCTTCCGCCGGGCCGTCAGCCATTCGCCCCTGATTCTGCACCTCCTGAACAATCAGGAAGTTTAATTGTCTGATTAGCTGCAGAACTAGGAATGAACTTCACTTACCATAGATAACAAGTTTGACCAATCTGGTCTACTTTAGTACAATAGACCATATAAGTTGGTTGAATTATGATTTTTAATATTTCAGAAGCGAAAACAAACTTATCTAAAATTGTGGATATGGTTTATCACGGTGAAAAAGTAGTTATTGCAAAAAACAACTTACCCCTGGTTGATTTAGTACCGCATGTACCTGAAGGAAAAAGGAAGCTGGGATTACTGCAAGACGATTTTCATGTTCCTGATGATTTCCTGGATGAGGATGCTGAGATAAATGAAATGTTCTATGGGAAAGAGACGTGAAAATACTTCTCGATACCCATATTTTTCTCTGGGCTCTTTCAGAACCGGATAAAATCAATCCCGGGAACAAAGCGGAAATAACAAGACTTTCCAATACAATCTACGTAAGCTCAATCAGTATCGCTGAAATTATGATTAAATCTTCTCTGGGTAATTTGGATATCTCTTTCAATCCTGTTGAAATGGTGAAAAAAAGCGGGTTCGAACTCCTGGATTTCAAAGGCACCGATGCCTTATTACTGAAAGAGATGCCATTTCATCACAAAGATCCTTTTGACAGAATGCTTATTGCTCAAAGTATAGCGAACAAATTCCATATTATGAGTGATGATAAGAAGTTCCAATTCTACGATTGTAGGCTACTTTAGTGATTCCCGTCAGATGAAGCCCTTCACAAGATAGATTATTTAAGGAATTACCTTTTCCGCAGGGCAGCCAATTGACCCCGGACTCTCTCCGCCAATCGGTACATGTTGTAAATTACCGGTTTCATTGGATAATCCCAGGCTCCCCGGTAGTGGCGTATTTCCCCGCCGAAACCGGTTTTAAATCGCCAGAGCCCGTGCATGGGATGGGAGGGATTGTCCGCCGGGGGGATGCCGAAGAAATCGTACTCCCCGGCACCCTCGGTTCTGGCATCTTTAATAGCGGCCCATTGGAGGAGCTGATTGGGCATGAGTTCCCGTTTAAGGGCGCTTGAGGCACCGTACATGTAAACTGAGCGCCTGCCGCTTCGAACTACGATGATTCCCGCCAGGGTATCCCCTTCATGTTCGGCAGCGTAAAGGGAGAGTTCGGGGCTGCCGGCGGTTGCTTCTTCCGGCCCCGAAGCATTTTCAAAGAACCGCCGGTAATAGGATTCGGGGTGAAGGGAGATGCCGTCTCTTCGGCCGGTTTCCCTGTAGATTTCATACCAGAGGGGAAGATTTTTAAGGGCGTCCTTCCCGGTATGCCGGTGAATTGTTACACCTTTTTTTTCTGCCAGGCGGATGTTGTACCGGGTTTTCTTGTGCATACCCGAGAGCAGCTTATTCTCATCAGGTTCCAGATTCAGCATCACAGTATCCTGGGGCTGAACCCTGTAGGGGGCTGGGTGCAGGGGGCGGTTCAGGGGCTGTGGATGTATGGCTGACTCAGGACTGCCCACCCGGCCCCGGGTGCCTCCAGTGAGATCGAAGCGGATAACAAAGCAGCCTTTGGGGAGATGTGTTCCAAGGGACCGGGCTATGGATATCAGCAGTTTGGATGCGCTGCTGCTGTCGGTGTCCAGTTCTTCGGGCAGGGCCGGCCCATAAGGGATGTAAGCCATTCGGAGATTCCCGGGGAAGTGCCTGTGAAGGAGGAGAAAGCGCCCTTGAAAACTGCCGGTGGGGATGGCGGTGTTCCATTGGAACGCCATGGGGGTCCAGCCGGCGGCGGCTTTGAAGTTTCCCCAGAATCTGCTCTGGAGGAGATTATCCGAGGCCTCAAACTCCCCGAGATTTATGGGCTCCAGGGAGAAGGAAGAGGAATCCCGGGCCGGGGCGGCAGAGGTCAAATCTTAACCAACCTTACCTGAAAACACCTTAGATGTTTTCAAAGGACAACCGGCCAGAATCAGAGTCGAATCACCCACTTTCACCGCTCCGCCTTCCACATGAATTGGAGTTTCAAAGAAGCGGTCGATGGATATGCGTTTAACAGGAGGATCGGCAGGAACTGCACCATCGAGGAACACTCGCTCACCAGGCTGGGCATCGGACATAAGCACTTCCAGATTCTTTTCATTATCCTCGGCGGCCAGAAGCATCCCATGACTCTTAATACCCCGGAGCTTGGCGGGCTTGAGATTGTAGGCCAGAACGATGGTTTTACCGTCCAGTTCCTCAGGTTTGTAATCGTTCACCAGACCGGAACAGATGGTTCGGGGCTCATCATTACCGTCATCCAGGGTGATAACGTAAAGCTTATCGGCGTTAGGATGCTGTTCCACACCGGTAATCCGGGCGGCCCGGAGGTCTAGAGTGGTAAAACTCTCCTCGGGAGTTTTGGGGGTATCCGGGGTGTTGGCTTCCGCTTCGGCAGCTTTGCGCTCAGCCTGAGAACCGCTGAAACGGTCCCTTAAGTCGGCAATTCTGTCATCTTCAAGCTTTTCAAAGAGTATTTCAGACTGGGCGATTTTATCCGGGCCTTCTTCACTGCCCAGGATGCTCCATTCATCACTTTCCAGACCAAACCATTCGGAGAGGCGCCGGGATGTTGCAGGCAAGTAGGGTTTTACCAGAATGGCAAGATCGCGGACCAGGAAGGTAAGAGTTTTCAACAGTTTTGCAGCCGCTTCGGGAGTATCTTTCCGGGTACGCCAGGGTTCTCCGGCCTGGAAAGCCTTGTTTCCAAGGTCGCATAGGGCGAAAATTTCACGAAAGGCGCCCCGGAGCTCGGCACGATCCAGTTTTTTGGTGATATTTTGTTCTTTTTCTTTAACAGCATTCCAGATGTCGTAATCCATGGGTGACTCAGGGATTTTACCGTCATAAAAACGATTCAGAAAGGAGAGAGTGCGGTTTACAAGGTTGGCGAAGTTCCCGATGAGTTCACCGTTCACTTTCTCCTGAAAATCAGCCCAGGTGAACTGGTAGTCCGAGTTCTCAGGCCTGTTGTAATAGATGTAAAAACGCCAGACATCGGCGGGGATGCCGGTGTCCCTGCAATCGGTACCAAAAACACCGATACCCTTACTCTTGGAGAATTTGCCGCTCTCGTAGTTCAGATACTCTGAAGAACTCATGTGGTGGAGCTTGGTCCATTTTTCCCCGGAGGCTAAAAGGGTTGATGGGAAGATAACGGTGTGGAAGGGGATATTGTCTTTCCCGATGAACTGAAAGAGTTCGGTATCCTCGGGGCTGCGCCACCAGTACTCCCAATCATCGGTGAGATCGGCAGTGATGGAGATATAACCGATTGGGGCGTCAAACCAGACATAGAAGACTTTATTCTCAAATCCTTCTTTGGGAACCGGAATACCCCACTTGAGGTCTCTGGTGATGGCCCGCTCTTTCAGCCCGTCTCTTATCCAGCTTTCGGTCATTTTCACCGCGTTGTTGGCCCAGAAACCGCTGACTTTCACCTCGTTTATCCATTTTTCGAGTATGGGTTTAATTTTCGGTAAGTCCAGATAGAGATGGCTGGTTTCCCTGATAACGGGGGTGCTGCCGCAGGTGCCGCATCGGGGCGATTCCAGATCGGTGGGATCCAGGAGCTTTCCGCAGTTTTCACACTGATCGCCCCGGGCATCTTCATACCCGCAATGGGGGCAGGTGCCGTGAACATAGCGGTCGGCCAGATAGCGTTCATCCTTTTCGCAGTAAAGCTGCTCGATGGTGGCTTCCTTGATATAGCCTGATTCATCCACACGTTTAAACAGGTTCTGTACGATTTCGGTCTGGACGGGTCGGCTGGTGCGGCCGAAGTGGTTGAACTCGATTTCAAACCAGTTATAAATATCCACATGAATTTCGTTGTACCGGTCGCAGAGTTCACGGGGAGTTA
>DEIH01000098.1:5668-9084 GCA_002352375.1 Spirochaeta sp. UBA2779 | reverse complement strand
ACACTCTCCTCAACCAAAGACAGATAGGCATCCGGCTCAAGCAGCATTCCCAGCTGCTCCATATAGGCCTCTGCTTCAGAATGTGAAAGAGCGGCATCCTTTCTGGACCGTTCAACCCCGGCTGCAATATCCTCTTCAAACAAAGATTTCAGTACAACTGCACCAGCCCCTGCATTTGCTGCATTCTTCACCCCATCGATAGTTGCTGTAAGACTGGAAGATGAAACGATTACGGGATTAGGAAGTGACAGATTCATGAAAGAAGTTGAAAGATCCATTAATTTCTCCAATTGTAAAGTGTAAATTGTAAATCCTGTTATTTTTTTATAATAGTCTCAAGAATACATTAAGGGCTACGGTTTCTCATGCAAAAAGAAAATTTTCTAAATCTCTAAATACACCATCAGTACTTTTAATACTCCGGAGAGTTTCAGGCAAAGAATTCAGGAACAACGGACCGTAACGTTTTGTACAAACCCGGGAGTCAAACACCAGTACAGCACCACTGTCATCCCGACGGCGCATCAATCGCCCGAAACCCTGACGGAAACGGGTTACCGCTTCGGGAAGAGTAAGCTGCATAAAGGGATTTCCCCCTGAGGCCGCAAGAGCTTCTCTTCGGGCCTGAGAAATCGGATTTGTCGGCGGGCGGAAAGGAAGACGGGTAATAATTACCAGACTCAAAGATTCTCCTGGAATATCCACACCCTCCCAGAATGAATCGGTTGCAAACAGGACACTGGATGGATTGTCACGAAATCTCCTTAAAAGCCGTCCCCGATCGTCATCCCCCTGAGCCAGAAGCAGCGGACTTTCAGCCCCGAGAGTTGCCCTGACACCTTTAAGGGTCTGCCTGAGTGTTTCATAAGAGGTAAAGAGAACCAGGGCATGACCTCCTGTAAGTTCAAGAGCCCTTGAGATGCCGGAAACAAGGAATAAAGACCAAGCTCCGGAATCCTCAGGGGGCGGGGCATCCGAGGGAATTCCCAGGAACACCCGGGATGCATAATCAAAAGGAGAGAGGAAAATCCCTTCAAAAGGATCCCGGGAGATGCGGTCGGCTCCTATCCGAGATTTCCAATGTTGAAATCCCCCTCCTACAGCCAGGGTAGCGGACATACCGATAACCGTTTCATAAGGTTCCCAGACCGCTTCTCTTACCAGATCCGCTACTGAGAGGGGGGTTTTATGACACGCCAGCCATTCACTACCGTCAGGCCTACGGGAAGATTCCAACCAGAATATCTGATCCGTATGCTCATCGCGGTGAATAAAGGCATCACTGACTCCCAGGGCGTCCTGAAGTCCCGCACAGGTTTGACGGGCTTCAACAAGCAGACCTTCCAGCTCCGTATCCGATGATTCGTCATCCAGTTCACTGACCATATCGGCGAATCTCCCCACCAGCTTCGCTAATGCTGCTCTGAGTTCCTCCATAGGTCTTGATAATCGGCTCTGTTCCAGTTCACCACCCGCTCCGGAGAGCCATTTCTGCCTCTCTCCGGCCAGAAGATCCCTTCCCAGAGCATCCAGTGTTTCCGCCCGGGCCCTGGATGCATCAATCAGCGGCGGAATCTCCCCGATAAACTTCTCGGAGAATAGCGGTTTTTTCACGGCTAGACGGGTAAGCAGACCCCCGCCCCGGCCCCCCTTTTTCAGAAAGAGACGGAAGAAAAACCGGTTGAGCACCGGGAGAGAAATTGTTGATGTAAAAAGGTCTGAAGCACTTTTTTCGGCATGATGAGCTTCATCGAGAATAATCCTCCGGTAGGCCGGCAATACAATAGTTTCATCAGGTCCTGCATCCCGGCGAGCAGCCAGATCAGCAAAGAGCAGATGATGGTTTGCCACCAGCAGGGAAGATTCTGCGGCTCTACGCCTGGCCTTCATCAGGAAACACTTATCGAAGAAAGTGCAGAATGAGCCGGGGCAGTTGTCGGCTTCACAGCGGACTTTAGCCCAGGAGGATTCATCGGGTTTGAAGGGCAGATCGGATATCGACCCTGTGGAGGTTTCTTCCGACCAGCTTCTGATACTTTCCATCCCGTCGCCGGCGCGAAAGAGGTCATCTTCATTCCCCACCTCCTCCAGACGCTTGAGACAAAGGTAATTACCCCGGCCCTTCACCAGAGCCACTTTCACATCAACTCCCAGAACTTCAAGAGCCAGAGGAATATCCTTGTCCATAAGCTGCTGCTGCAGGGCGATAGTAGCTGTGGAAACAACAATTCTCTCGTCGTTCTCAAAGGCCCACTTGATTGCAGGAATCAGATAGGCAAAGGACTTCCCCACACCGGTACCCGCTTCGGCAATCATGGGCAGTGAACCATTAAATGCTGCGGCTACCATTTTCAACAGATCAATCTGTTCCCAGCGGGGCTCATAGGAATCAAGGTGCTCTGACATTACACCACCGGGCTCCAGAACCTCTGAAAGTGCCGGGATTTCAAGCTTGGTGACCTCCTGTCGGGGAATGGGGGCGGCAACCACGTTCACATGTTCGATTTTATCATCAACAATCAAAAAACCGATGCCTTGATTACCCAGCCTGGAAGCCACATTCAAATCGGCTCCACTGGGGCGCAAATCCCCTCCGGGGTGGTTGTGAATAACAACATCACTTCTGCTCATGTGGGGAAAAAGAGCGGGGACCATATCAGCACTGCCCCGGGCGGCTGCGGAGACATCCACAACCCGGGCCTCTTCATCCACCCGTCCCACCCAGAGGATTTCGATGCTGCCGGAGGTTGCAGAAAACATCGGAGAAGGTATTTCGCCGGCTGTATCCCCTTCAGAATCTACGCCGATCCTGAGCATCTGGAGAGCGTCGGTTATGTCTTCTCTCATCTTCAGAATGACATCCTGATGAAAGATTTCCCCGGTTCTCACTTCCTGATTCCTCCGACTATAAGTGGTTCATCAGAATAGCCGCGGGGGCCGTGGAGCGGCAACAGCAAGGCCCCGGGCATGAATTAAATTATTAAACATTTAATACAGCTGAGAGTGCACTGTTCTTGACTTAAAAGCACTCTTACGGCTAAGTTTTCGCCAGATATATAATAATAGTGTTCCCCACCTTGTCACATCCTGCTGAAACTGCACTGAAACGGCACTTTTCGCTCGTTATCGACTATTCCTAAGCTGTTTAAAACGATTTAGGAAAAGTTGTGACAAGGTGGGGAACACTGACTAGAGGTTTTTGCATGAATCCTAAAATCCCCGTGGCCCTACTGGGCGCTACCGGTACCGTCGGACAGAAATTTATCGTTCTTCTTCAAAATCACCCTTGGTTTGAAATCACCGAACTGGTGGCATCACCCCGTTCCGCCGGAAAAACATATAAAGAAGCCTGTGCCTGGAAACAGGATATTCCTATCCCGGAGTATCTCAAAGAGAAAACTGTTATTGCTGCAGGG
>DEIH01000098.1:0-5663 GCA_002352375.1 Spirochaeta sp. UBA2779 | reverse complement strand
TTATGCCGAAAAAGGTCACATAGTTATTTCCAACGCCAAGAATCACCGGACCGACCCCGATGTCCCTATTATTATCCCCGAAGTGAATCCGGATCATTTTGAAATTACAAAAAATCAGAAGTACAAAGGGGCAATCATTACCAATTCCAACTGCGTTGTAATGCCCATGGCCATGGTTCTCGCTCCTCTGGATGAAGAATTTGGTATCGAGTGGGTACAGCTCACCTCAATGCAGGCTGTCAGCGGCGCCGGTTATCCCGGAGTCTCCTCCTACGACATCATAGGCAATGTTGTGCCTTTTATCGGCGGAGAGGAGCCCAAGGTAGAAATCGAAGCCCAGAAAATTCTCGGCAGTATTGATGGTGATGTTATTAAATCTGCTGATTTTATCGTCAGCGCCCAATGCAACCGGGTTCCAGTTATCGACGGTCATACCGAGAACCTGAGCATCAAGTTCAAGAAGAAACCTACTCCTCAAGAAGTAAAAAAAATTCTTAAGGAATGGAAAGCCATGCCTCAGAAGCAGAAACTCCCTTCAGCCCCCTCCTCCCCGGTAATCGTCTTTGAAGAAGAAAATCGGCCCCAGCCGGCAAGAGATATCTGGCTTGAAGGGGGCATGGCGGCCTGTGTGGGACGTATAAGAGAGTGCCCCATCGGGGACATCAAGATGGTTATTATGGGGCATAACACCGTCCGGGGTGCTGCTGGTGCTGCAATACTCAATGCCGAGGCCTATGTCAGCCTTGGTTATCTGGACTGAAGCAACAGTATGATTGTTATGAAAATCGGCGGTACCTCCATGGGGGACGCCTTAAGAATGGATAAAGCTCTGGATATTGCTGCATCCCAGATTGATAAAGCGCCAGTTATGGTGTGTTCAGCCATGGGCGGTATCACCGATCAGATAATTACCTCTTTCGAATCTGCCGAGGCGGGGAATATTGAGGAATCAAACATCATCTTTGAGACGATTAAAGACCGTCACTACACCTGTGCCAGGGAGTTTCTTGAAGGTGATTTTCTTAAAGAGGTTGTAATTGACCTCGATGGAACATTTGCCCAGTTTGCCTCGTTACTCAAGGGAGTAGGCCTGCTCAGAGACTGCAGCCCCAGAAGCCGGGACGCCCTGCTCTCCTTCGGTGAGCGCCTTTCCACCCGGGTGATTCATGCCAGAGCCGCTCAGCGTGGAATGGATTCAGAATTACTCGATGCCAGAAAATTGGTACGAACCGATGAGAATTTCACTTCGGCCCGTCCGGATATGGAAGAAACCTTCCGGCTCTGCAGGGAGAATGCCCACCCGGTATCCGGACGTCTGCTTATTACCCAGGGTTTTATTGCATCCAGCCCCGCCGGGGTAACCACCACACTGGGACGGGGTGGAAGTGATTATTCAGCGAGCATAATGGGAGCCGCCCTTGATGCCGGGGAGATACAGATCTGGACCGATGTAAACGGTATCATGACAAGCGATCCCCGAATGATTCCCGAAGCGGCAACCATTCCGGAAATCACGTATGAAGAAGCCGGTGAGCTGGCCTTCTTCGGCGCCAAAGTAGTTCACCCGGCAACCATACAACCGGCTGTAGCCAAAGGAATCCCCGTTCTGGTAAAGGACACCGGTTCACCTGAACGTGAAGGAACCAGAATCGCCGCCAATGCCGGCTCCCCCGGGCTGAAAGCCATTTCGGTAAAAAAAGGCATCACAGTTGTTAATATCGCATCTTCAAGAATGCTGGAAGCCCACGGATTTCTCCGGCGTATATTCGCCATATTTGATGCCGCGGAAACTCCTGTCGACCTTGTTACCACAAGTGAGGTATCCGTCTCTGTTACCATAGAAAAAACCGAATCTCTACCTGGGATACTGAAAAAACTGGAAGCCCTGGGAGAGGTTTCGGTGGAAAATGGCTTGTCCATTATATGTATGGTAGGTAGGGATTTATGGAAAAATCCTTCTTTTCCAGCAAAGGCCTTCAGTGCTCTTAACGACATACCTGTCCGCATGATTTCATTAGGAGCATCCGAGGTGAATCTCTCCCTGGTGGTACCTTCAGAAAAATCCGATGCGGCCCTGAAGAATCTCCACTCCAGATTTTTCTGATGGGCATTCTATCGGCAAACGAACCATTTATCATATCAGCCTCAATTATTATTCTCGGTTACCTTCTTAAACGCCTGGCTGTTCTGAAAGAAAATGACGGAGAAGTACTGGCCAAAGTAGCCCTGAATATTACCTTGCCATCTATAATACTCTTGAACCTCCCCTGGGTTCCTATTGAAACCTCGAATATACTGCTTCCTTTTTTCGGATTTATACTGCCGGGATTTGTAGTTCTTTTAGGCCTTTTTTTCTTCCGCCGGCTGCCCCGTACTGATAAAGGACTCTCCATGATGTCCTCATCAGGATACAACATAGGACTGTTCGCCATGCCCATGGTGATGGGGCTTTACGGTTCAGCGGGAATTGCACGTTTTGCTCTATTTGATATCGGAAATGCCTTTGCTATTTTCGGATTATCCTGGTATCTGGCCTGGTATTATTCCCCCCTCAGGGGAAAGGGGAGCATCGGTATCCGGGGTATTCTCAGGATGTTTTTCGGTTCGATCCCCTTTATCGTCTACATATTAGCCGTTTTGATGAACATTATCGGTATTCGCCTGGATGGAACCCTGATGAAACTATTAGAAGTTCCAGCGGCAATGAACCGCGGTGTTTCCCTGTTGGCACTTGGCATATTGCTGCGCTTTAAATTTCCACCAGGTACCTGGAAGACCATACTCCCCCCCCTAGCTCTCCGTTACACCTTCGGTATCGCCGCCGGGGCCCTGGTATTACTGTTTTTACCGATATCCCTTGAAAATAGGATTACAATATCAGCCGCAATGATTATGCCTGTTGGTCTGGCAGTTATACCCTTTGCCGTTAAATGGGGTTACGACAGAAACCGGGCCGCCGCCATACTGAATGTCGGAATACCTGTCAGTTTTATCCTGTTCTGGCTCATCTGGGCTGCAGGGATTAACCTGGCAGCCCTCAGTTCATAATTTTCAGAAGCTTGTCAGGAGCCGTAGGAATCCATAAAGGCCTGCAGGATAGCCATCAAAAGATATAGAAAAACACTGAAAACCGAAGCGGCTGCAGAAAAAATAATCCGGTCTAACTGTAGTTTTCTATGCATCGACAGGGTTGCCGCATAACTGATTGTTGAAAACACCCCGCTCAAAGCGCAAAGAGCCAAGGTCCAGGACTCAACGCTAAAGAGAAAAAGCAGTGTATTGTCGGCAAACCCTTGAGAATTTCCAACAATATAAAAATACAGTGTCAGCAGGGAAAGCATGAACAGAAGAAAAGTGAGTCTACCGTAAAAACTCGGTAACCAGATACGCCGCAGCCGGAAGGAACCCTTTGCCATGGAGACACTATAGAGGATTTCCCCTTCAAAGTCGATATTTCACATGATTCAATTGCCCTGTCAAATAATATCAAAACCGGGAAGATTCGAGGGCTCTTTAAGGGTACAAGTTTCGGGTATTGCTTGCCCTCAGAGGATGCAAGGGACTATCATAACCTGATGATCGATAATCATGATTTCATAATCAGAAAGACGCTCACTGCATTACTGCCCATACCTCCGGATTTCTCCGTTAATCTGAATATTCCGGCAGATATCAAAGCGGTATTGTTCGATATCTACGGCACTCTGCTGATTTCAGGAACAGGAGATATCAGTCTCTCCTCGGTTCAGCGTGACACTCTTGATATGGACAGGATCCTCAAAGAAAGTGGTTTTGAACCGTATTTTAAAGGTTGCGTTGAGGTTATTCCGGAAAAACTGAACCGGAATATCAGTATTTTTCATAAAAAAAAGAACCTTGAGGGTGTTGATTATCCCGAAGTGGAGATAAGGGATATCTGGAGAAAAGTGTTAAAGGAACTCTGGAAAGAAGGTTCTCTGTTTGAAAATCCTGAAGATAAGCCTGTTGACCTCCTGTCACTCCGACATGAACTCTCAGTCAATCCTGTATGGCCGATGCCCGGTTTCCCTGAAATTATCCGGAGTCTCAAGGCATCAGGGTTACACATCGGTATTGTTTCCAATGCTCAGTTTTATACACCTCTCATCATAGAAGCCCTGACAGAGAAAACCCTGGAGCAGATCGGTTTCGAAACAGATCTTTGTGCGTGGTCATATGTGATGCTTAGGGCCAAGCCCTCGAAAGAGATATTCAGAGAACCTCTGGACAGGCTGTCAAAGTTCGGAATACAGCCCTCCCAGGTACTGTACGTGGGCAATGATATGCTCAACGATGTGAACACCGCATCGGCTGCCGGCTGTAAAACGGCCCTTTTCGCCGGAGACCGTCGTTCTCTAAAGCTCCGGGAAGGGGATAAAAGGGTAAAAGTCAAACCTGATATGATAATAAAAGAGCTTAATCAGCTTGAAAAGCTGATAGCCCGATAAGAGGTAAAACCATGGCTAAAAAAAATGAAATGAAAACTGAAGTTAAAAAGAAAACACGTAAAAAACATAAAGCCGTGAATTTCTTCCTCTCACTGATTATCATTCTTGCTGCCGCCGGGGCGGTATTCTGGTTCGGCTGGGTTCAGTTCAGTCTTGGAGAGGGGGATTACGCTGTAATTTATACAAAATCCAACGGTTATGAATCAAAGCCCCTGAAGAATGGAGAGTTTGCCTGGCGCTGGCAGGCCCTTCTCCCGACAAATCTTTCCCTCCATATTTTCAATCTGGATACACGAACTTATACCATTGATAAAAGCGGAAAACTTCCCTCGGGAGATTTCTATGCATCTATAACCGGAGAAGATATTAACTTTGATTGGAATATTAAGGTTAAAATCCTCTACCGCTTAAATCCCGAAGCACTCCCATCTCTGGTTTCCGGCGGACTTCTCAGTTCGGGATTAGATTCCTACTACAGCGATTTTGAGGCCCGGCTGAACAGTGAAATGATCAATCTTGTATCATCCGAAGTAGGAGCAAGTCCCGATGAAACCTTTGGAGGTAGAATAGATGGGCTGGAAGATGCCATTAGAGTTAGAGCCGGTGAAATTGACAGCAATTTCATAGTCGTAGATACTGCCGTAAACAATTGGACATACCCCGACCCGGCCCTGTATGCCGAAGCTCGCAGACTTGCAATCGACCTGATGAACAAAAGACAAAGTGCCATGAGCGAAGTGGAGGACAGTGCCATCAGGCGGGAAGATGCCCGGGAATCCAGGCTCAGCCTTCTGGAAGAATATGGGCGTATCCTCCAGGAATACCCGGTTCTTCTGGATTTATTCTCATTGGAGGGACATCCTGGATCTTCTCTACTGCCCCCGGAAGAGCTCTAATCGTTAGCAAGTGTCCCCCACCTTGTCACAAAGTAAACCCCTTTTTACCCTCTTAAGCTGACAGGTGCTTTCTCACCACTTCTTTTTTCTTCTTCAACGGAGTTACCCACTCCCGATTCAATGTCTTCACAGCTGATTTCTCCATTGGATGATCCTTTCTCCAGAAATACCTCTGGGTAAAGAATCCACTCACTTCTTGTTCCAGATACTCCCGATCCAACCCAGCCACCTCGACATGTCTTAAATGACGTTTTTCCTTATGGGCCACCCGGTAGGGCTTGAAAAAATTATGATCAAATAT